>DATKBJ010000115.1:0-16656 GCA_035514135.1 Gaiellaceae bacterium | reverse complement strand
TCCTCGCAGCCGGTGAACCTCGTCGACGGCTCGCTCCACCGGCCAGGCCTCCTTGTACGGCCGCGCATGTGTCAGCGCGTCGTAGACGTCCGCGAGGGCGACGATGCGACCGCACTGGGGAATCTCCTCCGCGCGTAGCTGGCGTGGATAGCCGTCCCCGTTCCACCACTCGTGGTGCGTCAGCGCAATCCGCTCGGCGAGTTGCAGAACGTCGGATCTGCTCCCTGAGAGGATCTCCGCCCCGAGCTCGGCGTGAAGGCGCATCGTGTCGAACTCCTGCTCGGTCAACTTCCCGGGCTTGAGAAGAATCGTGTCCGAGATGCCGAGCTTGCCGATGTCATGGAGCGGAGCTGCCTGCCGCATCAGGTTGACATCGCGCCTGGGTAGTCCGAGGAGCTCTGTCAGCGCCGCCGCGGTGCGGGCCACCCGTTCTGTGTGCTCGAACGTATCGTCGTCTCGATACTCGGCCGCGAGCGCCAGCCGGCGCAGAATCTCCAGACGTGCCGCCTCGAGGTCGCGCGTACGTTCGCTCACCTCGCGCTCGAGGAGCTCCTGGTAGCGCCGGACGGTCTCCTCGGCCGTCTTGCGGGCAGTGATGTCGCGCGCAACCGCGATCAGCTCGCCCGCGTCGGCATCAGGGCGGGACATCCATTCCAACCAGCGGTAGCCGCCGTCCTTGTGCCGGTAGCGGTTTGCAAAGTGCAAGACCGGCTCGCCGGCGTTCGTCTGCCTCTCGGCTTCGGCGATGGTCGCGTCTCGATCGTCGGGATGCACGAAGGCGAGAAATGGCTCGGCCATGAGCTCGGCTGTCGAGTAGCCGAGTATGCGAGTCCATGACGGATTCAGTCGTGTGAAGAAGCCGTCGAAGTTGGCGGTGCAGATGAGGTCGAGCGAGAGCTCCTCGTGCCGGCTGACCCTCTCTTCGAGCGCCCGACGCTTCTCGGCGAAGTGACCGACCAGTCCACCCAGTACGAGGAGGGCCGTCGCCTGGAGGGTCGAGCCGATGGGGCCGGCGTCGACGTCCCCGTGCAGGTACCAAGCGGTCGTCAGTCCCACTGCGAGGAGTGCGCAGAAGACCCCTCCTCTGAAGCCGAACCAGACGCCGCAGAGCGCCACCGGAACCCCAAGGAGCAGCAGAGGCATGCCGGCCACGTCGTCGTCGACGTAGCGCGCTGCGTAAACCGCCGCAGTCAGACCTAGTGCGAGGATTACGGTTACGCGCTTCGAGAGCTCCGAGCGCCCTCGCCTGCGATCGGACCAGAGACGGGGATGGACGTCCCAGCTGCGCATGGGCCACAGGTATCGGCAAATGTCTAGAGGCGGATGACCTCATGCCCGCCGACGAGGTCTCGGCCGAGCGGGTTCTGGCCCCTGATCGCGTCCTAGAACGTCGCCGTGGTGTGGTCTCGGTGTGGTCTCACGGCCGCACCGAGGCCGTAAGTCCGCACCACCACACGAACGTTGTACTCGTTCGTGTAGTCCACGAAGCGGTCAGTCTACTCGCTCGAGTTTGCCGTCCCGAACGGCGAACCTGACGACGGCGCAGTTACCGACGATGTGGATCGAGCGCCTCGCCTCGTCGAACGAAACGCGCTCCGCGGCGGCGAGCGCCGAGCGGATCGGGCCTCCGTGGGTCACGGCCAATACGGCCATGTCCGAGTGCCTGGCGCCGATGTTCAACAATCCAGCAACAACTCGCTCCCCGAGCTCGTCGTATGTCTCACCGTCGTCCCAGCCGTGCCCGTACTCCAGCCAGCGCGCGAATCCCTCCGGAAACCGAGCTTCGACTTCGGTGCGTGTGAGCCCCGACCACGACCCGACGTCGACCTCCATCAACGACTCGTCGGGAACCGCTTCGAGCTGCAGCGCGCCGGCGAGGATCGCCGCTGTCTCTGCCGCCCGCCGGAGTGGGCTCGCGTACGCGGCGGCGAACGTCTCCGAGCTCAGCTCGGCCGCCAGGGCGTGGGCTTGCTCGCGACCAGTCGCGTTGAGGGGTGGATCCGCGTGTCCTTGGAAGCGGTTGTGGCGGTTCCAGTGGGTCTCGCCGTGCCTGACCATCACGATCGTCGTCGGCACGGCGGTACCCTAGCCGCCCGTGGATCTCGGACTCAGCGGCAAGAGGTGTCTCGTCACCGGCTCCACCGGGGGAATAGGCCTGGAGGTTGCGCGCCAGCTCGTGGCGGAGGACGCGCGGGTCGTGACCTGTGGGAGACGCGATGCGCCAGGCGCCGGCGAGGCGGCGCACGTCGTCGCAGACCTGTCGCTCCCCGGCGAGCCGGAGCGAGTGCTCGACGAGGTGGCGACCGTGCTCGGCGGGCTCGACGTCCTCGTCAACAACGTCGGGATCGCACGGCAGGCGCGGTTCGAGGACGTCCCCGACGAGGAGTGGGACGCGTACTGGCAACTGAACGTGATGAGCTATGTCCGGGCCATCCGGGCTGCTCTGCCGCTGCTTCGAGTCGGCGGTGGTGCGGTCGTGAACGTCTCGTCGACCGCCGGCAAGCGCCCCTCCACCGGGATGCCGCACTACTCCGTTACGAAGGCGGCCGTGCTCTCTCTATCCCGACTCGTCGCCGATCTGTACGCGACGGACGGCATCCGCTGCAACGCGGTGACCCCCGGGCCGACCGAGACGGACGCATGGCTCGGCGACGGTGGGCTCGCCGATCAGCAGGGCGACCGCGCGGTGGTTCTCGCGAAGGTCGGCGCGGGTCGCCCGCTCGGCCGTCTCGCCCGGCCGGAGGAGATTGCCGCGGTCATCGTCTTTCTCTGCTCCGAGCGCGCCTCCTACGTCACAGGCGCAGCCTGGAGCGCCGACGGCGGCACGGTTCCGATCATCCTCTGATGCGCGACGGGCCGCGCGCGGTCGGCATCAGCCTTCTGGCCGCACTGGCTGCTTCGCAGGCCGCGCTCGTCGTTCTCAACCCATTGCTGCCGGACGTGGCGAGGGATCTCGGCGTCTCGATCGCGACGGCGGGACAGCTGCGGACGGTGTCCGGGCTCGCTGCCGGTATCGCTGCGCTCGCGACGGGGATGCTTGCGGCTCGTATCGGCCTGCGAGGTCTCATGCTCGGCGCGATCGCGACCCTGGCGTGCGGCTCGGTCGTCAGCGGCGCGGCTCCGGACTTCGCCGTGCTCGTCGCCGCGCAGGCGCTCGTCGGCGTCGGGATCGGCGTGTCGTACTCGGCTGCGATCGCCGCCACCGCCGACTGGTCCACGCCGGAGAACCGGTCGCGCGTGCTTGCTTTGACGCTCCTCGGGCCGCCGCTCGCCTGGATCGTCGGCATGCCGGTCGTCGGGCTTCTGGGCGAGATCAGCTGGCGGCTCGCCTGGCTTGTCGTTCCCGTCGCGATGGCCGCAGTTGCAACCGCACTCCTGTTCCGACAGCACGCCACGTCGCCTGCGAGCTCGCGGGCTGGGCTGCGCGCGGTGCTGACCCATTCGGGCGTCGCGCGCTGGACGACCGGGGAGCTCTTCGCGTTCTCGGGTTGGGCTGGTGCACTCGTCTATATGGGAGCGCTACTCGTCGAGTCCTACGACCTCTCGATCGCAGCAACCGGGATCGCGCTCGGCTTCGGCGCTCTCGTCTACGTCCCGGGGAACTTCCTGTTTCGCCGGTGGGTCGATGATCACGGCCGTCTCCTGCTCGTCGCGCTCGCGCTGTCCGCGGCGGTGACGGTCGCGACCCTCGGGGCATTCCGCCCGTCGGTCTGGGTCAGCGTCGGGCTCTTTGCAATCCTGTGCTTCATCGCCGGTGGCCGGACGCTTGCGGGGAGCGCTCGCGGGCTCGGACTTGCTCCCGAGCTTCGGCTCGGCGTCACGGGCGTGCGTGCCGCGGCGATCCAGGCGGGCTACTTCGTCGGCGCCGCCGTGGGTGGCGCCGCGCTCGCAGTCGGAGGCTACGGGACGCTCGGGCTCGCATTCGCCGCCCTCTTCGTCGGTGCAGCGATCCCGCATGTTCTGCCTCTACGCTGATCGCCATGAGCTTCGACGAGACGATTCGTGCGCGAGAGGCGGGCCTGTCCCCGTTCGCGGTCCGCTCGCTCGAGACGCGCGGGCGCGAGCTTCCGGAGGAGCCGTGCGGCGTGCGCACGCCGTTCCAGCGCGACCGCGACCGCATCGTCCACTCGAAGCCCTTCCGGCGACTGAAAGGGAAGACGCAGGTCTTCATCGACCCCGAGGGCGACCACTACCGCACGCGGATGACCCACACGCTGGAGACAACCGCGATCTCGCGCGTGGTTGCGCGGGCGCTCCGTCTGAACGAGGATCTCGTCGAGGCGATCGGGCTCGGACACGACATGGGGCACACGCCGTTCGGACATGCGGGCGAGGATGCGCTCGATGCGGCCGTGTCGGAACGATTCGACCGGCGCTTCCGCCACAACGAGCAATCGCTGCGCATCGCGCGCTCGCTCAATCTGACCCATGAGGTCTGCGACGGGATCCTCACGCACACGGGGGAGCGCGAGCCGGAGTCGCTCGAAGGGAGGATTGTGCGGCTCGTCGACCGCGTGGCGTACATCAACCACGACATCGACGACGCCGTGCGGTACGGGCTGCTGGCGGAGGACGACCTGCCAATCGAGGAGATCGCGATCCTGGGCGACACGGGGTCGGCGCGGATCGACCGGCTCGTCCACGACATCGTCGAGTCCTCCGAGGGCGTCGCCGACATCCGCCAGTCGGCCGAGGTGGGGGAGGCGATGCTCTCGCTGCGCGCGTTCATGTTCGAGCGCGTCTATCTCGGCCCCCAGGCGGCGCCGGAACACGAGAAGGCACACGACGTGATCCGCGTGGTCTTCGACCACATGGCCGAGCGTGGCGACGACGCAGACGAGATCGTCGACTACATCGCCGGGATGACCGACCGCTTCGCGCTCGCCTACGCCGAGTCTCTCTGAGCGCCGGCGAGCGCGCGTTCGATCTGCGCGACGTAGGCCGACGCGCCGACCGAGCGATAGAACTCGAGCGCACGCTTGAGCTCGACCTCTGCGTCGACCGTTCGCCCTGCAGCCAGCATCCGCACGCCGAGGTGCTTGCGGAGGTTCGCCTCGATCGTGGGATTCCCCGCCGACGCCATGATGTCCGCAGCCGCGTCGAGCTCGCCCGCAAGGATGTGCTCGATCACGCTTCGCCAGGTCGGCACGCTCGGGCCAGCTCCGGCGGCGACGGCATCACGGAGATCCTCACGGATGTCGAGTTTCTCGGCGAACAGCCCGAGCCGCGTGAGAGCACCGTGCACCCCGACTTCCCGGACAAGCGGAGGCACCTGCAGGGCGAACCCGCGCGCTTCGTCGAGCTGCCCGAGCTCGGCGTAGAGCGCTGCGGTAAGCGCGAGCGAGCCGAGCAGCTGGAATGGGTCGTGCCTCGTCTGGTGCTCGAACGACTGGAGCTGGTCGCGAAGTGCACGGTCCTGATCCCCGCGGGCAAGCCAAAGTGCCGAACGCACTTCGCGCGCGAAATGCTCGAGCGTGTGCGGTGACCCCGCCTCGCATTCGGCGATGAACGTGTCCGCAGACGCGAGCGCGCGATCCCAGCGCCCGAGCATGAAGTCGAGCCAGATGCGGTTGCCGCGGACGAAGCGGACACTCGAGGCGTCTCCGTATCGCTCGCCGAGGCGCGTCGCCTCGGCGTAGAGCTCGTCCGTGCGTGCAAAGTCGCCCGCATACGCCGCGTAGACGGCGAGGTTGTGGACAATCGACGAGGCGACCTGGGAGTCGGCCGCGAGAGCGATCTCGAGGGCACGCTCCATGTCGGCGATGCCCGACCCGAAGTCGACGTCGTTCTTCGCCATGCCGATCGTCGTGAGCGCATGGGCGCGGAGCTCTTCGAGCCCGAGTTCGGTCGCCGTCGCGAGTGCGGCCTCGGCGAGACGTCGCCCTTCGTCCTTCTCGCCTGCGATCTCTCGGATCCGTCCCGCGAAGGCCAGTACCCGCGCCGCCGCGGCCGAGACCGAGTCGCCGGCGAGAGCCTCCGCGCGCACGAGATGCTCCCGGACGAGCTCGTGCTGACCCCGCTCCCAGAAGACGCGCGCGAGGAACGACTCCGCCTCGGATGCGCGCTCGGTGTCCCCGACCGCCAGCAATGCGTCGCGGGCGGCTTCGAGCGCCTCTTGCTGCCGCGCCTCGTCGTATGACCGGTGGAGCGCAACGGCCAGCTGGAACAGGAGGCCGGGCCGCTCGGCGTCGTCGGGCCAGAGAGCGAGCGCATCCTTGTACTGCGCGGCGGCGACGGCGTAGCTGTTGAGTGCTAACGCGCGACCCCCCGCCGCACGCAGTGCGCGCCGCGTGCGCTCCACCAGCTGCTCGTCGCCACCACCGGACGCTCGGACGAGCTCCAGAGCCGAGCTCCAGTGGTACGCCAGCATCTCGGCGTGGTCCTCGGGACGTCCGAGCCGGTCGATCCACTCGGCTACGGCGCGGTGTCTCTGCACACGGTCGGCGCGTGGGATCTGACCGTACGAGACGTCGCGGACGAGTGCGTGCGCGAACGCGAACTCGCTCTCGCCCTCGAGCGACGAGCGTCGCTGGCGGCGGACGAAACCCTTGCGCTCGAGCGAGTGGAGCGAGGCGGTCGCCGCGTCGGGACTCCGTCCGATCGAGCTCGCCCAGAACACTTTCCCGACCACGGCTGCGTCCTGTAGCAGGCTCTTTTCCGAATCGGGAAGCCCGTCGAGGCGGGCCGCAATGATGCCCTGAAGTGTCTCCGGGAGCGGGAGCTCGTCCGTCGAGCCCTGCTCGAGGTAGAGCTCGACGTACTGCTCGGCGTAGAGCGGATTGCCTCCGGCGCGCTCGAGGAGCGACTGCTGCGACTCGGCGGCGAGAACGGGCGTCGCTAAGAGCTTCCCGATGAGCTCGGCCGTCTGCTCCTCGGAGAGCGGCGACAGCGCGAGTGTCGTGGCGTTGAGCTTGCCGCCGCCCCAGTTCGGTCGGCGCTCGAGGAGCTCGGGCCGCGCCGTCGCGACGACGAGCAGCGGGACGTCGGTGACCCAGTCGACAAGCTCGTCGAAGAAGTCGAGGAGGCTCGCATCCGCCCAGTGGATGTCTTCCACGACGACGACGAGCGGTCGCTGCTCCGCGAGACCCTCGAGGAAGCGCCGCCACGCGGCGAATGCCTCGTTGCGGCGGTCGCCACCGAGCTGGGCCTCGCCCGCGAGGCCCAGGAGCGCGAGGAGGTGCGCCTCGACACGCGTCTCGTCGCCGGTACCCGCGAGCGTGTCGTCGACGACCTGGTGGACCTTCACTGCTATCTCCTCCGGCGAGTCCTGCTCGAGGACTCCGGCCTGCGCCTTGACGATCTCGCCGAGCGCCCAGAGAGTGATGCCGTCCCCGTACGCGAGGCAGCGACCCTGGCGCCAAGTGATGAGCTCCGGGTCGGCGTCGACGATGCGCTGGAGCTCGTACACGAGCCTCGACTTGCCGATGCCGGGGACGCCCACGAGGGTGAGGAGCTGCGGCGTGCGCTCATGACGTGCTCTCTCGAAGGCATCCCTGACGATCCCGAGCTCGCGCTCGCGGCCAACGAGCTCCGAGCGCGCTTCGTGCGCGACGTCGACGCCGAAGCGGGAATGCGCCGCGACCGCCGTCCACACCGCGATCGGCTCGGCCTTGCCCTTCGCGTCGACCGCTGTGGCAGCGTCGTAGTCCACCGCGGCGCGCGTCGCCCGGTACGTCGTCTCGTCGACGAGGATGCCGTTGACGGGCGCAGCGGACTGTAGGCGAGCCGCGGTGTTGACGACGTCTCCCGAGGCCATCCCCTCGCCGGCGTCCGGCTGCGCGTCGAGCCGGATGAGCGCCTCGCCCGTCGTGACCCCGACGCGCAGCTCGAGCTCCTCTTCGAGCGCGAACTCCCGGATCGCGAGCGCGGCGCGAACAGCGCGCTCGGGATCGTCCTCGTGCGCGGTCGGGGCGCCGAAGAGGGCCATCACCGCGTCCCCGATGAACTTTTCGACGGTGCCGCCGTGGCGCTCGAGCTCGGCGCGAACCCGCTCGTGGTACGGGCCGAGGAGCGCCTCGACGTCCTCGGGATCCATCGACTCCGCGCGCGCGGTGAAGCCGACGAGGTCGCAGAAGACGACGGTGACGACCTTGCGCTCGCGGCGAGACGTGCTCAACCGGTGGCCTTCTGCGCGAGCAGCGCTTCGGCACGGTCGACGAAGAAGCTCGCGCCGACCGTGCGGTAGAAGTCGATTGCCTTCCGAGCCTGCTCGTCGCCCTCGGAGCGGCGCCCGGTCTCGACCAGCTCCTCCGCCGCCCGCAGCCGGAGCCGCGCCTCCCAGGTCGGGCTGCCGCCCGCCTCCCACATGTCCGCCGCGCGGGCGAAGTCCCGATCGAGGCAGGCGAACGCAAGATCCCGCCACCGGTACTGCGGGGCTCGATCGAGGATCTCGCGCAGCTCCGACTCGAACCCGACCGCACTACGCGAGAAGAGGAACCCCAATGACAGCCCCCAGGCCGCCTCGTACGGATGCGCCCCTGCTAGCGCAACAAGCTCGAGAGCGAGATCCCGCGCCTCGTCGGTGAGACCGTGTGTCTCGAACCCCAGGATCACACTTCCGAGCGGCCCTAGGAGTCCCTGCGGATCGTCGGTCATGCGTACAAGTGCGAGGGCCTTGCGATAGTCGGCGAGGGCATCGTCGACATCGCCTCGTGCCTCGCGAATCCAGGCACGATCCTCTCGCATGCGACGCTCCAGGTAGTGCGGAGACCCCGCCTCGCACTCGGCGATGAAGGTCTCTGCGCCTTCGAGTGCCTGATCCCAGCGGCCGAGCATGAACGCGAAGGTCGCTTGCTGCGCCCGCAGCCAGCGGACGCCCGAAGCGTCGCCGAAGCGCTCCGCGATCGCTCGGCCCTCGTCGAAGAGCTCGCCTGCTCGCCGTAGGTCGAACGCAAAGAAAGCCTGAACCGCGACGTTGTTGGCGATGCTGCCTGCTTGGGGCGAATGGGCAGCAAGGGCGAGCTCGAGCGCGCGCTCCTCATCACGCCGGCCAGTCGGGTCGCCGAGGTATCCCTTGGCCATCCCGATCGTGGAGAGCGTGTGCGTCCGCAACTCGTCCAGCTCGAGTGCTTCTGCCATCGCGAGCGCTTCCCTTGCAAGGCGAAGCCCTTCCTCGGGGTCACCGCCGATCGCCCTCGTGCGAGCAACGTTGGCGAGGACGCGCGCAGTCGCCGGAGAAACGGCACTCCCGGCGAGTTCCGCGGCGTGCGTTTCGTGCGCGGAGGCCTCGTCGCTTCGTCCCCGGTGCCACCAGACACGCGAGACCGAGATCTCTGCCTCCGCGGCCGTCTCGCGGTCGCCAGCCGCAAGAAGCGCGTCGCGGGCCTCCTCGAGGGCGTCGAGCGCTCCTTCGTCGGCTGCGACGTAGAGCGCGTCGGCGAAGCGGTAGAGGAGTTGCGGCCGCTCCTCGTTCTCGTCTGGCCAGAGAGTGAGTGCTTCGCCGAAGTAGGCGGCCGCGGCGGGATAGGCATTGACCGCAAAGGAGCGATCGCCTGCTGCACGGAGTGCAAGACGGGCGGGTGTCGCGAGCTCGGAGGTGTCCCGGCCAGCCGCCAACGCGAGCTCGAGCGCCGAGCGCCAGTGGTAGGCGAGGAGCTCGGCGTGGTCGTCCGGGCGGCCGAGGCTCTCGATCCACTCGGCGGTCTGGTGGTGTTTGTGCGCGCGATCGGCACGGGGGATCTGCCCGTAGGCGACGTCCCTCAAGAGCATGTGGGCGAAGGCCCACTCACCTTCGCTCTCAACGGATGAACGGCGCTGGCGGGTGAGGAAGCCCTTCCGCTCGAGAGAGTGGAGGAGTGCGGTCGCCTCGTTTTCGTCTCTGCGCAGCGCACCCGTCCAGAAGACCTTGCCGACGACCGAGGCATCCTGCAGGGCTGCCTTCTCCTCGCCCGAGAGACCGTCGAGGCGCGCGGCGACGATCCCCTGCAGCGTCTCCGGAAGAGGGAGGTCCTCCGCCGAGCCGCGCTCGAGGTAGAGCTGTGCGAACTGCTCGGCGTAGAGCGGGTTTCCCTCCGAGCGCTCCAGCAGCGCCTGCTGTATCTCTGCCGGGAGCAGCGAGCGCTCGAGGACATGCGAGATCAAGAGAGCTGTCTGCTCCTGTGAGAGCGGGGAGAGGCCGATCGTCGAGGCGTTCAGCTTGCCGCCCCCCCAGCCGGGCCTCCGCTCGAGGAGCTCCGGGCGAGCGCTGCAGGCGACGAGGAGGGGAACACCGCTCAGCCAGTCGATTAGCTCATCGACGAAGTCGAGCATGCCGTCGTCCGCCCAGTGCAGGTCTTCGAGCACCAGTACGAGCGGCCGCTGCTCCGCGAGCGCTTCGAGGAAGCGCCGCCAGGCTGCGAAGGCCTCGCCGCGGCGGTCGCCGCCCAGCCCGGTGTCGGCCTCGAGGCCTACCAGCGGGCGGAGGTGCGACTCGACCCAGCGGACGTCGTTCGCGTTGTCGATTGCGTCCTCGACTGCGGCGTGGAGCTTCTCCGCTGCCTCGTCCTCGGTGTCACGCTCCGAGATCCCGGCCTGCGCCTTCACGACCTCCGCCAGTGCCCAGAATGCGACGCCGTCTCCATAGGCGAGGCAGCGTCCCTGGTGCCAGGTGACGAGCTCGGGGTCGGCGTCGACGATCCGCATGAGCTCGTACACGAGCCTGCTCTTGCCCATCCCCGGGACGGCGACGAGCGTTACGAGCTGCGGCGTTCGCGTGGTGCGCGCGCGGAGGAAGGCGTCGCGCAGGAAGCCGAGCTCCTGCTCGCGACCGACGAGCTCTGCGCGGGCGCGGTGGGTGACGTCGACGCCGAAGCGCGAGCGAGCGCCGGTCGCTTCCCAGACAGAGATCGGCTCGGCTTTGCCCTTCGCATCGACCGAGGCGGCCTCGTCGTAGTCGACCGCGTGCCGGGTAGCTCGATAGGTCGTGGCGTCGACGAGGATGCCGTTGGTGGGCGCCGCGCTCTGGAGGCGCGCTGCGGTGTTGACCACGTCGCCCGAGGCCATGCCCTCACCTTCTGCAGGGCTTGCGCCGAGCGCGACGAGCGCCTCTCCTGTCGTGATCCCGATGCGCAGCTCGAGCGCTCCTTCGACCGCAAAGTCGCGGATCGCGATTGCAGCACGTACGGCTCGCTCGGGATCGTCCTCGTGTGCCGTCGGCGCTCCGAACAGGGCCATGACGGCGTCGCCGATGAACTTCTCGACCGTGCCCCCGTGTCGCTCCAGCTCTGCGCGCACGCGCTGGTGGTACGGGCGAAGGAGCGCTGCCACGTCCTCCGGGTCCATCGACTCGGCACGGGCCGTGAAGCCGACGAGGTCGCAGAAGACGACGGTGACGACCTTCCGTTCGCTGACAATGCCCTCCGCCATCGCGTAAGAGCCTACGACGTGGGCGGCGAGTAGTCTCGACTCGTGGCCCGGATCAAGGACTCGTCGGTGCGCGACGTCGTCTCTGCAGCGGACATGGTCGAGGTCGTCTCGTCGCGGACCCCCCTCCGCCGCGCCTCTGGCACGCGTTTCACGGGCCGCTGCCCGTTCCACGAGGAGAAGACCCCGTCGTTCTCGGTGAACCCGGTCGAGAAGCTCTACTACTGCTTCGGCTGCGGGAAAGGCGGCGACGTGATCGCGTTCGTCCGCGAGACCGAGAACCTCGACTTCGTGGGCGCGATCGAGTGGCTGGCCGAGCGGTTTCGGGTTCCGATCGAAGTCGAAGACGCATCTCCGCACGTGGAGCAGGAGCGGAGGCGTCGCGAGCGCCTGTATGCGGTGCTCGACCAGACGGCGGGCTACTTCGAGCGGCTCCTCTGGGACGGCGACGCGGGCGCGCCGGTTCGCGAGTACCTCGCCGGGCGCGGGCTCGGGGAGGAGGTCGCGAAGGAGTTCCGCCTCGGCCTCTCGCCGGGGAAGGGGCTCGCGGAGAAGGCGAAGGAGCGCGGGTTCACGCTCGACGAGCTCAAGTCGGCCGGGCTCGTCACGACGCGAGGATCGGACTACTTCCCGCAACGGCTCATGTTCCCGCTCGCCGACGCGCGCGGTCGCGTCGTCGGCTTCCAGGCGCGGAAGCTCCGCGAGGACGACCCGCTGCGCGGCAAGTACGTGAACTCGCCGGAGGGCGACCTCTTCCACAAGAGCGCGATCCTCTACGGCCTCCACCTCGCGAAGACGGCTATCGGGAAGCAGGACTTCGCGGCCGTCGTCGAGGGGAACACGGACGTCATCGCTCTACGCCAAGCGGGCTTCGAGCCGGTCGTCGCGTCGATGGGAACCGCGCTGACCGCGCAACAGGTGCGAGCCCTCGGGCAGATGACGAAGAAGCTGTATCTCTGCTTCGACGCCGACGCCGCCGGGCAGGAGGCGACGCTGCGCGGGATGGAGCTCGCCGCGGCGCAGGGCTTCGACGTCAAAGTGGTCACGCTTCCGCGCGGCCAGGACCCTGCGGACGCACCCGCCGGCTTCGCGGATCGACTCGCTGGCGCCGAGAGCTATCTCGTGTATCGCGTGCGCCTCGAGATCGAGCGCTCGGCCGATCGGCAGGAGGGCTTCGTCCGCGCCCGCGAGGTGCTCGCAAAGGCTGAGGACTCACCCGAGCGCCAGGAGGCGCTTCGGCTCCTCGCCGATCGCCTCGACCTCCCGCGTGAGACGCTCGCCGGCCTTGCGCCGGCGCGCGGCGGAGCCTCGCGAACGAAGGAGGATGCGCCGCGCCTTCTCGACGCGGGAGATCGGCTCGAGCGGGAGGTGCTGGCCGCCTGCGTCGCGCACTCGAATCTCGTCCGGGGGCTCACCGAACTCTCGCCCGATCACTTCGACTCGGAAGTCAACCGCCGGTTCCGGAACGTCCTCGTCACGGGGAGAGAGGACGCGGAGCTCACCGCGCTGCACGCCGAGTTGGACGCCCGCGCCGCGCTGGAGGCGCTGGACGAGCGCACCGGGACGGAGCTTCTTCTCCGGCTTCGCGAGCGGAAACTGAAGCGCGACCTCTCGGGCGCCGATCTCGCCCGTACGACCGAGCTGCAGGCGCACCTCGCGAAAGTGCGTCAGGCGCTCGCCGAGCTCACGTAGCCGAGCTCACGGAGGAGGTCTCCCGCCTCGGCCTCGATGTCGGCGAGCTGCTCCGCCGTCAGGTCCGAGCGGTACCTGCCGACCGACGCGTCGTGCACGCGTGCAAACGCAGTGGCGAGCGGCTCGACCGGTGCATCGAGCGCGGGCGCGACCTGCGCCGCGACGGCAGCCGGATCGGCGGCAAGCTCCTCGTAGCGCACGTCGATCAGGTGCACTCCGGCGGAGCGAGCAGCGGTCACGTAGCTCCGCCAGACCCACGCGGCACGGCGCGCATCGCTCGCCGTCTCGAACTCCTCGCGCCGATCGGGCTCCACCCAGAACCGCGCATACGAGCCGTACGGCACCCTGGCGTCGTCGACCTTCGTCTGCTCACGCCGTAGCCAGGGCTTCTCCAGCAGGGAGCAGGCGACATCTCGGCCGTCGCGGACGATGTGCACCACGCGCGACTCGGGAAACGCGAGCGGGATGGCGGCGACGAGATGCGCCATCTCCGGCGTCTGTTCGACGGGACGCACTGCACCGACGAGACCGGCTCGACGCGCGACGGCCAGAGCTCGCCGAAGACGGCGCGCAGCATCCCGAGGCTCGAGGGCTGCGAGCTCGGAGACAGCGGCCTTCACGGGGGCGACCTCGCCGAGGTCAACGAAGCCGGCAAGCGAACCGATCGCTCCGGCGAGGAACGTCGTTCCGGAGCGAGGCGAGCCGACGACGAAGACGACGCGATCGTCAAGCGGCCCGAAGCGCTCGCCGAGAGATGCGCCACGACGCGGAGCGAGTCGCTTCGTGACACGCAGGTGGTTCCCCACGGAGTCGAGGAGGGCGCGCACGTGGGCGATTCTCGCAGCGACCTCCCGTCCGCTGCTGTTGACACCACCGTGCGGCTGGTCGAGAGTGGGGACACGTCGCCTGAGCACACATCGGTCGTAGGCACGAGTTGAAGCGCGTCCTTCCGGCGGTGGGCGTGGCGTTGGCGACTCTTCTGGTGGTCGGGACAGCGGTTGCGGCGCGGGCCTACTCGGATCCGGCCGGAGACGTCAACACGGCACCCGACATCACCGCCGTGGAGGTCTCGGAAGCGGCTGCCGGCGTGCTCAGGATCACGGTCGCGATCGCGAACTTCCAGTCGCTCCCGGAGAACAGCTGGGTGAATCTGTGGTTCGACACGGACTCGAACCAGGACACGGGCGCCGAGGGCGACGAAGCCCTCGTGCGCTACCTCGCGAGCGGTGGCACCGAGGTCTACACGTGGAACGGCTCACAGCTCGTACAGGGAACTGCCGCGGGAGCTGCAGCGAGCTTCGACGGAGGTGTCCTGACCGTCGTACTTCCGCGCTCGTCGATCGGCGCCAGCACTGCGTTCGGCCTCCTCGTCGTGACCTCGCGCGGGCAACGTGTCGGAGGCGGGGACGAGCAGCTGATCGCATCGGACTTTGCGCCGAACACGGGCCGGCTGACGTTCGCCGGTGATGCGCCCGCGGCCGTGGCCGATCCGGTCGGCGATCACGACGCTGCTCCGGACATCACCGCCGTTCGGGTGAGCGATGCGAAGAACGGGTGGATCACGTTCGCGATCACGACTCCCAACTACGCCGAGCTGCCGGAGGCGTCGGCCGTGGTCGTGTCGATCGATGCCGACGCCAATGCGCGGACCGGGGACAGCGGAGCGGATCTCCAGCTCACGCTCGCAGCCGGTCAGATCGCCATGGAGCGCTGGGATGGCCGCCAGTGGGCTCCCGACGACCTCCCGACCCGTGCTCGCTTCCGCAACGTCGCGAACGTCGTCTCGATCGACGTCCATGTGAGCGAGCTCGGTAACTCGCCTCGCTTCCGCTTCAGGCTCCTCGCTGCCGACGTCAACACGGCTACCCAGGGCGTCGTCGCTCTCGACGTCGCGCCCGACGACTTCTCGTACTGGAGCTACACGCTCGCGAACAAGCCGGCGGTCAGCCTCGTCGCGAGGAGCCTCTCGGCAACGCCAGGCGCGCCGCGTGCCGGTCAGCGCTTCGCGGTCGCGCTCCCCGTGACACGTTCAGACACCGGGCGGTCGATCAGGTCGGGCTCCGTTGCTTGTCAGGTTCGCGTTGCGGGCAGGCTCGTCGCCGCACGCGGCAGCCTGGCGGGCGGCGCGGCACGGTGCTCGCTCGTCGTCCCGGCCGCGGCGCAGGGCACACGGCTGCGCGGCACCATCACGGTTCGCAGTGGCGGAGCGCGCGTCGTGCGTGCCTTCGCATACCTCGTTCGCTGACAGGAGGTTGGAGATGACACTTGCACGCGTCGTGTCGTTCGAAGGAGTCACGTCGGAGCGGATCGCAGAGCTCCGCAACGAGATCGAGTCGGGCGACCGGCCCGAAGGGCTCGATGCCACCGAGATGCTCGTCCTGCACGATCCCGGGAGCGATCGCTCCCTGGCGATCGTCTTCTTCGACTCGGACGAGGCGTACGAGCGAGGCGACGAGATTCTGAGCGCAATGCCAACGGGCGACACGCCAGGCACGCGAACGTCGGTGTCGCGTTACGAGGTCGCCATCCGCATGACGACCTGAGAGCCGAGGCCGCGCCGGCAGCGGGACCGGCCATCGGGTACGCGACGTGCGTCCGATAGGGGGAAGGACCGCTGCCGGCCGGCCTCTCCAAGTGTACGAACGACGAAACTCCCCGGGTTGGACTCGAACCAACAACCCTCCGGTTAACAGCCGACCCGATGGGGGTCAGGTCAGGTCGGTTTGGCTCTGTTGAGCCATGTGAGGTCGGCTCAGGTGCCCTCAGATCAGGTGAGGTCGGTACGAAATCCGGTACGAAGTTTCACGCGTAGCGATCGCGACGCGTGGGGACACGGCCGCGCAGCCGTTGGCAGCCGATAGGTGCGGCATGCACCGTTTCTCCATCTCACTCTCTGAGGACGTCGGTTTCGCCGTTCGCAAGCGCGCCGCTCAGGACGATCGCTCGCTCGCCGACGTCGTCCGCCGGGCGCTCGTCGCCTACCTCGCCGATCATCGCTGGCTCGTCGTCACCGATCCCTACGGCGTGGCCTGGGCCGAGAAGCGCGACGACACGACGGTGTCGCGGGTTCGGCTGGACTACGAGTACGTCCCCGAGCTCATCGAGGCGCGGCCGGTTCACTCAATGGAGCTCGCCGAGTGACGCTCGAGGGCTACTTCGCCCGCTTCGGAGAGTGGACGACGGTCGACAACCCGAAGGAGGGGCCACGCTTTAGAGAAAGCGTGGCCAAAGGCGCGTTCTCGAAGACGATCGCCGAGGGGCGCGGGCGGATCAAGCTCCAGCTTGCGCACGGCCAAGATCCGCAGGTCGGCGACAACCCGATCGGCAAGCTCTCCGAGCTGCGCGAGGACTCGCACGGCGGCTTCTACCGGGCCGATCTCTTCCGCCTGCCGGAGTTGATCGAGGACGGGCTGCGCGCCCAGCAATTCGGAGCGTCGTTTCGATTCAGCACGGTGCGCGAGGACTACACCGCGCGCCCACCGCGCTCGGACTACAACGTCGAACGGATCCCGGAGCGCGTACTTCGCGAGGTGCGCCTCTTCGAGATCTCGGCGACATCGTGGCCCGCGTATGCCGGCACGAGCGCCGTGGTTCGATCGGAGGGTGACGTAATCGTGATGAGGG
>DATKBJ010000114.1:0-47862 GCA_035514135.1 Gaiellaceae bacterium | reverse complement strand
CTGGGCGATTCTACGGCGCGGCGCCGGATGCTCCTCCCCGTCAGATGGAAAGTGCCAGCTGCCGTGGCTCGGGTCGAAGCGGCGTGGTTCGACGGAGCGATCGCGTCGACGACCCGGCGAGGTGGGCCGGTGCGGTGATGGACTCGCGACCGAGGTCGGAAGGTATGCGCGGGTCCCGAAGAGCGCTTCCGTGCTCGACATGCTCGGGCCAATCACGCCCGAGTGCCTCGAGGAAGTGCTCGCGGACGCCCTGCCGAAGGCGCACTACCCCGGCCCAGATCGTGCGTGCGCCGGCCTCCCGCGCTGCGCGCACGACGGTTTCGAGCTGCTCGGGACGATCCGAGAGCCCGGGGAGGATCGGAGCCATCCCCACGCCGACGTCGATTCCCGCGTCGGCGAGGGTGCGGATCGCGCGGAGCCGGCTCGACGGCGGCGCGGTGCCGGGCTCGGTGCTTCGCCAGACGTCGAGATCCAGCGTGGGAAGGGAGATGTACACGGCGACCGTGACCTCGCGCGCCGCCTCGGCGAGAACGTCGACGTCGCGCACGACGAGCGGCCCGCGGGTTACGATCGAAAACGGCGTGGCCGACGCGGCGAGCTCCCCGATGCACGCGCGCGTGAGCCGGAAACGCCCCTCGGCGGGTTGGTAGGGATCGGTCGCGGTGCCCATCGCGACCTCTTCCCGCTGCCACGACGGACGCGCGAGCTCGCGGCGCAACACCTCGGCGATGTTCGGCTTCACGCGGATCGAGCGGCCGTAGCGTTCGCCGGAGGGCCGGTCGGCACGCTGTTCGAAGTGCCGGACATAACAGAACGTGCAGCGGTGGACGCAGCCCATGTACGGATTCAGCGACCACTTGAACGGCATCCGGCGGACGGCGGTCAGGGCCGACTTGCAGGGCTCGAGCCGGTACTCGGGACGGCTCACTTGAGGAGTCGCGGGATAGAAGTGAACTCCTGGAGGTACGAGTTCGAGGCCAGAAGACAGAAGGCCCGCCGGGGCGGGCCTTCTGTGGAGGGTCGTTGGCTGACTGCTACGGCTGCAGGTTGTGGATCTCGAACGCAGTCTCCTGTGGTGGTGCGGGGAGGCCACCTTCGATGCCCGCTTGCATCCGAGGCATCAGGATGCCGTCGCGGAACTGCTCCCAACTCTCCTTGGAGTCGTGGACCGCCACAACCGTCCAACCACCATCCGACGGACCAGCCGCGTGGAAGAGCTGGCCTTCCGGCAGACCGTCCCCAGGATGCACCGCCGCAAGGCTCGCGTCGTACTGCTCCTGAGTGCCGCCTGGAAAGTAATGCACGATTCCGTACGCCATTTCGTTCCCCTCTCGCGTTGACCAAGTTGATTGAGCAGCCGTACTGTCGTGGAGCCTCCAGTGTAAGTGGGGTTCGTCTCCTGTGAATGGTTGGTGGACAAAGGTACGAGCTACGCTGGACAGAAGTGAACTGTCGGACGTAGCAGAGCGTGCAGCGGTGGACGCAGCCCATGTACGGGTTCAGCGAGCAGCGAAAGGGCATGCCCTTCACCTGTGTCAGCGCAGACCGGCACGGCTCGATCCGGTACTCGACTGGCACACACATAAATAGAACATATGTTCGTCCGACCCGCAAGGACAGACGGACGGGCGCGCTACGGTACGCGGCTTGATGGTAGACGACGCATCCGCGCGTGCGGCTCGCTGAGACGTGAACGTTCTCCTCCTGTCGGCAGTCGCCGCGCTCGTCGCCGTCAACGGGTTCTTCGTCGGCGCCGAATTCGCGCTCGTCCGCGCGCGCCGCCCGCGGCTCGAGGCCCTCGAGCGGGAAGGAGCGCGCGGCGCGACTCTCGCCCTGCGGCAGATCGACCGCATCGACTCGTATCTCGCCGCCTGCCAGCTCGGCATCACCATGGCGTCTCTCGGCATCGGGTTCCTCGGCGAGCCCGCCATCGCGCGACTGCTCGAGCCGGTGCTCGGCGAGTACTTCAGTCACACGGTGGCGATCGCCATCGCGATCGCCATCTCGTACATCATCGTCACGTTCGCGCACATCACCGTGGGCGAGCAGGTGCCGAAGATCTGGTCGATCGTGCATGCCGAGAAGGCCGCACGCTGGGCAGCGCCTCCCTTGCATGGCTTCTACATCGTCTCGCACCCGTTGACCTGGGCCCTCAACTCCGTGTCCAACGGAATGCTGCGTCTGATCGGCACCAACTCGCGCGCCGACTTCAGCGAGGCCGGGGCCGGCGGCGAGGACGTTCGCCTGCTGATCGCCGAGAGCGCCGTCGGCGGGAGTCTCGACCCGCGGGAGGCCCGGATGCTCTCGGGTGTTTTCGAGCTGCACGAGACACCGGCGCGCCTCGTGATGACGCCGTTTCACGCGGTCGTGAAAGTCGCCGACACGACGACGGTGCGTACGGCGCTCGAGCGCTGCCTGGAATCCGGGCACACGCGCATCGTGATCGTCGACGACGAACGGCCCGACCACATCGTGGGCGTCGCCCACGCAAACTCGCTCGCCAAGCTGGTTCTCGCCGGCGACGACGACGTCCCGGTGGCGGAGGCCGCCAAGCCGTCACTGATCGTGCCCGAGACGAAGCCGATCGATGACCTGCTGGCCGATCTCCAGCGCGACCGCATGACGCTCGCGATCGTGGCGGACGAGTACGGAACGCCTGCGGGAATCGTGACCGTCGAGGACATCGTCGAGGAGATCGTCGGAGAGATCGCCGACGAGACGGATCCGGTCGCGAGCCCGGTACGGCACCTCGCGAACGGCGACTGGTACGCCCGGGGCGACGTGTCGCTCGAGGATCTCGCGGACTACGGCATCGCGCTTTCACCGTCGCCCGACTACACCTCCGTCGGCGGTCTCGTCGTCGACGAGCTCGGCCGCCTGGCGGCGATCGGGGACACCGCCGAGACGGACGGCTACTCGATACGCGTCGAGTCGGTCCGGGGAACGCGGATCGCGGCCGTACGGATCCGCGATCACGATCCAGAGCGGCGCGAGCCTTCCGCGTAGATGGACGAGCTTGCCGAGGGAATCCGGCGAATCACGCTGCCGCTACCCACGCGGCCGGGCCACGTGCACGCCTACCTCCTTCCGGGCGAGGACGGCTGGACGCTCGTCGATACGGGCGTCGGGCTTCCGGACGCCAAGGAGACCTGGGCGGCCGCGCTCGAGCAGGCGGGCGGACGAGTTGCGACGGTCTTCGTGACGCACTTCCACCCCGATCACGTCGGCGCGGCCGCCGACCTGCACGAGCTGACGGGCGCGCCCGTAGTGCAGGGCAGCCTCGACTACGCGCAGTGCGAGCTGGTGTGGGGGAATCCGTCGTGGTCGGAGCGGCTGCTCGATTGGTTCCGCCTCCACGGGGCACCAGCCGCCGTCACGGGCGAGCTCGTCGGCCAGAGCTCCGTCTACCGGCCGTACATCCGCTACCAACGAGATCCGGTCCTCGTCGACGCAGGCGAGCACGTCGACGGGTGGGAGCTCGTCGCGGCGGCGGGCCATGCCGACGGGCAGCTTTGCCTGTTGCGCGACGGCATCCTCGTGGCCGCGGATCATCTCCTCGGGCGGATCACACCCACCGTCGGGCTGTGGCCGGCCAGCCGGCCGGACCCGCTCGGCGATTACCTGGCGGCGCTCGAGCGGACGATCGAGCTCGAGCCGCGGATAGCGCTTCCGGGACACGGTGACCCGATCGAGGACCCGGCCGGTCGGGCGCGGGAGCTGCAGGCTCACCACGACGAGCGGCTCGCCGCGACTGTCGCCGCGCTTCGCGCTGATCCGCAGAGCGCCTACGAACTCTCGCTGGCGCTGTTCGGAGCCGAGCTCCCGCCAGCCGGGCGCCGCTTCGCGATCGCCGAGACACTCTCACACCTCGAGCGACTCGTCCACGAGAACGCTGCCTGCCGGCACGAGGGCGGCGGGGCAGTGACCTATACTGCCGGCTGATTATCGTGGGCGACGACTTCCCGCCGAGTACCGGCGCTCCTTCGGGGGCGGCATCCTCCTCGAGCTGCTGACGTGAGCGACGCGCTCCGCATCCTCGTGATCTTCGCGCTCGTCCTCGGCAACGCGATCTTCGTCGCTGCCGAGTACGCCCTGGTCACGGCACGGCGCACACGGCTACAGGAGCGCGCTGAGCGTGGGAATCGCTCCGCGCGGATCGTGCTCGAGCAGATGGACGAGCCCATCTCGTACATCAGCACCGTCCAGATCGGGATCACCGCCTTCGGCATCGCGCTCGGCGCCGTCGGCGAGCCGCTCCTGTCGGGCTACTTCGAGTGGCTTCCGCCCGCTGCGGCCTTCGTGCTCGCGTTCGCGGTCCTCACGTACCTGAGCGTCGCGCTGGGCGAGCTCGTCCCGAAGGGGATCGCGCTGCAGGTCGCGGAGCCGATCGCGCTCGCGCTGGCGAACCCGATGCGCCTCCTGCAGAAGCTCTCGGCGCCCATCGTCTGGCTGCTCAACGTCTCTGCCTCCGGCGTCATGCGCGTTCTCGGGTTCAAACCCGCTGTCGCCGGCGAGGTGAGCCACTCCGAGGACGAGCTCCGGCGTCTGCTTGCGGGCGCCGAGGACGCCGGGGTGATCGAGAACGCGGAGGAGGAGATGCTCTACAAGGTCTTCGACTTCGGGGACATGGAGGTCAGCCAGGTCATGGTGCCCCGGCCGGAGGTGGTCGGCATCTCCGCCGATATGCCGCTCGAGGAAGCGCTCCGCGCGGTCGTCGACTCGCCTTTCACGCGCTACCCGGTCTACCGCGGGTCGCTCGACGAGGTGGTTGGGATCCTCCATGTCCGCGACCTCTTCGCGGCGATCCACGATCTGGGGCTGGCGTCCGTTAGCCTCGAGTCGATCGTCCGGCCGCCGTACGTCGTGCCGGAGACGAAAGATCTCGCTGCGCTGCTCGCCGACTTCCGTCGCGAGAAGCAGCACCTCGCGGTCGTTGTCGACGAGTACGGGGCGATGGAGGGCATCGTAACGCTCGAGGACCTGCTCGAGGAGATCGTCGGTGAGATCGAGGACGAGTTCGATCTCCCGGATACGTCGATCGAGCGTATCGACGAGCGCCGCATCCGTATCGAGGGGACATACACGATCGACGACTTCAACGAGGAGTTCGGGACCCGGCTCGCGCAGGAGGACTACCACACGATCGCGGGGCTCGTGTTCGGCGCGCTCGGGCGGGCTCCCGAGGTCGGCGACGAGGTGCGCTCGGACGGCCTCCGGCTGAGCGTCCTCGAGGTCGAGGGCTCGCGGATCATGAAGCTCGAGGTGGAGTTCGGCGTCGAGAGCGAGACGCCGTCGGACGAGCCTGCAGCAGCCTGATCCCGCCGGATGAGCCGCGCCGGACGATCCGCTTTCCGGCACCGCGACTTCGCGCTCTTCTGGGTCTCGCTCGTCACGACGAGCTTCGCGATGACGATGGCGTCGGTCGCGATCGGGTGGCAGGTCTACTCGGTGCGCGAGAACCCGCTCGATCTCGGGCTCGTCGGGCTCGCGGAGTTCCTCCCGCTCCTGCTGCTGGCGATCCCCGCGGGCAACCTCGCCGATCGGCTTCCGCGACGGAGTCTCTACGCGCTGGCGATCGTCGTCGACACGTTCGTCGCAGCGGCGCTGCTCGTCGTAACGCTTCGAGGGGCGGGGAGCGTTCTTCCGTTCTTCGGGCTCGCGCTCCTCACGGGATGCGCCAGCGCGATCGGTGCGCCGGCCGGCCGGGCGCTGACCCCCTCGCTCGTTCCCCAGGAGATTCTGGTGAGCGCGCTCGCCCAGCGCTCGATCGCCTTCCAGCTCTCACTCGTCGCAGGGCCGGCAGTCGGCGGCTTGCTGTTCGCTCTCCGGGCCGAGCTCGTTTACGTCGTCGCGATCGTGCTGCAGCTCGTCGCGCTCGGTTGCGTTCTCGCGCTGCGCAAAGGACGCGTCGCAGTGACCACGGGTGCCGTCGGGCTGGACGAGGTGCTTGCCGGCGTCCGGCTGATCCGTCGCACGAACGTCCTCTTCGGAGCGATCTCACTCGACCTCTTCGCGGTGCTGTTCGGCGGAGCGGTCGCGCTGCTACCGATCTTCGCGAAGGACATCCTCGACGTCGGCCCGACGGGGCTGGGCTTACTTCGCACCGCGCCCGCGATCGGCTCGTTCGTGGCGGCGCTGTTGATCGCACGCTTCTCGATCCGAAGGCGAGCCGGCCCGACGCTGTTCGTCGTCGTCGCCGGGTTCGGCGTCTGCATGATCGTCTTCGGCCTCTCGCGCGAGATGTGGCTGTCGATGCTCGCCCTCACGTTCGCCGGTGCCTTCGACATGGTGAGCGTCGTGCTGCGCTCGACGATCCTGCCGCTCGTCACGCCGGACGAGCTCCGCGGACGCGTGAATGCGGTCGAGATGGTCTTCATCAGCGGCTCGAACGAGCTCGGCGCATTCGAGTCGGGCGTCGCCGCAGCGCTCATCGGAGCGGTGCCTGCGGTGGTGGTCGGCGGCGTGGCGACCGTCGTCGTGGCGGTGGTCTGGTGGAGGCTGTTCCCGGCGCTCGCCCGCGTCGACCGGCTCGAGGACTTGCGGCCGGTCAGCGTCGCGCCGAGCTGAGCAGGCGGCCCGCGCCGACGTTTCGGATCGAAGCGTCGACGAGCTCGATCGGATGCAGCGCGGGTAGCGGTCGCTTCGAGCGATTGAGTGCGCTCGAAATCTGTACGAGACAGCCCGGGTTCGCGCTCGCGTATCCCTGGGCGCCGGTCGCGAGGACGTGAGCGGCCTTGCGGTCGCCGAGGGCGCGCGCGGCTTCGGCCTGTACGACGTTATAGATCCCTGCCGAGCCGCAGCAGATGTCCTGCTCTGCGGGCTCGACGACTTCGAGGCCGGGGATCCTCGCCAGCGACGCGAGCGACGAGAGCGGCAGGCGTTGCGCGTGCCTGAGATGGCAGGAGTCCTGGAGTGCGATCCTCGTCGGCAGCGGATGTCTCGGGGCGCGTGCACGTGTGTCCGCGAGCAGCTCGCCGACGTCGCGCACCTTCGCCGAGAACGCTTCGGCGCGCTCGTCGCCGAGCAGCCAGCCGAGCTCCTTCAGGTGCGAGCCGCAGCCCGAGGTGTTGACGACCACGAGATCGACATCCGCGAAGGTGTCGAGCAGGCGGCGCGCGAAGGCCTTGCCCTCCTCGAGCCGCCCGGCGTGCACCGAGAGCGCGCCGCAGCAGCCCTGCCGTGGCGCGACGACGTCGTAGCCGTCGGCGGCGAGGACGCGCGCGGTGGCCGCGTTCACGTCGGGGAAGACGGCGGTCTGCACGCAGCCAGTCAGCAGGCCGACGCGTGCACGTCGTGCTCCGACCGCGGGTGTGAGGGCCGCGACCGCTCCGCGGCCGCGCCACCGTGGCGCGACGTCGGCGAGCGGCCGCAAGCGCTTCGGCACCGGCGCGCGGCGTCCGATCGGAGCAAGCCGGAGCGCGGCTCGCATCCGTCCGGGATAGGGGAGAAGGCGGAACAGGAGGCCGCGAACCAGGCGATCGCCCAGAGGTCGGTCGAGCTCGTCCTCGACCGCAGCCCGCGTCGATTCGATGAGCCGGTCGTAGCGCACGCCGGATGGGCACGAGGAGAGGCAGGCCATGCAGCCGAGGCAGCGGTCGAAGTGCTGGGCAACGGTCGCATTCAGCGCGATCGTTCCGTCGAGCCGCGCGTCCATCAGGTGGATCCGACCCCGCGGCGAGTCCATCTCCTCACTCCAGAGCACGTACGTCGGGCACGTCGGCAGGCAGAACCCGCAGTGCACGCAGTCCGACGTGTACTCGCGAATCACGCCGCCAGAACCCCCTGTGGATCGAGCTCGCGTGCAACTCGTTCGAGGAGCACCGAGACGCCGTCTGCCAAACCGCTTTGTAACCGATCGTTACTAGTGCTCGGGTCGCGCGTGAAGGCGACGCCGGCCGAAGGGCGGGCGATCGCCTCGGGCGTGTCTACGAGCACGTCTTTCAGCTCGCGCGGAGCGAACCGCACGCGTCCCCGAGCCTCGCGCTGGCGAGTGCGGGACTCGTCCCAGACGGACAGGTCCGTCTCCCGGCCGCCCACGAGAGCTTGCACGCTCGCGAGTTGCGCCGCGACCGCACGCTCGGATCCCTCGAAGAGCACGGCAACGCGCCCCGGATGGAGGACGTCGAGTGCGCTGGGCTGGAGCTGTGATCCGAGCAGGGTCGCCGCCACGGTTGCCGTGTCGTCGGTCTCGACCACGAGCGTGCGCGCAGCCTTCGGCAACGGATGGAGTCGGAAGCTGGCACGCGCGATGAACGCGAGCCGGCCTCGGGAGCCGCACACGAGCCGCGCGAGGTCGTAGCCGGCGACGTTCTTCACGACCTTCCCGCCGGAGCTCGCGATCGTCCCGTCGCCGAGCACGAGCGTCGCGCCGAGCACGAGGTCGCGCGGCGCTCCGAACCGGTGCCGGAGAGGGCCGGAGAGGTTCTTGGCGAGGAGTGCGCCGATGGTCGGGTCGCCGGGTGGATCGAGCGAGAGCCGCTGACCGGATCCTGAGAGCGTCGAGCGAAGCTCCGAAAGGCGAACGCCGGCCTCGACCGTGCATGTGAGGTCGCCGGGGTCGTGCTCCAGCACGCGGTCGAGCCCCTCCGCCGTCAGGTCGTCGCCGATCCGAAGTCGCCGTCCCTCGCCGTGCGCTGCGGCGAGAAGTGCGGACGCCTCCTCGATGCTAGAGACGCTCGGCAACGCCGATCCTCTCGAGCGCATGGATGCGGTACGGCCCGGGTACTTCACCGCAGAGCCTCGGTGTCGGGATCACCTTGCCCGGGTTGCAGATCCCCAGTGGATCGAACGCGCGCCGCAACCGCTCGAAGACCTGCAGGTCCCGTTTCGAGAACATGCGCGGCATCGAGCACGCCTTGTCCATCCCCACGCCGTGCTCGCCCGTCAACGAGCCGCCGGCGTCGAGGCAGGCGTCCAGGATCGCCTCCGCGAGCTCTCGCGCACGCTCGGTCTCGCCGGCCCCAGAGTCGTAGAGCACGAGCGGGTGGAGGTTCCCGTCTCCTGCGTGGAAGACGTTGCCGACGCGCAGGCCGTGCTGCGCAGAGAGCTGCTCGATGCGGCGCAAGACCTCTGGAAGGCGCGTGCGCGGGACGACGCCGTCCTGGACGTAGTAGTCGTTCGCGATTCGCCCCATCGCCGCGAAGGCGGACTTGCGTCCCTTCCAGAGGAGCGCGCGGTCGGCGTCACTCGTCGCGGCGCGGATCTCGAAGGCGCCGCACTCCGCGCAGATCCGCTCGAGCTCCTCGGCGTCGTCCGCGACCTGCTCTGCAACGCCGTCGAGCTCGACGAGGAGCACGGCGCCGGCGCCCGCGGGATACCCAGGCGCGACAGCATGCTCGGCGGCCTCGATCGTGAGCCGGTCCATCATCTCGATCGCGGACGGCATGACGCCTGCCGCGACGATCCCGGAGACGGCCGCGCCGGCGGCATCCATCGTCCGGAAGCCCGCGAGCAGCGTTCGCACCGTTTGCGGGACGCGGACGATGCGCAGCGTGATCAGCGTCGCGATACCCAGCGTGCCCTCCGAGCCGACGATCGCCCCGAGGAGGTCTGGCCCGTCCGGGTCGAGCGCCTTGCTTCCGAGCTCGACGACCTCGCCGTCGGGGAGAACGAAGGTCAGGCCGGTGACGTGGTGCGTCGTGAACCCGTACTTCAGGCAGTGCGCGCCGCCCGAGTTCTCGGCGACGTTCCCGCCGATGGTGCAGACCTGCTGACTCGACGGGTCGGGCGCGTAGAAGAAGCCGTGCGGCGCGACCGCGCGCGTCACGTCGAGGTTCGCGACGCCCGGCTCGACGACGACGCGCTGGCTCGCGAGGTCGATCTCGAGGATTCGGTTCATCCGCGCGAGCGAGACGACGACTCCTCCGGCGACCGGCGTCGCGCCACCCGACAAGCCGGTGCCGGCGCCGCGCGCGACGAACGGCACCCGCTCCCGATGGCACGCACGGAGCACGGCCTGCACCCCCTCGGTCGAGCCGGGGAGGACGACGAGCTCGGGAATCGCGCGGTGCCCGGTGAGACCGTCACACTCGTACACGCGAAGCTGCTCGGGCTCCGAGATGACGTGCTCGGCGCCCAGCGCCTCCCGAAGCTCGGTCACGAGTGCCGCCGGGAGAGCCACGCGGCCACTATAGGCTTGCCGCCGTGCTGCCCATCGAGCGTCCGGGGAAGATCATCTGCGTCGGGCTGAACTACTCCGACCACGCGGAGGAGCAGGGCGCCGACCTCCCGAAGGAGCCTCTCCTCTTCGCGAAGTGGCCGTCCTCGTTGATTGGCCCCGGCGAGGCCATCGTCATCCCGCCGATCGTCACGAAAGCCGACTACGAGGCCGAGCTCGGGGTCGTCATCGGCGCGCGGGTGAAGGGCGTCTCGAAAGAGAACGCCTTCGAGGCTGTCGCCGGGTATGTCTGCGCAAACGACGTGAGCGCGCGCGACCTGCAGTTCTCCGACGGGCAGTGGACGCGGGGGAAGTCTCCGGACACGTTCTGCCCCGTCGGGCCGATGACGCCGCGCGACGAGATCTCCGACCCGCATTCCCTCGCGATCCGCGCGATCGTCAGCGGCGAGGTGCTCCAGGACTCGACGACGGCGAACCTCATCTTCGGCATCGACGACGTCATCGCGTACGCGTCCCAGACGACGACCCTCGAGCCCGGCGACCTCATCCTCACCGGGACACCCGCGGGCGTTGGCGTCTTCCGCGACCCGCAGCGTCTGCTGCGGCCGGGCGACGAGGTGACGATCGCGATCGAGGGTCTCGCGTCGCTGACGAATCCTGTCGCCGCTGGATGAAGGCTGCGGTCGTCGGCACGGGGTTCATCGGCGTCGTGCACGTCGATGCGCTCCGCCGGCTCGGTGTCGAGGTGGTCGGCGTTGCCGGCTCGACGAAGGAGCGGGCCGAGGCGAAGGGGATCGCGCTCGCTTACGACTCCTATGAGGAGCTTCTCGCAGACGATCGTGTCGACGTCGTGCACGTCACGACGCCGAACCATCTCCACCACGCGCAGGTGCGCTCGGCGCTTGCCGCGGGGAAGCACGTCGTGTGCGAGAAACCGCTCGCCGTGACCTCGGAGGAGTCCGCGGAGCTGCTCGACCTCGCTGTGCGCGCAGGAGTCGTCCACTGCACGAACTTCCACAACCGCTTCTACTCGATCGTCCAGGACGCGCACGAACGCGTGCGTGCGGGCGAGCTCGGGACGGTGTGGAACGTCCACGGCGGCTACCTCCAGGACTGGCTCGCGCATCCCGACGACTGGAATTGGCGTCTCGAGCCGAAGAAAGCGGGCGCGGTTCGGGCGGTCGGCGACATCGGCACCCATTGGCTCGACACGGCGCAGTTCGTGACGGGGCTGCGGATCGTCGAGGTCTTCGCCGATCTCGGGACGGCGATTCCCGTAAGGCGCAAGCCGGTTGGCGCCGTCGAGACGTTCTCCGCCGGCGAGGGCGAGCGCGAGGACGTCGAGATCACGACCGAGGACATCGCACACGTGCTGCTTCGCTTCGACAACGGCGCGCTCGGATCCGTTGTCGTGTCGCAGGTCTCGCCGGGCCGGAAGAACACGCTGCGGATCGAGGTGGACGGTTCCCGCGGCGCGCTCGCCTGGGACTCCGAGCGTCACGAGGAGCTCTGGCTCGGGCGGCGCGACGAGCCGAACGGCATCCTCCTCCGCAACGCCGCCCTCATGCATCCGGCGGCCGGTTCCAAGACCCACCTGCCGGTCGCCCACGCCGAGGGCTTCGTCGACGCGTTCCGCGAGCTGTACGCCGCGGTATACGCGGACGTGGAGCGCGGCGGCCCGTCAAGCAAGCCCGACTACCCGACCTTTCGCGACGGCCACTCCGGGAACGTCCTCTGCGACGCCGTCGCGCTGTCCAACCGTGAACGACGCTGGGTGGAGGTGCCCACATGAAGCTCGGACTGCTGACCGCTCCGTTTCCTCGCCGTTCCTTGAAGCAGGTCGCCGCCTGGTCGGCGAGCGAGGGCTTCGAGATGCTCGAGGTCGCGTGCTGGCCCGCCGCCGGCGGGGAGCGTCGGCGCTATGCCGGGACGTCGCACATCGACGTGTCGCGTATGGATGTCGGTGCCGTGCGCGACGTCCTCGACCGCCACGGTCTCGAGATCTCCGCGCTCGCCTACTACCCGAACAACCTGCATCCCGATGCCGTCGAGCGCCGGGCCGCGAACACGCATCTGAAGAAGGTGATCGACGCCGCCGCAAAGCTCGACGTCGGCGTCGTCGGCACGTTCGTGGGGCGCGACAAGACGAAGAACGTCCCGGACAACTTTCGCGAGTTCCGCAAGGTCTGGCCTCGCCTGGTCGACCACGCGGAGTCCCGCGGCGTGAAGATCGCGATCGAGAACTGCCCGATGATCTTCTCCTGGGACGAGTGGCCGGGCGGCACGAACCTCGCGGCCTCACCCGCGACGTGGGACGAGATGTTCTCGATCGTCGACAGTCCGAGCTTCGGCCTCAACCTCGATCCTTCGCACCTCGTGTGGTTGATGATCGACTACGAGCGAGTCGTCCGCGACTACGCGTCGAAGATCATCCACGTCCACGCGAAGGACATGGAGATCGACCGCGACGGCCTCTACCGCAACGGCGCGGCGTCGCAAGGGATGGGCTGGCAGGTGCCACGCCTCCCCGGCCTCGGCGAGGTCCGCTGGGATCGGTTCATCGCGGCGCTCTACCGCGAGGGCTACGACTTCGTGATCTCGATCGAGCACGAGGACAGGGCGTTCGAGGCGACAGAGGAGCTCGTCAAGCGCGGGTTCCTCATCGCGCGCGATGCGCTGAAACCGCTGATCCACTGACGCGAGCGACAGACCGCCTCGCTGTGCCAGTGTTCGGGAAATGTCACCTGAGCGAGTCCGCCCAAACCGACAGATCGCGCCGGTCAATCACTGCAAGATGAGCGGCGGCGACGAGCCCGTCCAGCGTGCCCTGGGAACAAAGCAAGACATCGTCGATCACTTCGTCCGGCGGCGTGACCTCTCCGTAGCAGTCGTGCCACGCCATCTCCATCAAGGCGAGCGCGTCGCCGACTATCCGGAGTGTCGTGTTGCGGCCTCCGAAGATCGCGACCAGCCGTGGCCTCAGCTCTTCGAGTCGTTCGGCGCGACCGACAGCCATCTGCGCATCATGCCGTGTGCCTGTCGTAGACGAACGTGCGATGGGCGAGCGTGCGGGAATGTCCCTTGAGCCGTTGCCTCAGGGAGCGGCTCTAGGACGCTCGCGGAACCGATCCAGATGCTCGCCCTCGATGATGAGCGCAGTCAGTCCATCCGCGGAAGTCGTCTCGTGCTCTTCGCCTTCATGCCAGAAGACGGCTTCGCCGGCCACGATGGGCTCTTCGACGCCGTCAGCGCCACTCACGACTCCGGAACCCTCGAGGACGGCGAGAATCTGCGGGAAAGTCGCAGGGTGCCGAGCTAGCCGGCCGCCGGGCGCGAAGCGGAAGATCGCCGCCTGCATGAGCGACCCCTCAAAGATCGAGGGTGTTAGAGGCGCGACCGTCACACGATCGAGCAGATTGCGGCGCGGCACGAACGCCACGTCGGAGGCGAAGCTGAACCGTTCCACAGGCACCTCCTTGCAGAAGCGATCGGAGCGCAAGCATCCCACGTACCCGCCCAAACCGGAGGTGACCGGGCTGAGCGAGCGTTAGCGAATGTCGATTGACGACCATCTACTCCAGCGCGTCGGGCAGTAGCCTCGACGTGTGGACAAAGACATTCGGGCGTACTACGAGGTCGGTGATGAGCAGGAGAGGCTCTCGACCCACGGGTGGCTCGAGTTTGCGCGCACTAAGGAGCTACTACTCCGACATCTCCCGACCACACCCGCACGAGTCTTGGACGTTGGGGGCGGTCCAGGCGCGTATGCGGCGTGGCTTGCAGATCGCGGCTACTCGGTGCATCTGGTCGATCCTGTGCCGCTGCACGTCGAACAAGCCGCCGAGGTGGCGCAGGTATCAGGTCGTCACTTCTCGGTCGCTCAGGGTGATGCGCGACGCCTCGACGAAGATGTGGGCAGCTTCGACGCGGTGCTCGTACTCGGCCCGCTCTACCACCTCGTCGAGCGTGCCGATCGGCTGAAGGCCCTGGCCGAGGCGCGCCGGGTTCTGGTCCGCGGCGGCATAATCGCGGTGGCCGCGATCTCGAGATTTGCCTCGATCATCGATGGAGTCGCTCGGGAGCTCCTGCTGGATCCGAAATTCCGGCCGATGGTCGAGGACGCGCTGCGCCTTGGCGAGCACCGGAACCCGGCTCGCATCCCGCGAGCGTTCACCACGTCGTTCTTCCACCGCCCCGACGAGCTCTCCGCCGAGGTTGCAGATGCCGGCTTCGTCGTCGACGCCGTATACGCAATCGAGGGACCTGCGGGATGGTTCGCCCCGTCGAGTCCTCCAGACGAGCGTTCGGCCGAGTACGAAATGCTCCTGTGGGTTGCACGAGCTGTTGAGCAGGAGCCGTCGCTACTTGGCGGCAGCGCACATCTCTTGGCTGTCGGTCACGTCCTTGAATGAGCGAGCCTCGATCACCTCGCAAGGTGACGCCTCGTTGGGCGAGTGTTCAGAAATGTCTCTTGACCTGAAGAGCGGCCCGCTTGGACGCTCACCGCCCGCCAGCGAAGTTGTTGCTTGGGGCGCTCTGTCCCGGCAGGCTTCGAGGATCACGAATTACCACGCGTTCGCTCGCTTCTACGACGCCGTACAGGGGGATGGCGCTGAGCGCGCCGCGTTCATACGCCAGCTGATCGCCCGACATGCCCCATCGGCCAGCACGGTACTCGAGCTCGCGTGCGGTACCGGATCGATACTCGAGCACCTACAGGCCGACTACGAGGTGACGGGGCTCGACACGTCTGCCCCCATGCTCGAAGTGGCGAGCGTGAAGCTGCCTGAGGTGCGGCTCGTCGAAGCCGACATGACGCAGTTCGAGCTGGGCGAGCGATTTGACGTCGTGCTTTGCGTTTACGACTCGATCAACCACCTTCTCGAGTACAGGCAGTGGGAGGCGGTCTTCGATCGGGCTGACGAGCACCTCGACCGTGGCGGCATCTTTCTCTTCGACATCAATACGGAGCGCCGGCTCGCGGCCCTGAGTGATCTTCCTCCCTCCGTCCACTGGTTCGGGGAAGGCCATCTGCTCGTGATGAAGGTCCAAGGCAACGGCGATGGTGGCGTTGTCTGGAGCTTGCGCATCTTCGAGCACCAGGGAGGCGATCGGTACCTCCTTCACTCCGAGGACATTCGGGAAGTGTCGTTCCCGCGACGACGGATCGAGGAGAGCTTGCGGCAGCGCTTCCGCCGCGTCTGGGCGCACGACGAACGGCGACAGCGAGCGACATCGGCTTCCGGGCGGATTCACTTCGTGGCGATGAAGTAAGAGACCAGCGGGCTGCACGAGTGTGCGGGAATGAGACCTAAGCAAAGTTCGCACGGATCTCTGCCGCGAGGCTTCGCGCCTCGTCGACCGAGACCAGCCTCTCGCTGAACCGCTCCGCTTCGCGCCACGGATCCTGGCGCGGATGCGGATCGTCCGCGTATCGCGGGACGATGTGCCAGTGGACGTGAGGCTCGGCGTTCCCGTAGCAGGAGCAGTTCATCTTCACCGGCTGGAAGGTGGCATGGAGCGCTTCCGCCGCGCGCATGACCTCGCGAAAGTGATCGCACTGGACTGACACGGGGAGATCGAACGGCTCGCGTACGTGCTCCTTCAGGAGAACGAGCGCGTAGCCGCGATGAAACTGGCTGTCGCCAACGACGAAGTACGAGTGCTCCATCTCGGCAACGACGTACGGGTTGCGTCCGTCACTCGCCAGTGCAACTCGGTCACAGATCAGGCAGCCGCTCATAAAACCCCGCCGCTCGCATTACGGATCGAATGTGCGACCAGTACGTATGGAGTCGAGCATGTGTCTCGTCGAGGGCGTGATGTCGAGGTCGAGAGCCTCCTCAGTGGTGACCCATCGCACTTCTGCGGTCTCGTCGTCGCCGGGCTGCGGTACGCCGTCGACGATGCCAGCCTCGAAGAGGGTCGTGACCCATGCGGCCTCGTCGCCGTTCGGATACGTCATCTGAAAGTCGGGATCACCGCCGAAGACCCCGACGATGCGCACCAGCTCGATCTCGATCGACGCCTCCTCGAGCGCCTCGCGCCTGGCAGCCACGGCCGGTGTCTCCCCCGGATCCATCGCTCCGGCGGGAAACGTCCAGCGTCCTTCCACGTGCCTGACGAGCAGGACGCGATCTTCTGCATCCCGTATCAGCACAGCTACCGATGGCCAGAAGAGAAGGTCGTGCCCGACTCGCTCGCGTAGTCCCCGCACGTAGCTGGACACCCCCACACGCCGAGCGTAGAGCAGCAAGTGTCATCCGTGAACGCTGAGGAGTGCTCGTTGCCGTGCGCGAGCGTGCTCTCCCTTGGAGCGCTCAGGCGCTGCGGAAGTGCTCGATTGTTGCGCGCGTACCGGCCGCAAGTGGCGTCGGCGGAACCGGGCCGATGAGTCGCTCGAGGAGACGTCCCTCGAGCGACTCCGGGAACGGAAGCTGGCCTTCGTCCCAGAAGACCTTCCCGGCAACTGTCGGCGCTGCCGACTCGATCGCGTCGACGACCTCTTGCATCGTCGACGGCATGCCGGGGAAGTTCGCGACATGCGCGCCGTCGCTCGCCGCCCGCGCTGCAAGGGCGAAGGCGCGGCCGACGTCCGGTGCGTAGTCGTACTGCGCAGTCCCGCCGTAGGCGATCGTGTAGCCGTTGCCACGCGCCGCGGCTTCCATGGCCAGCGACGGGCCCGACGTGAGGCCCTGGTCGCGGCCGGGCCCGTACACGACGTAGGGCCGGATCCCGATCGACGCGACGTCGTCGTCGTGCCAGTACACCCGTGCCGTTCCCTCGTTCGCGAGCTTGAACACGCCGTAGAGCGTCGACGGTGCTGTGCCTCCCGACTCTGGCGCGGGGGAGGGGTCGGTGACGTTGTAGACGGCCGTCGAGCTCGCGTACGCAAGCCCGCGGATCCTTCCGAGACGCTTCTTGATCGCCTCGAGCACGACGACTGTCCCGTGGACGTTCACGCGGGCGCCGCGCTCGGGGTCGGCACGACAGAACGGCACCTGCAGCGCGGCCAGGTGAACGACGTTCGTCACCTCGTGCTCGTCGAGAGCGCCACCGACCGCGTCGGCGTCCGTAACGTCGCCCGAGACGAGGGTGACGCGCGCGCGATCGTCCTCCGACAGAACGAGCCTGAGGCGAGCATCGTCCGTCCCCAGGTCGAAGCCGACCGGCTCCTCGCCGAGATCGACGAGGGCCTTGAGCGTCCACGCGCCGAGACACCCGAGCGCGCCGGTGACGAGCGTGCGGCCACCCTCAGGCAAGCGGCGCGTCCTGGTAGATCGTGACGGACTCCGTGTAGAACTCGATTGCGGCGCGGCCCTGTTCGTGCGGGCCCCAGGCCGAGCCCTTGAGCCCGCCGAACGGGACATGGACGTCCGCTCCTGCGGTCTGCGAGTTCACGTGGATGATCCCGGCCTGGATCTCGCTGGTGAAGCGTTGCGTCTCGCGGAGGTCGCGGGTGAAGATCGACGCGGAGAGACCGAACCGCACGGCGTTCGCGCGCTCGATCGCCTCGTCGAAGGTCGAGTAGCGGTAGAGCGAGGTCACCGGTCCGAACACCTCCTCGCAGGAGAGCTCGGCGTCATCCGGGAGGCCCTCGAAGACGGTCGGTGCGATGAGGTAACCCTCGTTGTCCGCACGCTCGCCTCCTGCGAGTACCGCGCCGCCCTGCGCGCGTGCCCGTTCGACGGCGCCGAGGATCTCCTCCAGCGCGCCCTCGTTCACGACCGGGCCGACCTCGACCTCCGGATCCGCCGGGTCGCCGACCTTTCCGGCCGCCACGCGTGCGAGCAGCTTCTCGCGGAAGTCGTCGTACACGGAGTCCTCGACGAGGATGCGCCGTGTCGCCGTGCACTTCTGTCCGGCCGACCAGAACGCGCCTGCGTACGTGGCTTCGACCGCGCGGTCGAGCTCGGCGGTAGCGGTCACGATCAGCGGGTTGTGCCCCCCGAGCTCCAGCTGGACGCGGCAGTCGCGCGCCGTCGCCTCGTCGCGCACCGAGCGGCCGACCTGCACGGAGCCTGTGAACGAGATCGCGCGCACTCCAGTGTTGGACACGATCTCCGCCCCGGCTTTCGAGCCGGAGCCCGTGAGCACGTTGAGCACGCCAGCGGGCAAACCCGCCTCGGCGAAGCACTCCGCGACGTGCAGACCGGTACGTGGCGCCTCGTAGCCGAGCTTCAGCACGAGCGTGTTGCCGTAGATGAGCGCGGGCGCGAGCTTCCAGACGGGAATCGCGATCGGGAAGTTCCACGGTGTGATGAGCCCGACGACGCCGAGCGGGCGACGCAGCGTGAAGAGGCGCTGATCCGGTACGGACGGCTCGTACATCTCGCCGATCGGCCGGTAGGCCTCGCCTGCTGCGTAGCGGAGGATCGTCGCCGCGCGCAGTGTCTCGAGGCGCGCTTCGCGCAACGGCTTGCCCATCTCTGCGGTCATGTCCTGCGCGACCTGCTCCGCCCGAGCCTCGATCGCAGCGGCCGCTTTCGTGAAGTAGGCCGCACGCTGCCCTGCTGGGAGCGCCGACCACGCCGGGAACGCGTCGCGCGCGGCGTCGATCGCAGCGCGCGCGTCGTTCGCATCCGAGGAAGGGAAGACGCCGGTGACGACAGCGGGCCGCCACGGGCTTCGCTTCTCGTACGTGTCGCCGGCGGCACTCGCATGCCACTCCCCGCCGATGTAGTTGCGCGCCGGGGCTCGTGTGACGGTCTCGGTCATGAGACGGGCTCCTTTGGGATCAGCTCGGAGGCACGCACGACGGGATTGACGAGCGTGCCGATCTCGGGGACGTGGATCTCGACGAAGTGGCCGGGGAGAAGCGTGAAGCTGTCAGGCGGCACGAGCCCGGTGCCGGTCAGGAGGATGCTCCCCTGCGGAACCGGGTTGTCGACGAGCAGCCACCGCACGAGCTCCTCGAACGACCGCTTCATGCGCGCGGTGGACGTCTCGCCCTCGTACACGATCTGGCCCCACTCGTCGGTCACGCGCAACGTCAGGTGGAACGAGTGCTCGTGGTCGTCGGTGACGAAGACTGCCGGGCCGAACGAGCAGGCCCCCGCGTAGATCTTCGCCTGCGGGAGATACAAAGGGTTCGCGCCTTCGATGTCGCGTGACGACACGTCGTTGCCGATCGTGTACCCGGCGATGCGACCGCTCTTTCCGAGAACGACGCCGATCTCGGGCTCCGGCACGTTCCAGGCCGAGTCCTCGCGGATCCCGATCCGTGCTCCCGGCCCGACCGTCCGACGCATCATCGCGTCCTTCATGAAGAGCTCGGGCCGCGGCGCGTCGTAGACCAGCGTGTACACGTCCTGCACGGTGCTCTCCTCGACGCGCGCGTCCCGCGAGCGCTCGTACGTGACACCGGCGCACCAGATCTCCGGTGCGTCAAAGGGGGCCATCAGCTCGTGCCCTTCCGGCAGCTGCAGCGTGTCGGGGTCGAGCAGCGCGATTCGCGTGCCGCCGTCCGTGACGACGTGGCCATCCTGCACGCTGCCGCTCTCCACTCCCTGCGGTCCGCGGACGCGGACGTAGCGCATCAGTAGACCGCCCGGCCGCCCGAGATGTCGTACGTCGCGCCGGTCGAGAACGAGCACTCGTCGCTCGCGAGCCAGCAGATGAGCGCGGCGACCTCTTCGGGCTCGCCCATGCGCCCCATGGGAATGCGTTCGACCATGTAGTCGATGTGCTCCTCCGTGATCCCGTCGAGCATCGCCGTCTCGATCACCGCCGGCGCCACGCAGTTCACGATGACGCCAGAACGCGCGAGGTCCTTTCCGAACGCCTTCGTCATCGCGATGACGGCAGCCTTCGATGCCGAGTAGGCAGCGGCCATCGGGTTTCCCTCCTTCCCCGCGATCGAGGCCACGTTGACGATCCGGCCGTGGCCGCGCTCGACCATGCTCGGCACGACTGCGCGGTTGCAGTAGAAGACGCCGTCGGCATTGATCGCCATGACGCGTCGCCACTCGTCGTCGGTGAGGTCGACGGTCGAGATCGACGCGCCGGGCACACCTGCGGAGCAGACCAGGATGTCGATCGGGCCGAGCTCGTGCTTCACGTGGGCGACGGCGGCGTCGACGTCGCCCGGGCGGGACACGTCGCCGGTAAGCCCGAGCACGCCGTCGGGGGCCTTCCCGTCGAGATCGAAGGACGCAACGCGTGCGCCTTCGTCGCGCAGCCGGTGCGCGACGGCAGCGCCAATCCCGCTCGACCCGCCCGTGACGAGCGCCACTCTTCCCGAGAACCGTTCCGCGTTGCCCATGAGTCACAACGAAGCCTAGAGTCTGAGCGGCATGCGCTTCGACTCGACCAGCGACTATCCGCTCGGCACGCGACGCCCCGACCTCGTGACCACGCCGGGCGGCGTTCCACTCGCCGGGATAACCCTCGCTGCAGCGCGCGAGGGAACGTTGACCGCAGACGAGATCCGCGCGACGCCTGCGACACTGAAGTATCAGGCCGAGGTCGCGCGCGCCGCCGGCAGGTCGCAGCTCGCCGACAGCTTCGAGCGCGCTGCAGAGCTTGCGCTGGTGCCGGACGAATTGCTGCTCGACGCATACACGGCGCTCCGTCCCGGTCGGGCGACCGCCGCCGAGCTGGAGGCCTGGGCGTCGCGCCTCGAGGAGCTTGACGCGGTGAAGACAGCTGCGTTCGTGCGTGAAGCGGCGGCCGCATACGCGGACAGAGCACTGCTCGCCAATGGGTAGTCGCCGCTTCGCATCGCGCGCCGCACGAGAGCTTCATCTCGAGCAGCTCGTCTCGCCGTATCCGGAGCTCGGGCTCGTGGCGGCGAACGGTCCGAGCGATCCGGAGCCGGAGCTCGTCGTCGAGGCAGGCGTGGTCACGCGGATGGACGGTCGCGACGCGGCCGACTTCGACGTCATCGATCGCTTCGTCGTCGCCCACGGGCTCGACCTCGACGTCGTCTCCGAAGCCATGGCCCTCGAGGACGTCGCGCTCGCTCGAATGCTGGTGGACGTGAACGTGCCGCGAGCCGAGCTCGTCCGGCTCTCGCGTGGACTGACGCCCGCCAAGCTCGCGCGGGTCATCGGGCTGCTCGACCCCGTCGAGCTCATGCTGGCTCTCAAGAAGCTGCGCGCACGCCGCATGCCCGGGAACCAGGCGCACGTGACCAATCTCAAGGAAAGCCCCGCTCTCCTCGCTGCCGACGCGGCGGAGGCCGCGCGGCGCGGCTTTGCCGAGATGGAGACGACGGTGGGCGTCGCGCGGTATGCGCCACTGAACGCGATCGCGCTCCTCGTCGGCTCCCAGACCGGCAGACCCGGCGTCATGACGCAGTGCGCCGTCGAGGAGCGGCGAAACCTCGAGCTCGCCATCCGCGGGCTCGTGACCTATGCGGAGACGTTGTCGGTGTACGGCACCGAGCCGGTCTTCGTCGACGGCGACGACACGCCATGGTCGAAGGCGTTCCTCGGTGCGGCGTACGCGTCGCGCGGCGTGAAGGTCCGCTTCACCTCGGGCACGGGCTCGGAGGCCCTGATGGGCCACGCGCAGGGCATGTCGATGCTCTACCTCGAGGCCCGCTGCCTCGCGGTCGTGCGCGCGGCGGGCTCGCAGGGTGTCCAGAACGGGTCGATCTCGTGCGTGGCGCTCGTGTTGTCGGTGCCGGGCGGCACGCGTGCGATCCTCGGGGAGAACGTTCTCGCTGCCTGGCTCGATCTCGAGGTCGCGTCCGGCAACGACGCAATCGCGTCGCATTCGGAGATCCGCAAGACCGCGAAGCTCATGGGCCAGTTCCTGCCCGGCACCGACTTCGTCACGTCCGGCTACTCGGTGATGCCGCGGCACGACAACACGTTCGGCGGCGGGAACTTCGACGCCGACGACCTCGACGAGTGGCTCACGATCCAGCGCGACTGGCAAGTCGATGCGGGCCTCGAGCCGGTGTCGGAAGACGAGCTGCTGCGCGTTCGCGAGCGGGCGGCGCGCGCCGCTCAGGCGGTCTTCGCCGAGCTCGGGCTACCCGAGATCTCCGACGACGAGGTCGCCATCGCGACGTCCGGCTACGACGCGCGAGAGATGCCCGATCGCGACCGGGCCGCGGATGTCGAGGCCGCCGACGCGCTCCTCGCGCGTGAGGTCTCGGGCCTCGACGTCGCGCTCGCGTTGGATGACGCGGGGTTCTCGGATGTCGCCGAGGCGGTGCTCGGGATGCAGCGCCAACGAGTTTCGGCCGACTATCTCCAGACGTCGGCGATCATCGAGCCGGACGGCCTCGTGCGGTCTGCGGTAAACGATCCGAACGAGTATTCGGGGCCGGGAACGGGATACCGGCTCGAGGGCGAGCGCTGGGCGCTTCTCCAGAATCTGCCCCACGTCGCTGCGCCCGACGACCTCCTGGGAGATCTCGCGAGCGCGGAGCCGATCGTGGCCGAGCGGGGTGCTGCACGGCCCGGTGAGGACGCCAGGGAGGTCGTGGTCGCCGTCGGTCCGGCGTTCGCCGACTCGATCCGCAAGACGATCGCGGATCTCGACCATCGAGCAGTCCTCGACGCGGTGTGCGAGGGGATCCGCGAAGCCGGAGGTGAGGTGCGCATCGTCCGTGTGCAGCGTGTCGCCGACGTCGCGTTCATCGCGCACGACGGCGCGCGACTTTCGGGCTCGGGTGTGGCAATCGGCCTTCAGTCGAAGGGCACCGCTGTGATCCACCGTGCAGACCTGCAGCCACTCGACAACCTCGAGCTCTTCGGGATGTCACCGCTCTACACGCTCGAGTCGTACCGCGCGATGGGGCGAAACGCGGCCGGCTACGCGCTCGGCAGCCGTGTCGGCCCGGTGCCGACGCAGCTCGACAACTTTGCGCGCGCGAAGCTCATCGTGCGCACGACGCTTCTCCACGCGCTCGAGACGCAGGCGATCGTCCCGGGCGCCGACCCGGTCGAGCTCGAGCTCGTCGTCGCGTCCGTCACGTAGCCGCAACAAGAGTGCGTCGATTTCGACGGGGCCGGCCACCTCGCTCGATCTCAGGCGACGTTCGAGGCGGCGGCGGAGGGTGAACTCCCAAGGCGGGAGAGACGACTGACACTCGTCTGACCGGTTCGCCGGTTCCGGTTCGAGTTCGGCGCCCTCCGCGCCAACCATCCATCTACACTGACCTCCGAGTGTCAGTCGTCTGCGAGCACCCGCTCGTTTCACCTACGAAGCCCGCCGAGAGGCGGGCTTCGGCGTTACGGCCCGGGCTTGCCTCCTTGACCCCAGTGCTGCGGCGGCACGCCGCCTGGACGATCACGTGGATGCGCTCCTTCGCCGCACCGCTCGACTCGTGCAGCGCGTCCGTGAGCGCCTCGATCATCTTCGGCACGGACTCCTCGGTCACGCGCGTGTCGTAGAGCTTCACCTCGATCACCGGCATCCCGGTCTCTCCTTTCGTCGACGGGGCGATCCTACGACGAGGGCGCCGGCGGCATCTCCTCAACTGGCCAGGGCTTCCCGCCAAGGCCCCAGTTCTTGGGGTTGTGACCCTCGACGATGACCCACGTGTGGTCTTTGAGGCCGGGATGCGTAGCCTCACACAGGGCGTCCGTCAGCTTCTCGATGAGCGCTGCGCTCGTCTCGTCGTTCATGCGGTAGTCGAAGAGCTCGACCCTGATCAGCGGCATGGCGCCTCCTTCCGGTTAGCGTACGACCCGTGCCGTGGGCACTTCAGCATTGCGGTCTGATCGTCGCCGATCTCGAGCGCTCGCGTCGCTTCTACGGCGGCGCCCTCGGCCTCGAGGAGGTCCCGCGGCCGCACAACTTCGCTTTCGAGGGCGCTTGGTTTCAGGTGGGAGACGACCAGCTGCACCTCCTCGTGGAGTCCGAGACGACAGGCAGCGCAGGTTCGGGCGATCCGGGCCCGAGTGCCGCCGTGGGCCTCGCGACGCACATCGCGCTCGAGGTGGACGATCTCGCGGCTGCGCTCACTCGGCTCGACGAGCACGGCATCTCGCTCATCGGCGGCCCGATGCCCCGCGGCGACGGCTACGACCAGGTCTTCATGTTCGATCCCGACGGCTACGTGATCGAGCTGTTCCAGCACACGGGCGCGGATCAGTCGCAGGCGCCGCAACGTGCTCCGATCCGACGTTGAGGAACCGGCACGCGGCACGGCCGCCCCTCTCGGGACGGCCGTGCCGCCGGGTGAACGTCGGGGGCGGTTACTGCGCGAGAGGTCGACTCGGCCTCGATCGCATTGCCAGCATCAGGCCGAGGGCGAGCATGAGGCCGACGCCGAATGCGATGCCGATCTGCCCCCACGCGATGCTCGTGCTGGACTCGCCCGATGAGGTCGTCGGAGTGGTCACGACCACCGGGCGCTCGAAGGCATCGACGTACGGAGCCGGAGCCGCGTCTCGCAGAGCTGCTGCGGCCGAACGCTCGAACCAGTCGGACGCGGGCACCTGAACGGCGATCGCGGGGCGCTCGAAGGCGTCCACGTAGGGACCGATCGCATCGTTCCGCTCGCCGGCGGCGGCCGCTCGCTCGAACCAGTCGGGTGTCGGCGAGGACATCTCGGGCGCCCCGTTGAGCCCCGGATCGGCGAAGGCGGCGGGGGCACCGACTGCGAGCGCCGCGACCACGATCGAGCTGACGAGTGTGAGCGTCCCTTTCATCGTTCTTCCTCCTGTTCCTCGCGGCCGCCTCGTGCGATCGCTGTGGAGAGAGAGTCGCCGCGGGCGCTTAAGCACTGGGGCGGTGCCCGGTAAAGCGCCGGCAAAGCACGTCTTCTGCTCGCATAGGGACTGTTAGCGTCGCCATGTGATGGAGTTCCGCATCCTCGGTCCGCTCGAAGTCCGGGACGACAGTCGGGCGATCGAGTTCGGAGCGGCAAAGGTTCGCGCGCTGCTCGCCGTCTTCTGCCTGAATGCGAATCGCGTCGTCTCGACCGATGCCCTCATCGAGGCGCTCTGGGGCGAGCGGGTGCCGGAGACCGCTCAGAAGGCGCTCCAGGTCTACGTCTCGCAGCTTCGAAAAGCCCTCGGGCGAGACCGCATTCTCACGCGGTCGCCCGGGTACGAGCTTCGGATCGAGTCAGGCGAGCTCGACCTCCACCGCTTCGAGCAGCTCGTGGCCGACGAGGAGTTCTACGAAGCGCTGGTCCTCTGGCGCGGGGCACCGCTTGCCGATTTCGCATACGAGCCGTTCGCGCAGTCGGAACGAGCGCGGCTGGAAGAGCTCCGGCTGAGCTGCCTCGAGCGACGGATCGAGAGAGATCTCGCGGGGGGAAAGCACGCCGCTTTAATCGGCGAGCTCGACGGGCTCGTCCGAGAGCATCCACTTCGCGAGCGCCTGCGCGCGCAGCTGATGCTCGCGCTGTATCGCTCGCAGCGCCAGGCGGACGCGCTCGAGGTGTACCAGGTCGGCCGCGGGTTGCTCTCCGACGAGCTCGGCCTCGAGCCGAGCGCCGAGCTCAAGGAGCGCCAGCGCCAGATCCTGTCGCAGGACGCAGCCCTCGACTTGCCGGGCAGCGCACCTCCCGCCGCCGTCGTGGTCGCGGAGCCCAGTGAGTCGCGAGCTCCCGCGCGTGGGCGTGAGACGCGGAAGACCGTGACGGTGCTGTCGTGCGACGTGACGGTGACGGGTCGCGAGCTCGATCCCGAGTCGTTGGGCCGGATGACCGCACGTGGTCTCGACGAGGTCGTGTCGGTGCTCGAACGGCACGGAGCCACCGTCGAGAGCTCGTTGGGCGGTGCGGTATCGGCCATCTTCGGAATCCCGGTCGTCAACGAAGACGATCCACTCCGAGCCGTGCGGGCTGCGGTCGAGAGCCGCGAGCGGATCGCTGTGATCGACGACGAGCTCGCCGGGGCGTCGGATTCGAGGCTTGCGCTACGCGTGGGCATCGGGACGGGAGAGGTCGTCACCGCGAGCGACAGCGCTCGCCCGTTGGCGGCCGGACGACCTGTCCAGGAAGCGATGCGATTGCAGCAGGCTGCGGACGCGGGTGAGCTCCTGATCGACGAGCGGACGCTCCATCTCGTCCGCGCATCCGTCGAAGCCGAGACGCTGGACGATCGCATCCGTCTTGTGAGCGTGGCGCCCGTCGAGCGCGGGCGGACAGGACGCATCGACGCCCCGATGGTCGGACGCGGCCGTGAGCTGCGACGTCTCCACGACGCGTTCGAGCAGGCACGAAGCGCCAGGTCGTGCCAGCTCTTCACTGTCCTCGGCGCTCCCGGTGTGGGGAAGTCGCGACTCGTCTCGGAGTTCGTCGGCGCGATCTCCGAGAGCGCGCTCGTTGCGCGTGGGCGATGCCTTCCGTACGGCGAAGGAATCACGTATTGGCCGATCGTCGAAGCTGTGCGCGATGCCGCCGGACTCGACGATGCGGCCTCGCCCGAGGCCAATTTCGCAAAGCTCGGAGCGATCCTCGAAGGCACTGCGGATGCGAAGCACGTGGCCGACCGACTCGGCGAGATCGTCGGCCAGTCCGACCGCTCGAGCACGGCGGAGGAGATCGCGGCTGCCATCCGCTTCTTCGTCGAGGCGATGGCCAGGCACCGACCGCTCGTTCTCGTCCTCGACGACATCCACTGGGGGGAGGCAACGTTCCTCGACCTCGTGGATCACGTCGCGGACTGGGTGACCGACGCGCCGGTCCTCATCGTGTGCATTGCGCGGCCGGAGCTGCTCGAGCTGCGCGCGCAGTGGGGAGGCGGAAAGCTGAACGCGACGTCGGTTCTCCTGGGGCCACTCTCCGACGACGAGAGCGAGAGCCTCGTGCATAGCCTGGCCGGCTCGGCCGATCTCGGAGAGGAGACGTGCCGGAGGATCGTGGAGGCGGCGGGAGGGAACCCGCTCTTCGTGGAGGAGATGCTCGCGCTGCTCGTCGAGAACGGCGGAGACCGCGAAGTGATCGCGGTGCCCCCGACGATCCAGGCGCTTCTCGCAACGCGCCTCGACCGCCTGCCCGACCACGAGCGGGTGGCGATCGAGGCTGCCGCGGTCGAGGGAAAGGTGTTCCACGAGGGGTCCGTTGCGGAGCTCACCGGGGCAGCGAACGACGACGTCCACCGATCCCTTCTCGCTCTCGCTCGCAGAGACCTGATCCGAAGCGACCGGCCGGTGCTCTCGGGCGAGCGCGCGTTCCGCTTTCGCCACCTGCTCATTCGCGACGCCGCCTACGAGTCGATCCCGAAGTCGGCGAGGGCCACTCTGCACGCGCGTCATGCCGGGTGGCTCGACATGAACGTCGGCGACCGCTCGCTCGAGCTCGACGAGATCGTCGGCTATCACTACGAGCAGGCGTTCAAGTATCGGGACGAGCTCGGATCGGTCGACGGCGCAACGCGCGAGCTCGGTCGCGAGGCCGCCACGAGACTGGGCTCCGCCGGACGACGCGCGCTCCTGCGCAGCGACAGCACGGCCGGCGTGAATCTGATCTCACGTAGTGCCGCGCTCCTCGAGCCCGACGACCCGCTGCGTGTCGAGCTCATCCCGAGCATGCGCGTCATCCAGGGCGTCCCAGACCTCAGCTGGGCCGATCGGGTGTTGACGGAGGCGATCGAGGCTGCCGCGACGAGCGGTGACCGGGCGCTCGCAGCCCACGCGCTCGTCCAGCGGGGATTCCTCCGCCTGTTCGTGGACGAAGACGTGACTCCGCGCGAGCTCGTCGATGTCGCCGAGCGCGCGATCGCTGTCTTCGACAGCCTCGGAGACGAGCTGGGACTTGCGCGGGCTTGGCGGCTGGTCGCGCAGGCGCACTACCTGGATCGGCACGGGGGGCGGTGCGCCGAAGCCTCCGAGCGCGCGCTCACGCACGTCCGACGTGCACGCGATCGATTCGAGGAGCGCGAGATCGTCGAGTGGCTCGTGATCGCGTTCATCCTCGGACCCACGCACGCCGGCGAGGCGTTCGAACGCTGTCGCGAGCTCATCGCAACGGAGTGGGAGGATCCGTTGCTCGCGGCCGAAGTAGCGGGGGCTGCCGCGGCGCTGGCGGCCATGCTGGGACGCCGTGACGAGGCCGAGGAGCTCATGGAACGAGCGCGTGCTGCCATGCACGAGGCGGGTGAATGGATCTGGATCGTCAGCTTCTGGTACTCGTTCATCGGGATCTGGTACGGCGATCCCGCAGCCGCCGAGGCCGAGTTGCGTCCGGCGTACGACGCACTCGAGAAGATCGGGGAGAAAAGCCACTTCTCGTCCATTGCGCATGGTCTTGCGACGGCCGTGTACGCGCAGGGCCGCTTGGACGAGGCCGAACAGCTGACACGTGAGTGTGAAGCGGCGTGTCGAGCCAACGACATCCACAGCCAGGTCCTCTGGCGGTCGATTCGCGCGAAGGTTCTCGCGAAGCGTGGCGAGGCGGAGGAGGCGGACCGACTCGTGCGGCAGGCCATTGCGTTCGCGGAGACGAGCGACTTTCTCCACGCCCATGCCGATGCGCTCATTGATCTCGCCGAGGTTCGCGAGCTCGTCGGGGACGTGGTCGAGGCGTCGTGGGCGCTCGAACAGGCGCTGATGCTTTACGAGCAGAAGGGCAACGTCCTTGCCGGCGACCTCTGCCGGGCTGAGCTCGCGCGTCTGAAGAGTCAGTCGTCGAGCGCCGCGATCGCGCAGTAAGTCTCGCGCGCGGCGGACACGCCGAGCGGGAACGTCTCGAGCAGCATCCGCTCGTTCGGCGAGTGCGTGTGGCTGTCCGGGAGCGCAAGGCCGGCCATGACGGTCGGGATGCCGCGGGAGGCAAGTGCAGCAGTGATCGGCAGCGTGCCGCCCACGCGCACGATGAGCGGACGCCGCCCGAACACGTGCTCGAACGCATCCCGCGCCACGTCGAGCACAGGTGTGTGGCGGGGGAGGACGGCTGGTGGCGTCAGATCCGTCTTGACGATCTCGAGCGTCGCTCCGGCCGGAAGTGCGTCGCGCAGGAGCTTCTCCGCCGCCGCCGCGAGCACGGCGGGGTCCTGTCCGGGAGCGACGCGGATCGTGATCCCCGCCGACGCGCGCGAGACGAGCGTCGTGTTCCGCAGGCCCGGCTTTCCGCCGAGGATCCCGGTGACGTCGAGCGACGGCTCGACGAAGACGCGCTCGTAGAACTCCTCGGCGGCGCGCTCGTCGAGCGGCACCGCGCCGACACGCGCCAGCTCCTCCGAGCCCGGCGGCAGCTCGCGCCACCCGTCGGCCTCGTCCGAGCTCGGCTGTGTGACGCCGGCGCGCAGAGGCTCGGGTAGACGGCCGTCCAGAGGAAACAGCGCGGTCAGCGCCTGCGCGAGCGCGTGAATGGCGTTGAGCGCCGTCCCGCCGTAGTGCCCGGAGTGGAGATCGCGCTCCCCCGTCCACACCTCGACGTCGAGCGCCACGAGCCCACGCGTCGCCACGATGAACTCCGGCGTGTTGCGGGTCTTCATCCAGCCGTCGAGAACGACGCACGCGTCGACCGGCCCATCGTCCGACTCGAGGAAGCGGATGATGGCGTCGCCGCCCGTCTCCTCTTCGCCGTCGCAGACGACGCGAAAGCTGAGCGGGAGATCGCCTCCGCTCGCCAGCTCCTCGATCGCCTTCAACTGCATCCAGAGCTGGCCCTTGTCGTCGGCAACGCCACGTGCGTAGAGCCACTCGCCACGCACTTCGGCCGAGAAGGGGTCGCTCTCCCACAGCTCGAGCGGCGCGGGTGGCTGAACGTCATAGTGGCCGTAGACGAGGACGGTCGGAGCGCCGGATGGCCCTGCTATCTCGCCGACGACGAGCCGCCCTTTCTCGCGCACGTCAGCAGTGCCACCGAGGCTTCGCACCTTGTCGGCGACCCAGCCGGCCGCGCGCTCGACGTCCTGCGTATGAGCGGAATCCGCACTCACGCTCGGGATCGCGAGGAACTCAGCGAGCTCGTCCAACCAACCCGTAGGAATCGTACGACTCACGTGCGCGATCGTACGGGCAGGCTATGGTTAGAGTGAGCGTTTGTCCTTCGGTCTCGCCCGTGCGGCGCTACCGGGCGTCGGCTCGAGCCGGCAGGACGCGCGACAAAAACCGCGCCTGCGAACTACGAACACGGAGGTTTGATGACGAGCAAGCGGCAGCAGACGATGGCCAAGGTCACTCGCGAGAGGACGGTCAGAGAGAAGCGTGAGAAGAAGCTGGAGAAGAAGCGCGCCGCGGCAGCCGTGCGGAAGGCGAAGGCGGACGGCACCTGGATAGAGCCCGAGACGCCCGAGGAGCCCGAGGAGCCGGCCGATGACTCCTACGTCGAGCCCATCGCGGTGAGCTGAGCGGGCGCGTCAGGCCTTCTCTTCGATCCTCATCAGGCCGACCGACACGATCGTGCGGTACTGCGCGAACGCGTGATGGCCGGCCTGGAGGAGGAACTGATCCGAGTCGAGCATCCTGCGGTACACGTACAGCGGCACTTTCACCATTCGATCGCAGTCGGCCTTGATGCACTCGCACGCGAGCTCGACGAGGCCCTGCGTATCGGTTTTCGTCTGCGCGGCGCCGGCCGTCCTCCGGTTCGCGTCGCGGCGCGCGACTCGATGTGAGATGCCCTCCTGCTCGGTCGCCAACCGCTCGTTCGCCGTTATGGCCATTGCGTCTCCTCCTGCCATGAACGGATAGGGAGGGCGCAGAGGGCGCCTTCGGTATACGTCCGGGTGTCGACCCAGTGTAGGCAGAAGGGCATGAGTCCCCGAGTTACGCCGGTTGGGCGTGGGCTACTGCTACGCTCCACCCTACGGACGACGCCGTCGTCCTGTGAGGTTTGACTTCTTCGGTTCCTCCTTTGAGTGGTCGAGGTAGACGGATCTCGACCAGCAACACACATAGGAGTTGAATCGATTGCAACAGTTTTCCGATCTTGGCGTGTCGGCGCGCATCGTGCGCGCACTCGCCGAGCGTGACATCCTCATACCCTTTCCCATCCAGCAGCGCGTCCTTCGCGACGCGCTCGCCGGGCGGGACGTCCTTGCGAAGGCCCCGACCGGGTCCGGCAAGACGCTTGCCTTCGCAATCCCGATCGTCGAGCGGCTCGAGGTTGGCGATCGGCGACCATCGGCGCTGATTCTCGTTCCGACGCGCGAGCTCTGCTCGCAGGTCGCGAACGAGATCGCCGCGGTCGCCCCGAAGGACATCACGGTGGCCACGGTCTACGGCGGCGTGCCGATCCATGCCCAGGCGAAGCGCGCGCGCACCGCACACGTTCTCGTCGCGACGCCCGGGCGCCTGAACGATCTCCTCGAGCGCAAGGCGGTCGCGCTCGATGGAGTGCAGATCCTCGTCCTCGACGAGGCCGACCGGATGCTCGACATGGGCTTCAAGCCGCAGGTCGACCGCATCGTGCGGCGCCTGCCTCGCGAGAGGCAGACGATGTTCTTCTCCGCCACGCTCGACGCGAGCGTCAGCGAGCTCGCGGACGCGTACACGACCGATCCGGCTCGCTGTGAGGCGGCTCCGCTGGTCGTCGAGTCCAGCGAGGAGGTCGAGCACCGCTTCGTCTCGGTCAAGGCCGAGGACAAGGTGGAGACGCTCGCCGAGCTCCTGCGCGGAGACCGCGGCCTCGCGCTTGTGTTCGTGCGAACGCGTCGCGGCGCCGAGCGTCTCGTGAAGAAGCTCGCGTTCCACCAGATCGACGCGGTCTCGCTGCACGGAGACCTCAGCCAGGGACAGCGTGAGCGGGCTCTGAGGCAGTTCGAGAGCGGCAAGGCATCGACGCTCGTCGCGACCGACGTCGCGGCACGGGGCCTCGATCTCGTCGACATCACGCACGTCATCAACTTCGATCCGCCCGCCGAGCACTACGGATACCTCCACCGCGTCGGTAGAACCGGTCGCGCAGGGCGAGGCGGTGTGGGTGTGACGCTGGTGCTTCCGGAGCAGCAGGCGGATGTCAGCCGCGTCGCACGCCTTGCAGGGCACACGGAGCAGTTCGCGTCCGGCGGCATGGCGGTCGCGCCTGCGCGACGCGTCTACTCGTCGCGGCGCGGCCGCTCGAAGTGGGGCTCACCGGCGCCTCGTCGCAAGATCTGAGCTGTTTTCTCCGCAGACCGGAATCTGCGAGCGCAGATTCCGTCGCGAACACCCCTGAAGGCGGCTGCTTCGCAGCCGCATCGCGGCGAATCTTCAGCGTCGTAGAACTAGCTCGACGCGGCGAGTTGCGCGTCGATCCAGGCCTCGGCCTCCGCGCGGTCGACGCCGCGCGCCACGCCGATCTCGCCAGACAGGAGCTCTCGGGCCTTGAGGTGCAGCGCGCGCTCGCTCGTCGAGAGCTTGATCGGGGAGCCGTTCGCGGTGCGGCCCTGCTCGCGCTTGACGCCGTCGCGGACGATCTCCGCGAGATCGAGGGGACCGCCGCTTCGGAGCTTCTCCTGGGCGTGCGCCAGACGCTTCGACCAGATTTCGTCGCTGACGACGCCGTCCTCGCGGAGCGTCTTCTGCACCTTCTTGAGGTCGGCCTCGCTCGCCGGCGGGCGAAGGAGCGCCGTGGCCCGCGACACGGGGAGCGTGACGGAGAGGTCGTTGCCGAGCTCGATCACGACGACCTCCTCCTCGGATCCGAGGACGACCTGCTTCTCGCGCGAGGCAATGCGCCCGATCCCATGTGGTGGGTAGGTGACGAGCGTTCCGACAGTCAGCTTCACTGCTCTAGCCTACCTTGGCCGAGGCTGGGCTCGGGGCGCCGGGGGCTCGCGCTAGGCGTCGAGGCCGATGGCGAGCTCGCGTTCGCCACCGCGCCAGCTGACGTCCAGCGAGCCCAGCCGCTTCAGGAGCGCGACGACTCGCGGATTGTCCCCACACACGGTTGCGATGAGCTGTGTGATGCCCGCCGCTCGCGCGTCGGCCGCGAGCGCACTCGCGAGCGTAGATCCGACGCCGCGGCTCTGGTAGTCGTCGGCGACCGCGAATGCGATCTCCGCCGACGCGTCGTCGCGCACGAGGCGCGCGATACCGACGGGCTCGGAGTCTCCGTCCACGTAGCCGACGAGCACGTGGCTGTCGCGGTCGACACGAGCGAGCTTTGCGAGCTCGACCTCGGAGAGACGCGGCTTCGCGCCGCAGAAGCGGCGCTCGCGCGAGCGCTCGCTCAGGCGCGCGAACACCGCGGCGACGGTTTCCGTATCGCCGTTGCGCAGCGGCCGAATGGTGAGCCCGTTGACGAAGCGTGCGTGCACGAAACGGTTGAACGCGCTGCGGCGCCGGATGCTTCCCGGCTACAGCGCGGCGAAGAGATCGACCGGCACGCCGTCCGGGTCACTGACCTGTGCGTAGCGCTGGCCCCAGAACGCGTCCCACGGCTCCTTCTCGCCGACGAAGCCGGCCGCCGTGACCTGCTCGTAGAGCTCGTCGACTTCGGCCGGGCTCGCGCACTCGAAGGCGAGCGCGAGCTGGTTGCCGTGCTCGCGTGTCCAGTCGGGCCGGAAGCTCTTCACGACGTCTTCGGCGTCGAGCATGAGCCGCAGCCCGTTCGGCAGCGTCGCCTCGATGTGGCCTTCGCCGTCCTCGGGGAGGTCGACGCCGAGCAGGCGGTAGAACGCGATCGACGCGCGGACGTTCGAGGCGACGATGCCGATCGCGTTCAGCTCGGGCACGGCCCGACCATAACCGGACCGTGTGCGTGCCGGCTCACGCGTGCAGCGTTCTCAGCGCACGCCCGAGTGCCTGGCCGCCGGCGAGAACCGGCTCGAACAGGTCGCCGTGCCGCTCCACCCGCTCGAGGGCCTCGCGCATCCCGAAGCGGCGGGGCGTCACGTCCTCCGTCAGCTCGTCCCAATGGAGCGGAGTCGAGACCGGCGCGCCCGGCTTCGGCCGCACGGAGTACACCGAGGCGATCGTCTTCCCGCGCGCGTTCTGGCGGTGGTCGACGAGGACGCCCTTCCGCTTGCGCTTCAGCCACTCGGTGGTCACGAGCCCCGGGTGGCGCTCCTCGAGCCTGCGCGCCACCGCCTCGGCGAAGGCGTAGGTCTGCTCGTAGGTTGCGCGCCGCGCGATCGGGCGAGGACGTGAATCCCGTCGGCCCCGCTCGTCTTGACGTACGACTCGAGCGCGAGGCGCTCGAGCTCCTCGCGGATCAGGTGCGCGACGCGGATCGCGAGCGCGAAGCCGCCGTCCGGCGGGTCGAGGTCAAAGAGCACGAAGTCCGGGCGCTCGGGCTTGTCGACGCGCGAGTACCAGGCGTTCATGTCGATGCAGTTCATCTGAACCATCCAGAGCACCGCCTCCGGCGAGTTCAGGAGAGCGAAGTCGACCAGCCGTGACCCGCCCTCGCGCTGATACGTGCGGAAGGTGCGCGTCGGGATCCACGCAGGCATCCCCTTCGGCGCCTGCTTCTGGAAGTACACGTCCCCGGTGCTTCCGTAGGGGTAGCGCTTCATCGTGAACGGCCGGTTGCGGAGGTGCGGGACGAGCACCGGCGCGATCGCGCGGTAGTACTCGAACAGATCCTCCTTCGTGATCCCGTCGTCGGGGAACAGGACCCGCTCCGGGCTCGAAAGGCGAACCGATCGCGAGGCCATGCGGCGGTTGTACCTGTCCGATCGGGAGGCGCGTCGCATGACGCCCTCGGCCATACTCGAGACAGTGCCCGCCCCGCACCCCGCACGCCACCTGCTCCGCGCGAAGGACCTCGTCGACGCGCGCTACCGCGAGCCGCTCGATGTGAAGACGCTCGCGCGTGCTGCGAAGCTCCGGCGCAGATCGTGGGCTGACACCCTACTCGGCCTCGTCGCGGCGTTGTAGGCTCGCTGCGAATGCGTGCGATCGGCTTCAACCACGTCAGCATTCACGCCCGGAACCTCGAGGAGTCCGTTCGCTTCTACGTCGAGGTACTCGGGATGGAGACGATCCCGACCTACAACTTCGCGTTCCCGGTGCAGTACCTCAGGCTCGGTGACCTGCAGCTGCACCTCTTCGAGCGCGACAGCGACGCGCCGAGCTTCCACCACATCGGAATCAACGTCGACGACTTCGAGCAGGCGTACCTCCGCGCGAAGGAGCTCGGGATCCTCGAGCGCGAGTCGTTCTTCGAGGACATGTACGAGCTGCCGGACGGAAGCGTGCAGATGTACCTGCGCGACCCGGCCGGCAACCTCGTCGAGATCGACTGGCCGGATGTGACGACGCTCGACCGCTCCGTCCTCGGCGAGATCAAGAAGCTCGGCGACTCGGTGCCGCAGACGGGCGACGCGCTCGAGGCGACGCTCTATCTGGAGAAGGCCGGCCGATGAAGCCGCCGCCCTTCGAGTACCACGCACCCGCCACCGTCGAGGAGGCCTTGCAGCTGCTCGCAGACGGAAACGGCACGCATGCGCTCGCGGGCGGCCAGAGCCTCGTCCAGCTCATGAAGTTTCGCGCGGTGAAGCCGAGCGCCCTGGTCGACCTCAACGGCGTCGCCGGGCTCGACGTCCTCGAGGAGCGCGACGGCGAGCTCCACGTGGGCGCGCTCGTGCGCCAGCAGCGCCTGCTCGAGGACGAGCTGGTCGCCGCCCGGTGGCCACTGCTGCGCGAAGCCGCAAAGTTCGTCGGCTACAAGGAGACGCGCCGCCGCGGCACCGTCGGCGGCTCGCTCGCGTTCGCGGCCCCGTGGGCCGAGCTGACCGCCGCCGCCGTCGCGCTCGACGCGGCGATCGACGTCCGGTCGCTGAACGGCGAGCGCACTATTTCGGCGCGCTCGTTCTTCCGGGGGCCGAACGCCACCGCGCTCGAGCCGGGCGAGCTGATCGTCCGCGCGCGCTTCCCGGCCCCGGCCGCTCGGTCGGGAGCAGCGTTCCACGAGGTCAGCGCCCGCTACCGCGACTACGCCCAGGTTGCAGCCGCAGCGATCGTCTCGCTCGACGGAGCAGCCGACCTCGTCCTCCTCCGCGTTGCGCCGGCGCCGTTCCACGTCGACGCCTCGAGCGCGCTCGAGGACGAAGGAGCGCTCGACGACCTGCTCGCGGGGATCGAGCCGGAGGACGACATCGAAGTCTCAGCCGCGCACAGACGCCGTATCGCTCCCGTCCTCGCGCGCCGCGCGCTGCGCGATGCGGCCGCCAACGCACGAGCAAGGGAAACCGCATGACCGCCACGTTGCCGCTCCGGATCCAGGTCAACGGCCGCTCGTACGAGCACGAGGTCGAGCCGCGGAAGACGCTCGCCGACTTCCTCCGCGACGACCTCGGCCTGAAGGGGATTCACCTCTCCTGTGAGCACGGCTTCTGCGGCAACTGCAACGTCCTCCTCGACGGCGAGGCCGTGCGCTCCTGCCTGATGTTCGCGATCCAGGCCGGGGGCCGCTCGGTGGAGACCGTCGAGTCGCTGGCCGGGCCGGGAGGTGAGCTGAACGACCTGCAGCAGGCGTTCACGGAGCACCACGCGCTCCAGTGCGGGTTCTGCACGCCGGCGATGCTGCTGACGGCGCAGGAGTTCCTTCGCGAGAATCCCGGGGAGACGGACGACACGGCGATCCGCGAGGCGATCAGCGGAGTCATCTGCCGCTGCACCGGCTACCAACAGATCGTCGAGGCGATCCAGTCCGTGGCGGCGCATTCATGACCATCGAGCAGCTTCCCGCCGCCGCGCGTATCGCGACCGAGACGGCGCTGAAGGAGGCAGGACGCCGCTGGCTGGGGAAGAGCATCAACCGGGTCGAGGACCCGCGCTTCCTCCGAGGCGAAGGCCGCTACATCGACGACATCAGCCTGCCCGGCATGGCCCACGCGGCGATCGTCCGCAGCAAGCACGCCCACGCGCGCATCGTCTCGATCGACACCTCGAAGGCCGAGGCGCTCCCCGGCGTCGTCCGTGTCGTGACGGGCGCCGACGTCACTGCGCACGCGGCGCCGCTCCCGTCGTTCGGGGCGGGCCCGATCATCCAGGACCTGATCGCGATCGAGAAGGTGCGCCACTTCGGCGAGGCCGTCGCGGCCGTGATCGCCGAGGACCGTTACATCGCGGAGGACGCGTGCGACCTGATCGAGGTCGAGTACGAGCCGCTGCCTGCTGTCATCGATCCCTTTGACGCGCAGGCCGAGGACGCGCCGCTCGTCCACGAGAAGCTCGGGACGAATGTCGCCTACGAGCGCACGTTCACCTTCGGCGAGGTCGACAAGGCGTTCGCCGAGGCGCCGCGCAAGGTGCAGGCGAAGCTCCGCTGGCCGCGCTCGACCGGGATGCCGATGGACACGAACGGCGCGATCGGCGAGTACGACCCCGGCACGGGCGTCGTGACGATCCACGCCAACTCGATGAACTTCACGTACTTCCACTGGCTGATCGCCGCGTCCCTGAAGATCCCCGCGACCAAGCTGAAGGTGGTTCCCGTCGCCGCGGGCGGCAGCTTCGGCTCGAAGTTCTTCATGCACAAGGTGCCGACCTTTGCGGGCTTCCTCGCCATGCTCGCGGGACGCCCGGTGAAGTACGTCGAGGACAGGGTCACGCACATCGTCAACAACGACCATGCGGGCTCCGACCGCTGGTACGACGCCGAGCTCGCCTTCGACGACGACGGCACCTTCCGCGCGCTCAGGATCGACTGCGTCGACGACTATGGCGCCTACCTGCAGTTCGGCACCGGGACGCACGGGAACGGGCTCTCGCAGATCGTCGGGCCGTACCGGATCCAGGACGTGCAGTACTCCCTCCACGCCGTGCTCACCAACAAGAACCAGCAGGGCGCCTACCGCGGCTTCGGCGCGGAGTGCAGCAACTGGATGCTCGAGCGGCTCGTGGACATGGCCGCGCGCGACCTGGGCATGGACCGCGTCGAGATCCGCCGCCGGAACCTGATCGCGGCCGACCAGTTCCCGTACCGGACGCCGACCGGAAACATCTACGACAGCGGCAACTACCAGGGCGTGCTCGAGAAGATCCTCGAGCTCGGCGAGTACGAGCACTGGGTGGCCGAGCGCGACAAGGCGCGCGCCGAGGGCCGCCACGTGGGCATCGGCGTCGTCGCGTCGAACGAGCGGAGCGTCTTCAGCTCGACCGAGTTCTGGTTCTGGTTCGACCAGCCGGAGTTCAAGCCGACCTCGAGCCCCGAGAGCGCGAGCCTCCAGATCGACCCGACCGGCCAGATCGTCGTCACCCTGCACTCGCAGTGCCTCTGGGGCAACAGCCCGGAGACGGTCGTATCGCAGGTCGTCGCGGAGGAGTTCGACGTCGATCCCGCGGGCATCGTCGTCACCTACGCCGACTCGCAGCACGCGCTTCCCGGCACTGGCCCGGGCGGCTCTCGCTTCACGGTCATGGTCTCCGGGGCGGTCGCCGGCGCCGCCGCCGAGGTGAAGGAGAAGCTCAGGGCCATCGCCTCCCACAAACTCGAAGTGAGCGCGGACGATCTCGAGTTCGTGGACGGCGGAGTGAGCGTCATCGGTTCGCCCGAGCGGAAGCTCTCGTTGGCCGAGATCGCGCTCGCCGCCTATATGTTCCGGCTCGACCTACCCGTCGACGTCGACAGCGGGCTCGCCGCCCAGTCGACGTACGACCACCCGCTCACGACCAACCCCTCCGACGACCGCTCCGACCTCGGCATCTTCTACCCGTTCGTCGGTCACGCCTGGCACATCGGCGTCGTCGAGGTCGATGTGGAGACGGGCAAGCTCTCGTTCCTCCACTACGCCGCCGTCCACGACGCCGGCACCGTCGTCAACCCGAAGACGCTCAACGGGCAGATCATCGGCGGCACGATCCAGGGCCTCGGAACAGCGCTGTACGAGGAGTACAACTACGACGCGGAAGGCCGTGTCCGGAACCAGAATTTCGAGTACTACCACCTGCCCTCGTCGATGGACGTTCCGACGATGACGATCGCGCACCAGGAGACGCCGTCCCCGTACACGCCCTACGGCATCAAGGGCGCCGGCGAAGGCGGGCGGATGTTGACGCCGGCCGTACTCAGCGCGGCGATCGAGGATGCTCTCGAGCCCTACGGCGTGCGCATCACGTCGCTTCCGATCAGCGCGGAGCAGATCGTGGCGTGGGCGGCTTCGAATTGGAGCGGCTAAGCACGCGATGGTCGGAAGATCAGCGCGCTACGGCAATTAGGTCGCTGAACGCGCCATGGCCAGTGAGTTCGGGTCCGGCGCTGCGACCTTGCACCATCACCTCGCGACAGGCTCGGCTTGGCAGACGACCGCGTTACGACCACTGAGACGTCGCCAAGACGATCCTCGTTGGGAACGAGAGCGGCGCGACTCGCGTCGTGAGGCTCGCCGCGCGACCTCCGACGGCGGCGTAGGCGCCCCCAGGATCGACTCCGCGCGCCGCGTTCACGCGACTGGCTGCTCACGCGATAGAGCGTGTACAGCGCGCTCCAGCTCGTCGCAGATCACATCGGCCACGTACACGGTCCATGGATGCGGCGGCGCCCCGCCCGTATAGGCGACGACCCGCTTTCCCCGCGAGTGCGCGTACCACGCCTCCATCGCGGTTCCCTCGTCCGGGGACGTGAACGCCGCGAGCACCGCGTCGCAAGAGTCGATGTCCGCGAGATCGCCTTCCACGATCTCCACCTCGCTCCCTTCGGTTCGACCCCGGTAGTCCCGCCGCATCGGGTCGATCGGCTCCCAGCCGATCGCGCGGACGAGAGCAGCCGCACGCGTGCGGTACTCGTCTGCATACGGAGGGCCGGCCAGGTAGACGCTTTTCACAGCGTCACGCTTCGGGGGATCGACTCACCGTCGTACAGTACGACCCGTGGAGGCAGGTTCGCGCTCAACCGACTTCGTCGCGCTCGGCCACCCCGGCTCCGACCGGTACGCCGGGCTGGAGACCTTCGCCAATCCCGGCGTGTCACACGTGGAGCTGACGAGCGACGAGCTCACCGCGATCTGCCCGATAACGAGTCAACCCGACCTCTACGTCGCCACGATCGAGTTCTGGCCAGGTGCCCTCTGCATCGAATCGAAGTCGCTCAAGCTGTACCTGAGCGAGTTTCGCAATGAAGGCCACTTCTGCGAGGCGCTTGCGGTCAAGATCCGCGACGACGTCGCCCAGGTGCTCGAGCTTCCACCCGACAAGGTGCAGGTAACGCTCGAACAGAAGGCGCGCGGCGGGATCACGATCACAGCGACCTCGTAATGCCCGTCGACCTCCCAGGTGCTCGTCAGCGATCGGCGTGGAGTGAGTCACCCTGCGCGCCCAGAACCAGATCGCGCTCGGGATCCGGGATGTGGTCGCGCAGCACGGGTGCGAGCGCCTCGACGAACGTCATCCCGCCCTCCGAGTACAGCTCGTGCTCGACGCCGCGGTTCACGACGACCACATCGCCGGCGCCGAGGGTCTTCGTCTCGTCGCCGACCGTCATCGTCACGTCGCCCTCGACGATCCACATGACCTGCTCGGCCGTGGGGTGCGAGTGCCGCGCCACGCGGGTGCCAGGCGCGTACTCGACGTGGCAGAGCACCACCTGCTCGCCGCCGATCGCGTGGATCGCCACTCCCGGGAAGAGGGTGTGGCGATCCACGCCGTTCCAGGTCCTGAAGGGCGAGGTCAGGCGGGAACCTCGAAGCGCATCCCGCCCGAGGAGACTGCGTTCACCGAGAGCTCCTCGTCGAACACGACCTTCTTCCCCTCGCGCGTCGGCTCGGCCTTCGCCTCGAGCGCACGCAGTACCCGCTCGGGCGTGATCGGCAGCTCGGTGACCCACACACCCACCGCGTCGTAGACCGCAGCGGCGATCGCGGGCGGCTGCGGGTTGTTCGCCATCTCGCCGATGCCCTTCGCGCCGTACGGCCCGTCGGCGGAGGGGTTCTCGATCATGATCGTGTCGATCTGCGGCATGTCCTCCATGCCCGGCGCGAGGTACGACCCGAACGCTCCGCCGCGGTGCTCGACCGACGGGTAGTACGGGTAGCAGTTCTCGAGGATGCCGAGCCCGAGGCCCATCATCGCGCCGCCCTCGATCTGCCCCTCGACGTGCGACGGGTTGAGCGCCCGGCCGACGTCGTAGCACTGCTGGAGGCGGGTCACGCGCACCTCGCCCGTCTCGTCGTCGACCTCGACCTCCGCCGCGCACGACGCGTACGAGATCGCGGAGTGGGGCGGGAGGTCGACCTCGCCCGTCTCCGGGTCGATGATCGCCGCGTACGGCTTGAGCTGCGCGCCCGTGCCGGTGATGAGCTCGCCGTGACCCCACGTAGCCGCAGCGGCCACGTCTCCGACACCGAGCTTCGTCTGGGGAGCGCCCTTCGCGATGACCTCGCCGTCGACGATCTCGAGGTCGGCCGGGTCGATCTCCATCTCCTTGCCGGCGATCTCGAGGATCTTCTGCTTCACCTGGAGCGCCGCCTTCTCGGCCGCCTTGCCGGCGACGAACGTCGCGCGCGACGCGAATGTCCCGGTGCAGACCGGCGACGAGTCGGTGTTCGAGTTGTCGTAGGTGATCCAGTCGTACGGGACGCCGATGGTCTCGGCGACGATCTGCGACTGGATCGTCTTCGAGCCGTTGCCGATGTCGGCGGTGCCGGCGAAGACGTCGATGCGCCCGTCGGGCTTCACCTTGATCCAGCACTGCGACGGGTCGCCGTTCTGGTTCATCCCGGTCGGGTACTCGATTGCCGCGATCCCGCGGCCCGTGTGCTTGGCCATCAGTGACCCTCCGTCGATCCGACCTGGGAGACGAGGTGCTCGGGGAGCAGCTCACCCGTCCTGGGCTCGTTCGTCATCGTGCGGTAGTCCGCCGGCAGCTCGTGGCCGATCGCCTGCGCGATCGCCTGAATCGTCTCGACGGTCGAGGGATCGGTGTAGGCGATGCCGTTCGGCGACGTGTCGCCGATCCGGTTCGCGTTCTTGAGGCGGATCTCGATCGGATCGAGGCCGAGCTCGTTCGCGATCCGGTTCATGTGCGTCTCCACCGCGAACGAGACCGACGTCACGCCGAACCCGCGCATCGCCGTCGTCGGCGTGCGGTTCGTGTACACGACGTACCCGTCGAAGTGCAGGTTCGGGATCGAGTACGCGCCCGTGTGGTGGAAGCTGTGCTTCGTCAGGCCGTACGGCGAGAACCGCGAGTACGCGCCCGAGTCGTGCAGCGTCAGCATCTTCTGGCCGAGGATCCAGCCGTCCTTCGTCACCGCGGTCGCGAGCTCCATGTGCCACGGCGCGCGGGTGGACGAGCAGAGGAACTCCTCCTCGCGCGTCCAGCGCCACTTCACCGGCTTGTTCGCCTTCATGACGAGGAGGCACGTCATCGTCTCGGTCGCGGTGTCGACCTTGCCGCCGAACCCGCCGCCCGTCGTGCCGCCGACGAGCTTGAAGCGGTTCAGCGGCTGCTGGAGGTGCGCGGCGACGACGCCGAGCGAGAAGTAGAGCGCCTGCGTGCAGGAGTAGATCGTCAGCCGGCCGTTCGGCTCGGGGACGACCTGGCACACCTGCGTCTCGATCGGCGCGTGCTCGATCGCCGCCGGGCGATAGACGCCCTGGACGATCGTGTCCGCCTCCTCGAAGGCCCGGTCGATGTCGCCCTTGCGGATCTGGCGGACATCCATCTCGCCCTCGAAGTGCGGGTACCAATTCCCCCACTGGTGGATCTTCGGGGACTCGGAGTCGAACGCCTGGCGGATGTCGAAGAGCGCAGGGCGCTCCTCGAAGCCGACCTCGATCGCATCGACCGCAGCCGACGCGAGCGCCTCGCTCTCGGCCGCGACGAGCGCGATCGGCTGGCCGAGGTAGCGCACCTCGTCCTTCGCGAGAAGCGGCTCGTCGGCCGGGATGCCGAGGGCCGAGAGGTGCCCGTACTCGAGCAGCGGCACGTCCTTCCAGGTGATGACCGCGTGGACGCCCGGCATCGACTCGGCCTTCGAGGTGTCCAGCTTCGTGATCCCGGCGTGGTGGTGCGGGGAGCGAAGTGCCTTGGCCCAGAGCGTGCCGGGGACGCTCACGTCGTCGACGTACGTCGTTCGGCCTGTGACGTGCGCGACGCCGTCGTAGCGTGGGATTCGCGCGCCGACGACCTTCATTCGGGGCCTCCGTTCGCCATGGTCGTGTGCTTCCCGACGGCGGTCGTCGTCAGGTCGAACGAGTCGCCGCGGGCGGTGGCGGCCACGGCGTCGATGATCTTCGAATAGCCGGTGCAACGGCAGACGTGCCCGGCGAGCGCGTGCTGGATCGCCTCGGGATCGTCCGTGCCGCCTCGGTCGAGGTATGCCTGCGCTGCGAGCATCATCCCGGAGGTGCAGAAGCCGCACTGCGCGGCGTAGTAGTGGACGAACGCCTGCTGGATCGGCATGAGGTCCTCGGGCGCGCCGAGCCCTTCCACCGTCGTGATCTGCGTCCCGTCCGCGTAGCCGGCCGGGAGGAGGCACGAGCGCCGCGGCTCGCCGTCGACGAGAACGGTGCACGAGCCGCAACCGCCCTGGTGACAGCCCGCCTTCGCGCCCATGCTGCCGAGCTCCTCGCGGAGCACGTCGAGAAGCGGTGCGAGCTCGGAGCCCGAGACCTCGTGCGCGACTCCGTTGACGGTGAGGTTCATGCGGACTCCTTCAGCTCGGCGAGGACACGGCGCACGAGCACCGGCAGCACCTTCGTTCGGTACCAGGCCGAGGCGAGCGCGTCGTCGTGCGGGGTGACGTCCTGCAGCGCCGCCTCGCCTGCCGCAGCGGGATCTCCCGCCGCAGCCTCGGCCGAGGGAAGGCGGGCCCCCCACGAGCCCGCTCCGGTCGCGGCGAGGCGGAGTGTCCCGTCGTGAGCACGTGCACCCGACACTGCGAGTGCCGTGTAGTCGTGCGTGTGCGGGCGGTCGAGCCCTGCGAAGGCGCCGGCTGCCGGCTCGTCGAAGCTCACGCTGAGGAGCAGCCGCTCGCGGCGCTTGGCGAGGAAGTCCTCGAGCGGCTCCTCGGTCACGTCGCCTTCGGCCGCCGAGCGCGCCGTCGCGCCGAGCGCGAGGAACGCGCCCTGCAGGTCTCCACGCGGCGCCTCGTAACCTTCGCCCGCACAGAGGTTCCCGCCGACTGTGCCCTGAGAACGGATCTCGAGGTCGGCGACGTTCGACGCGCACGGGCCGAGTGGAGCTTTCAAATCGACGAGCGCCTGCACTGGCGTCATGGCACCGATCGTGACGCGCGAGCCGTCGGTCTCGATCCCCGACAGTCCAGCGTTGCCCAGCATCAGCGCCTTCGCCGGCCGCAGCCGGCGGTACGTCATATCGGGAACGACGATCGTCCCCCCACCGACGACGACAACCTCGGTGCCGTCGCCGAACGCCGCGATCGCCTCGTCCTCGGAGCCAGGCATGAGGATCTCGGTCGCAGCGTCCGAAGCCACACTCGCTACAGCCATCTACCCACCCTTCTCGGTCGCGAGATCAGTCTGGCGAGTCTAATCCGGCGGCGGCCTGGCGTGGAGCGCTGAGGCGCCGCGCGGGAGGCGGGCGTCCCGGCTTGGTCACCCTTTGGAGGGTTGCCGAGCCGTGCGGCACGCCTACCGTCAGCCCATCGCTTCATGGATCGAAGGGGGAGCCGCCATCCAGATCGTGCAGAGATCCGATCGTCACCTCGGACGATCGCTTCGGGTGCTCGAGTTGTCCCGCTCGATCGGGACACGGAGCATCGAACTCCCGATTGACTGGGCTCGACCGCACGAGGACGTCGTCGTCGCGTTCGACCTCTTCAGCCCGACGAACTGGCAGGCGCACCTCGTCAGCACCGACGGTGTGGTGCTGCTCGCATTTCCCTGGCACGATCACGCGGACCGTCTCTTGCTCGGACCCGGGAACCGGGAGTTGCCCATCCATGCTGACGAAGAGGTGTGGGATGCCCTGGTGGAGGGGTGGTGGGCGTGCGTGCTGGCGGATGGCCCGCACGTCTACCTCGCCGAGTGCGGTGGTGACGAGCTCAGTCGCATCCGGCGTGGTCGGAGGCTCGAACACCGCAGTCCGGGCCTCGTTGCAGTCGACAACGTGGAATTCAGCTGGAATCGCGTGCCGCGTGTTGCATACGACCGAGCCTGGCAAGACGCGATCGACACCTGCCGCGCAGGGCGGCCATCTCCTGTCGGAGAGTGGATCTCCGAGGCGCCTGAGGATCGCAGGCTGCGCCTTCGCTTCTGAGTCGCCCTATTCGGGTGCAGAGAAGCGATGCAGAGGTACGCTCCGTGAGTGAGCTTTCGCACGATCGACGAGCTCGAGTCCGCGCTCCGCGGGGCCGACTACCTCCCGGATCGCGGGCTCGCAACCGCGCTCTTCCTCGCGCTCGCGCTCGAGAAGCCCGTTCTGCTCGAGGGTGAGGCGGGCGTCGGGAAGACGGAGGCCGCGAAGGCCCTCGCGACGGCGCTCTCCGCGCGTCTGATTCGCCTCCAGTGCTACGAGGGGCTTGACGTCTCGCACGCGGTCTACGAGTGGAACTACCCGCGCCAGCTGCTCCACATCCGCGCGGCGCAGGAGGGCACGGTCTCGGAGGAGGAGCTCTTCGGGCCGGAGTACCTCATCCGGCGGCCGCTCCTCGAGGCGATCGACTCCGACGAGCCCGTCGTGCTCCTGATCGACGAGATCGACCGCGCCGACGAGGAGTTCGAGGCCTTCCTGCTGGAGATCCTGTCGGACTTCCAGATAACGATCCCCGAGCTCGGCACCATTCGGGCGAGGCGCAAGCCGGCAGTCGTCCTCACCTCCAACCGGACGAGGGAGCTGCACGACGCCCTCAAGCGGCGCGCGCTTTTCCACTGGATCGGGCACCCAGCGATCGAGCGCGAGGTCGAGATCGTGATGCTGCGCGTGCCCGCCATCTCGGAGCGTCTCGCGAAGGAGGCGGCGGCGTTCGTCCGCGGGTTGCGCGCGCTCGATCTTGCGAAGCCGCCCGGGGTCGCGGAGACGATCGACTGGGCGCAGGCGCTCGCGGCGCTCGGCCGTGAGGAGATCGACGCCGAGGTGGTCGAGCAGACCCTCGGCTCGGTGCTGAAGTACCGCGAGGACATCGAGACCGTGCGCGACGAGACGCTCGTGGGCCTCATCGAAGAGGCCCGCGCGACGGCGAACCGCTAGCCGCGGATGCAAGGCACCGCCATCGTTCGGCACGTCGTCACCTTCGGCCGCGTGCTGCGCGAGGTCGGGATCGAGGTCGGGCCCGGGCGCGTGGAGGATGCGGTCCGCGGCCTCGATGCGGTGGATCTCACCCGCCAGGACGACGTCTACTTCACTCTCCGGCAGACGCTCGTCTCGCGCCACGACGAGCTCGAGCTGTTCGACCGCGCGTTCGTGGCGTGGTTCCTACGAGGCCCGGTGGCGCCGCTCGTCCGCCAGAAGCAGACGCGTCGCTGGGCCGACCGGGTCGTCCGTGACACGCTCGAGTCGGGGGCGGACAGTGAGGAGGCGGACGACTCCGACACGCCGCACGAGCTCGGCGCGTCGGGTCACGAGCTCCTGCGCGAGAAGGACTTCGCCGAGATGACGCCCGAGGAGTTCGAGCGCGTGCGCAAGCTCATGGCGGCGATCGCGCGCACGCGGCCGCGCCGGACGTCGCGCCGCCGCTCGGCCGATCCCCGCGGCGATGTGCTCGATCTGCGCCGGCTCTGCCGCAAGTCGTTGCGCACGGGAGGGGAGCCGATCGACCAGACGTGGCGGGCCCGGAAGACCGTCCCGCGTAAGCTCGTCGTATTCTGCGACATCTCCGGCTCGATGGACGCGTACGCACGAGCGCTCCTCTTCTACCTTCATGCGATCGTCGGCACAGGTGCGGGGGTCGAGGCGTTCGCCTTCGGCACGCGGCTTACGCGGCTGACACCCGACCTGGCGACGCGCGATCCCGAGGCTGCGCTCGCACGCGCGAGCGAGATCGCGGTGGACTGGGGAAGCGGGACGCGCATCGGCGCATCGCTCGCGGAGTTCAACACGGTCTATGGGCGGCGTGCACTTTCGCGCGGCGCGGTCGTCGTCATCGTCTCCGACGGATGGGAGCGGGACGACCCCGACCTCGTCGGACGCGAGATGGCGAAGCTCGCGCGGGCGGCGTACGCGGTCGTCTGGGTGAACCCGCTGAAGGGCAATCCCGAGTACCAGCCGCTCGCCGGCGGAATGCGCGCCGCGCTCCCGTTCGTCGACCGTTTCCTGCCCGGCCATAATCTCCGAAGTCTCGAAGAGCTCGGCGCAGTGCTGGCCGGCATCGAAAGGAGGCACGCAGCGTGAAAGAGATCCTGCCCGAGATCGACCGCTGGAAGTCCGACGGCGAGCAGGTCGTCGTCGCCACCGTCGTCGCCACCCGGCGTTCCGCTCCACGCCCGATCGGCGCCAGTCTCGCGATCTCCGAGTCCGGGAAGATGTGCGGCTCGGTCTCCGGCGGCTGCGTCGAGAGCGACGTCTTCGAGCATGCCCGAGAAGTGTTCGCGACCGGGGCGCCGAAGCTCGTCTCCTACGGCATCGACGACGATCTCGCATGGAGCGTGGGCCTGCCCTGCGGCGGGGAGATCGACGTCTTCGTCGAGCGGGTCGAATAGTGGGGCTCATCCACCGACTCGCGGAGCTCCGCGAGTCCGAGGACCGCGGGATCCTCTTCACGGGGATCGAGGGCGACGATGCCGGGACGAAGGTGCTCGTCCTCGAGTCCGGTGAGAAGGTCGGGGAAGGCCTCGACCAGGCCGTCGCCCAGTTCGACGAGCTGATCAGGCGCGGTCGCAACAAGCTGCTGTCGCTCGACGAGGGCTCGAAGGTCTTCGCCGAGTGGTATGGCCCGCCTCCGCGCCTCTTCGTCTACGGCGCCGTCGACACGGCTGAGGCGATGTGCCGCGGCGCGAAGCTCCTCGGCTGGCACGCGATCGTGGCGGACGCGCGCGCAAAGTTCGCGACGCGCGAGCGGATCCCGTCGGCGGACGAGCTCATCGTCGAGTGGCCGCAGGAGGCGCTCGCGCAAGTC
>DATKBJ010000113.1:0-22812 GCA_035514135.1 Gaiellaceae bacterium | reverse complement strand
GGCGGGCTCGAGCCCGAGCTCGACGGCGAGCTCGAGGCTGCGGAGATGGTGCTGGCGTGCGGTGTCGCGATCGCCCTCCTCGTTGGCGGCGATCCCGAGCACCGTGTTCGCCGAGACCTCCTCCCACTTCGAGCCCGTCTGGGACGCAACCCTGATCGCCTCGCCCGCGAGCTGCTTGGCGCGCGCGAGGTCTCCGAGGGTCCACGCGAGTCCCGATCCGCCCTGCAGCGCACGCGCTCCAGCACTCGTCACCAGTCCATCGGTGGCCGCGAGCGCCTTTTCGATCTCGGCGATCCCCTCGGCCGCAGAGCCTCGCGCCCAGTGGTAGCGCCACGTGTTGCCCGCAAGACCCAGCCGGAGATCCGCGGCGCCGTTTCGCTCCGCAGCAGTCAACGCCGCCCGCAGGTTGTCGATCTCGGGGTCGAGCTCGGAGAGGGTCTCCAGGGAGAGTCGCTCTTCGTTCTCGACACGATCGGTCAGGTCGACGAAGTAACTCACCATTGCAAGCTCGACTCGAGGTCGATCCGCGCCGAGGAGCTCGAGCGCGTACTCGCGCACGGTCTCGAGCATCCCGAACCGCGGCTCCCCGAACGCGTCCTCCCGGCGGAGCAAGTGATCGTCGACGAGCGCAGCGAGCGTTTCGACCTCCGCGCCGCAGACGGCCTCGGCGGCGTCGAGCGTTGCGCCCGCGGGGAAGACGGCGAGCCGCGCGAACACCGCCCGTGCGCTCTCGTCGAGGAGTCCGACGCTCCAGTCGATCGTCTCGCGCAGCGTCTGCTGGCGAGCCGGCAGATCTCGCGGGCCGCCAGTGAGGAGGCGGAGCCGGGCATCCAGCCGCTCCCGCAGCGCGCGCGTCGTCAATGTACGGATCCGCGCCGCCGCGAGCTCGATGGCCAGCGGGAGGCAATCCACGCGGGCGCAGATCTCGCGAGTGTCGACGTCGTTCTCCGGCGTGCGTTCGAAGTCGGGGTCGAGGAGCCGAGCGCGCTGGACGAAGAGCTCCACGGCGTCGTCCTCGGCAAGCGGGGTAACGGGGAACACGCGCTCGCCGGAGACGTGGAGCACAGCGCGACTCGTCACGAGCAGGGTCAGCCTCGGCGCCCGGGCGACGAGCTCTGCGAACGCCGGGGCGGCGGTGCGCACGTGCTCGGCGTTGTCCACGACGAGGAGAAGCTCCTGCGGTGCGAGCCCCGCAGCGAGCGCGGCGAGCGGCTCCTCCGTCGGATCGATCGCGAGTTCGAGCGCCTTGGCGATAGTCTGGACGACGAGATCCGGATCGCGCAGCGGCGCGAGCTCGACGAACACGGTGCCGTTCGCGAATGTGCCGGTCGAGTCGCGCGCGGCCTCGAGCGCGAGCCGCGTCTTGCCGCTCCCCCCAGCCCCGGTGAGGACGATCAGGCGAGACTCGCGGCGGTCGAGGAGCGACCGCAGCTCGTCGAGCTCGCGCGTGCGACCCACGAGCGGGTTCGGCGAAACGGGAAGCGCACCGACTGACACGGAGTCCGCGCTGAGGTCGAGCTCGGGGTCCTGGAGAAGGATGCGCCGCTGCAGCTCCCGGAGCGCCGATCCAGGCTCGAGCCCGAGCTCCTGGTCGAAGCGCGCACGCACGGCGGCGTAGTGCTCGAGCGCGTCGGCCTGCCTGCCGGCGCGGTAGAGAGCGAGCATCGCCAGCTCGTGCGGCCGTTGGCGGAACTGCTGCTCGTCCGCCAGCCCGAGGGCCTCGCCGAGCACCTCGTCATGCCGGCCGAGCGCGAGCAACGCGCCCAGTCGCTCCTCCAGCGCGACGAGCCGGAGCTCCTCGAGCCGCTCGCTCTCGGCGCGAGCGAAGTCCTCGTACGCGAGCTCGCCGAATGCGCGACCGCGCCAGAGTGCGAGGGCTCGGTCGGCGAGCGAGGAGGCAAGCGCGGCGTTGCCGTCAGCGCGAGCCGAGACACACTCGCCTAGCAACCGCTCGAACCTCTCCGCATCGAGCACTCCCGGCTCCAGGACGAGGTAGTACCCGCTGTCGACCGTCGCGATGTCCACTGCAGACGGAAGCGCCTTGCGGAGCTGCGAGACGTAGACCTGGACGAGCTTGCGCGCCGATGCGGGCGGCGCCCCGTCCCACGTGGCCTCGACCAGCTCGTCGACGTCGCGCGCGTGGCCGCGGGCGACAACGAGCGCGACGAGCAGGCGCGCCTGCTTCGCCGCGAGCCGGATCGGCCCGTCGACGCCGACGACCTCGACCGGGCCGAGAACACGTACCTCCGCCGCTGGCATCGCCCCCATTCTGGTCATGCAGCGTCCTGCTGAGAAGTCCGCGCTATACCGAAACTAAGGCGCTGCCGAGCACGATCGGCGCCCATGACAGGTGACGTGGTGATCGAGGTCATGCGGCTCGCACTCGCCGCGATGTTCGCGGTGGCCGGTGTGGCGAAGCTCGCGGACCTGTCGGGAGCCACTCGGGCTGCACGCGACTTCGGCACCCCGCAGCGACTCGCGCTCCCCCTTGCGATCTGTCTTGCGTGTGCAGAGATCGCCATCGCCATTGGGTTGCTCTTCGCCGCGTCGGCACGTGCGGGCGCAGCAGGCGGGGCGGCGCTGCTCATCGTGCTCGCTGCCGCAGTCGCGGTCGCGCGCCTCCGCGGCCGGACTCCCGACTGTCACTGCTTCGGCCGCCTCCACTCAGCGCCGGCTGGGTGGACGGCGGTGGTGCGGAACCTCGCACTCGCCCTCTCGGCGGCCCTCGTGGCGTCCCAACCGGCCTCGGGGATCAGCACCGCTGCGCTCGCCGCACTGGGCATTGGCGTTCTCGTCGTCGGCCAGGCCCTCCTCTCGTACACGCTCGTGCGCCGGTACGGAAAGGCGCTTCGGCAGATCGAGGAGCTCGAGACGCAGGGGCCCCGAGCCACGCTGGCGATCGGAAGCCAGGCTCCGGACTTCTCACTCGAGGCGGCAGGCGGCGGTGTGGTCACGCTCGGCGGCCTCCTCTCTCCAGGCCGACCGGTACTGCTCGTGTTCGCCGACCCGCAGTGCGGTCCATGCCATGCCCTCATGCCCAAGATCTCAGCCTGGCAGCACTCGCTCGCCGACGAGCTGACACTCGCGGTCGTCAGCCGCGGCACCCGAGAGGAGAACCTCGCCGTCTCGACGGAACACGGTCTCGGCAACGTCCTGGTGCAGGACGATCGGGAGGTCAGCGAATCGTACGGCGTCTGGGCGACCCCGAGTGCCCTGCTCATAGGCGCCGACGGCCGGATCGAGCACGCGCCGGTCGCAGGCGCAGAGGCGATCGAGCAGCTGGCTGGAGCATTGACACCCGTCGAGCGGAAGACCACCGCACCGAAGCCCGAGCGCGCCCAGAGAGAGCTTGCGGCAGCCACGGCAGTCGTCGGAGGCCTCGCACTCACCGCAGCGTCGGCCCAAGCGTCGACCGCAACGCAAGAACAGCAGCCGACGAATGCGGAGCTGCAGGCCATCGACGGAGCTCTCAAAGCCGCGGGGCCGCGAATCGTGGCCGCCTCGCAACGGTCGCTGAAGGCAGTTCGAGCGCAGGCGACGTTGAAGGAAGGAACGACGGTGCGCGCAAAGCGGAAGGCGGCGCGGCGAGCGCTTACGGCCGAACGACGCGAGGTGCTCGCGCTGCAAGCACGCGTGGCAAAGCTCGCCGAAACGAGCCGAGAGGCGCACAACGCAAAGATCGTCGTCGACGACTGCCTCTCGCTGCTGGCCAAGTCGCTGGCGAAGCGGCAGCAGGCGATCGGGGCGGCGCCGAAGGTTGCACTGCGGCTAGGCGACCAGGGCCAAGAGCTCTTCCTGAGGTCGGTCGGGGCCGGTTCAGCCGCCCGCGAGCTGCTGGGACACGGCGGATGACGGGCCGCCACCGGGACTGGCTCGATGCGCTGGCCCTGCACTCCTCCGGCGGCAGGATCGACAGAGCGCGCACGCTAGAGCGGGGCTCGGCTCCTGGCGACGAGCGTTTCTCACGTGCCACCGCCCTCCACCTCGCGCTTGTCGGCGCCGCTTCGCTCTCGCTCGGACTGTGGAAGGCACCGCCCGTACTTGCACAGACTCGTGAGGGGTGCTTCACGCAGTGCTTCACAGACCACGAGAAGGAGCTCCAGCGGCGGCTTCAGTCGTGCGACGACGTCTTCAAGGGATTTAAGAGGACCCCCCCCAAGACCTGGGCACGGATCAAATATCTCTTCCCCTTGGGCAGGGTCGTCGTGCACCACACCCTCGCGGCGCTCTGTTACCGAGACGCCACCGACGAGGTCCGAGGCGCCAAGAACGACTGCTACGACCGCTGCGAGACGACCTGTCGCCGGCGCAGCGTACAGTCGAGCTCGCGTCGCTCCGGCGCAACCTGCGAGGTGAAGCCTCCGTCCAAGGCACCTCCTCCGACGATCCCGCCGCTACCGAGTCCGGACGACGGAGTTGCGGCCGAATGCGCCAACTGCGCAAGCGTCGGGGGCGTGTGCTGCGCCGGCGGGGATCCAACACACCTCTGCGCGTGCGCGAACGCCACAGTCCCGTGTGAAGCCTACGGGTGCGGGACGTGAGCGCAATGAGACGCCACTGCGTCGTGGCGCTCGCACTCCTCGTGGCGGGCGTCGTGGCCCTCGGGGCGAGCGGCGCACAGAAGGACCCGCTCGCGCTCGTGCTCGCACGCGCCGACGTCCCGGGGGCGAAACTCACCGAGACCGCACGCGGTCCTGCAGCGATCGAGCAGGGGCTGCGCCGCATGGGGATCCGCGCCCGCGTCGCGCGCTACGCGTACGTCGAGGTTCCCTCCTCCAGCCCTCACGAGATCACCGTCACCGGGGTCGTCATCGCAGTCGGCGGTAGCGGCGACGCACGGCGAACGTTCACCTTCCTGAAGCGCGAGAGCCTTAGTCGCGCCCGCGCCAAGGCACTTCCACGATTCGGTGACGAGCAGCTCGCCACCTACATCGTGGACGCCGGCGGCGACGTCCTCGCACGACGCAACACGATCGTCTGGGCGCTGAGCGTCCGTGCCGCAGGCGCCAAGGAGCTCTCGTGGGCGCAGGCGCGTCCGGAGATCGTCAGGTACGCCGCCAAGCAGACGCGACGTGTGGGAGCCGGCTGAGTCGTGCCGTACGTACTCGTCGAGGACGTCGCCGCCAGCTGGGAGACCTACGAGAGGTTCGCCGCTGGTCTCGTCGGCAGGACGCCCGAAGGGCTGATCCTCCATGCAGCCGGGCGCACGGACGAGGGGTTCCGAATCATCGAGGTCTGGGAGAGCGAGGACGCATGGCGCCGCTTCGCGGATCGGGTCGAGCGCTCCGCCGACGGCGCGTTCGCGAGTGCCCCGCGCTACCTGCGCGACCTGAGACCGACCCACCTCGTCCTGGGCCGCGGGGCCACCTGAGTCCGAAAGGAGCGTCATGCGTCTTGCAACCACGTTCGTCGCTCTCGTCGCGGCCGCCGTCTGCGCCGTCCCCGCGTCGGCCGGGGGCGCCGCGAATGACCCGCTGCGCCTCGTCCTCCAGCGTGCCGACTTCCCGGCAAAAGTGCGCTGGACGAGTCAGCGGTCTCCGGCGTTCGAGAAGACACTCGCGAACGCAGGCCTCAAAGGCAAGGCGGCCTTCTACTCGGCCGACATCGCACGGGGATCGACGGAGACTGTCTTGGTGAGCGGCGTCGTCATTGCGTTGCCGAACGCAGCCCAGGCTCGTCGCGCGTTTGCGAGCTACAAGAACGTCTTCCCGGCCACGCAACGAGACATCGTGCGCCTGACTGCGTACGGCGACGAGCAGGTAGCGGTCGTCCCGACGCAGCCCGGCGTCCGCGCGGATCTGCGCGTGCGCACGGGCGCAGTGGTCTGGCGTCTCGAGATCAAGTGGGCGGGCACCGATCGTTTCACGCGGTCACAGGCGCTCGCCGAGCTCAAGACGTACGCCACGAAGCAGAAGCGACGCGTCGGCCGTGGGTAGCCGGCGTATGGGAAGGAGGAGAGAATGAGGTCGACGTTCGTTGCCATCGCGATGAGCGCGCTACTCGTCGCAACCATGGCCACCACTGCGCTCGCCGGCGGCGCGGTCAGGAACCCGAGCGCGATGATCCTGCGCCAGGCCGACCTGCCTGGAGCGACGTACGAGGCCGAGGCCGACCTCGACGACTACCTGAGGAAACCGCTCCAGGCCGCGGGGCTCAGCGGAAAGGCCGCCCAGTACCTCGGCGTGACGTTCTCGCAACGGAAGGGATCGCTGAAGGTGAGCGGCGTCGTCCTCACGGTGTCGAGCGCGGCCGAGGCACGGAGGGTCTTCACGATCACGAAGAAGGCCCGCGACGCGTTCCTACGCTCGGCAGGAGTGCGGGGCTGGACGACGGTGTCGGTGCCGTCCTATGGCAACCAGCAGCGCGCACGCGTAAGTCCGCCCGGCAACGAGGGTATCGCGATCGCCGAGCTCATCGTGCGCAAGAACACGGCGGTCTGGCTCCTCTATGTCGTCCTGGAGCGCCGCCCCAAGCCGCCCGTCTCGGAGGTCGTCTCCGACTTGAAGCGCTTCGCTGCGAAGCAGCAGCGACGTGTCGGTGCCGGCTGATGGCCGTAGGGGCCGTACTGCTCCGGCAGGTTCGTGCCGCCGTCGCGAAGTACCACAGCTTCGAGCAGGCGAAGAGAGACGGCTACACGGTCGAAGGTGAGCCATGCGTCGCCTCGCCCGGCGGCGCGATGGGCATCCACGCGGTCAACCCGGCGCTCCTGGCCGACGACGCGATCGACATCGACCAGCCGGAGATCCTGCTCTACGTGCCGAAGGACAACGGCAAGCTGGCGCTCGTCGGCGTCGAGTATTGGAAAGTCGCGCTGACCGCCACTGGGCCGTGGTTCGGGCCAACTTCGCCGACCGGCGGCTTCGTGACCCCGAACCCGGTCCTCTTCGGCCGGACGTTCGACGGTCCTATGCAGGGCCACAATCCGCCACCGCCGGCACCCCAGTTGATGCCTTGGCATTACGACATGCACGTCTGGGTCGCGGAGGAGAACCCGAGCGGGGTCTTCGCGCTCTTCAACCCGGCGCTCTCCTGCTGAGGCGAGCGCGAAGTTCAAACTGTCCATGGAGCAAGAGGAGGCTTGGCAATGGCACGGATCTTTGCTTCGACGATGGCACTCGCGGCGACGATCGTGGTTCTGCTCGTCTTTGGCGTGGCGAGTGCGGTCAGCGCTCCTAAGGGATGCCCGCACAACTACAACCTCACGGAGGTCGGGAACAACGAGGACTATCGCGCGGTCGACGGAAACGGGGACGGGTTCGTCTGCGTCTACTTCGGCAAGAATCCGCTCCCGAAGCAGAAAGACGAGGTCGTGGACAACAAACTCCCCCGGACGAAGTGATCTACGAGGGAACCGCCTCGAGGCTGCCTCTTTCCTGCAACAGGGTCAGGTCTGAGCTGTTGCACACGGACGAGGCAAGACGCAAGACGAGACGGCCGCCCACCGGGCGGTCGTCTCGTTCAGCGACCGAGCAGACCGAATGTCAGGCGGCGAAGACGGGCCTGGCGACGTGCGACGTACTCGTCCCACTCGCGGAGACGCTGCTCGCGGCGCGCGACCAGCTCGCGGAACTCAGCCGCCTCCCTCGCCCACTCGGCCTCCTGCACCTCGTAGGCCTCGCGCTCCTCAGGTGTCTTCTTCTTCCTCTTCCTCTTAATCTTCGATGTCCAACCTCTCTCGGATCTGATCGAGCTTGGCGTCCATCGCCATCAGCTTCCTGATGATGCCATTGACGATCTCCGGATCGAGCGCCGGCTCACGTCGCCTCCGCACACCGCCATGGTCACCGCGTCGGCGGGTGGCCGCAAGACGGCCGTTTCGGACTACGCCGTTGCGGCCGTGGCCGCTTCGGCCCGCTCGAAGACGAGCTCGCCGTCGCGCGCATCGACCCGCACGGTGTCGCCCCGCCTCGAACCGCCCCTCGAGCAGTTCGAGCGCGAGTGGGTTTTCCACCAGCCGCTGGATCGCAGGCTTCAGCGGCCTTGCGCCGTAGGCCGGATCCCAGCCCTCCTCGGCGAGGAGCTCCTTCGCTTCATCCGTGACCTCGAGCGAGAGCTGGCGCTCCGCAAGCCGCTCCAGAACCTCGGGACGAACGCCGACCGCCCTTCCCTCTTCGGTCGCGCGTTCGACGGACCGATGCCGGGCCACAACCCGTTCATGCCGGTTCATTACGACCTGCATGTGTGGGTCGCGGAGCACAACCCGAGCGGCGTCTTCGCCCTCTTCAACCCGGCGCTTTCCTGTTCGTAGGTCCAACCCTCGATGCGCCCCGAGCGTGCGGGCTCGGGGCGCGTCGCTTCGGTCGACTCACGTCGCTCGGTGGCTCGGCCTCACTTACCCGAACCGAGGGTCGTTGCCTGTATCCCCGGCAGACGTGCCTGTTCGATATCACGGGTCAAGAGCTCAAGGCCGTTGGCCATCGCCGTCGCGGCGATGAGCGTGTCGAGCACACGAGGGTTGCGCCCGCTCTCGCGGCTCGCCGCGACGGCGCGTGCGTAGGCGCGAATGACGTTCTCGTCTACGGGAAGCGGGTCAAACGTTCGCCGCACACGTTCCAGCCGCTCCAGCCTGCTCGCGCGCTCGTCGACGGATCGCGCGACGAGAACACCCACCTCGAGCTCGCCGAGGCTGATGACGCTGATCGCGCCCACCTCGTCGTCCGGTCGAGGGCCGCTTGGAGGCTCGATCAGGATTGATGTGTCGAGCAGGACCGCGGTCACAGCTCGCCGAGGACGCGCGACGCGTCAGGCGGGCGCACGTCGTCGAGGAACCGCTCGGCGTCGAGCGAGCCGTCGCCGAGGGCGTTCTTGAGCTCTGCGGTCGGCACGAGTCGGCGACGTCCGCTGGCCGCGACCAGACGGGCGACGGGGCGGCCCTGATCCGTGATCGTGATCTCCTCGCCTGCTGCGACCGCGGCCAGGAGGGCGCCGTAGCGGTTTCGGAGCTCGCGCACGGGAACGGTTGGCATCTCGCTACAACCGTAGCGGCACGCTACGATTGACGCAAGCACGAATCGCCCGTCAGGTGCTCAGCGACCGAGCAGGCCGAACGTCAGGCGGCGGAGGCGTGCGCGGCGGCGCGCGACGTACTCGTCCCACTCGCGCAGGCGCTGCTCGCGACGCGCGAAGATCGCCCGGGCCTCATCGACGTTCTTCGCCGACTCGGCCTTCCTCGCCTCGTAGGCCTCCCGCTCCTCAGGCGTCATCTTCTTCCTCTTCCTCTTCATCGTCGATGTCCAGCCTCTCGCGGATCTGGTCGAGCTTGAAGTCCATAGCCATCAACATCCTGATGATGCCATCGACGGTCTCGCGATCCAACGCCGGCTCGGGTCGCCTCCACACGCATCGATGGTGACCCGGTCGCGACCCGGTCGCAAGATGGCCGTTTCGGACTACGCCGCTGCGGGCTCGGCCGCTTCGGCCCGCTCGAACACGAGCTCGCCGTCGTGCGCCTCGACCAGAACCGTGTCGCCTTCGGCGAACCGCCCCTCGAGCAGCTCGAGCGCGAGCGGGTTCTCGACGAGCCGCTGGATCGCGCGCTTGAGCGGCCGCGCGCCATAGGCCGGATCCCAGCCCTCCTCGGCGAGGAGCTCCTTCCCCTCGTCCGTCACGTCGAGCGACAGCTGCCGCTCAGCCAGCCGCTCGCGCAGCCGGGCCAGCTGCAGCTCCACAATGTCCGCGAGCTGCTCACGCGTGAGCGCCTCAAACGCCACGACCTCGTCCACGCGGTTGAGGAACTCTGGGCGGAAGCGATCGCGCAGCTCGTTCGACGAGCGGATGTTCGACGTCATGATGACGACGGTGTTGCGGAAGTCGACCGTGCGGCCCTGGCCGTCGGTCAGGCGCCCGTCGTCGAGCAGCTGCAGGAGCACGTCGAAGACCTCGGTGTGGGCCTTCTCGATCTCGTCGAGGAGAACGACGGTGTACGGACGGCGACGCACCGCCTCCGTCAGCTGCCCGCCCTCCTCGTATCCCACGTAACCGGGCGGCGCGCCGACGAGCCGGGCGACCGTGTGCCGCTCCTGGTACTCCGACATGTCGAGCCGCACCATCGCGCGCTCGTCGTCGAACATGAACTCGGCGAGCGCGCGAGCCAGCTCGGTCTTCCCGACGCCGGTCGGGCCGAGGAAGATGAACGAGCCGATCGGCCGGTCCGGATCCTGGAGCCCGGAGCGCGCCCGCCGCAGCGCGTTCGCGACCGCCTCGACCGCCTGGCCCTGTCCGACGACGCGCTGGTGGAGCCGCTCCTCCATGTGGATGAGCTTCTCGACCTCGCCCTCGAGCAGGCGCGAGACCGGGATCCCTGTCCACGAGGAGACGACGGCGGCGACGTCGTCCTCGTCGACCTCCTCCTTCACCATCGGGACCTCGGTGCGCTCCTCGCGCTCGGCGAGCTCCTTCTCCAGCTCAGGGAGGACTCCGTACTGGATCTCGGCCACACGCGCGAGGTTGCCGGCGCGCTCCTCGCGCTCGGCCTCCATGCGCAGCTCGTCGATCTGCCGCTTGATGTCGGCGACACGCTGCAACGACTCCTTCTCGCGCGACCAGCGCGCGGCGAGCTCGTCGCGCACCGACTGCGCGTCGGCGAGCTCGCGCTCGAGCGGTTCGCGCACGCTCTCGGCCTCGTTCGCCATCGCCGCGAGCTCGATCTCGAGCTGGCGCACGCGGCGGTCGGCCTCGTCGAGCTCGACCGGCGAGGAGTCGATCTCCATGCGCAGGCGCGACGCGGATTCGTCCACAAGGTCGATCGCCTTGTCCGGCAGGAAGCGGTCGGTGATGTACCGGTCGGAGAGCACGGCCGCGCCGACGAGCGCCGAGTCGCGGATCTCGACGCCGTGGTGCGCCTCGTAGCGCTCCTTCAGGCCGCGCAGGATCGCGATCGTGTCGGCAACGCTTGGCTGGCCGACGAAGATCGGCTGGAAGCGCCGCTCGAGCGCTGCGTCCTTCTCGATGTGCTTTCTGTACTCGTCGAGCGTCGTCGCACCGACCGCGCGCAGCTCGCCGCGCGCGAGCATCGGCTTGAGCAGGTTGGCGGCGTCGACGGCGCCCTCGGCTGCGCCTGCGCCGACGATCGTGTGCAGCTCGTCGATGAAGAGGACGATGTCGCCTGCAGCGTTCTGAATCTCGGCGAGCACCGCCTTGAGCCGCTCCTCGAACTCACCGCGGTACTTCGCCCCAGCAAGCAGTGCGCCCACGTCGAGGGCCCACACACGCTTGCCCTTCAGCCCCTCTGGGACGTCACCGGCGACGATCCGCTGGGCGAGGCCTTCCGCAATCGCAGTCTTCCCCACTCCCGGCTCGCCAATGAGAACCGGGTTGTTCTTCGTCCGTCGCGACAGCACCTGCATCACGCGGCGGATCTCCTCGTCGCGGCCGATGACGGGATCGAGCTTTCCCGACTCGGCGAGCGACGTCAGGTCGCGCCCGTACTTCTCGAGCGCCTGGTACGAGCCTTCGGGATCCTGCGACGTCACCTTCTGCCCGCCGCGCACCCCCTCGAGCGCCTGCAGCAGCGCGTCGTGGGGGACGACGCCGAGCGCGAGCAGCAGGTGCTCGACCGAGACGAACTCGTCCCCGAGCGTCCGCATCTCGTCGAATGCGGCGTCGAGCACGCGGCTGAGCCGCGCCGAGGCCTGCGGCTGGCCGCCTCCAGTCACGGTTGGCAGCTGGCGCAGGCGCGCTTCCGCCTCCGCACGGAGATCGCCCGCGCCATGGCCGGAACGATCGACCAGGGTGCGGGGCAGCTCCTGATCGAGCAATGCGATCGTCAGATGGTCCGGAGTCAGCTCGGGATTGCCGGCGCGACGCGCGAGCTCCTGCGCCGCTGCGACGGCCTCCTGCGATTTCAGTGTGAGCTTCTGAAAGTCCATGTCATCTCCTCGGGGCCGGGTGTCTGGCCGGCCGGTACAGCACCATCTCGCGCCTATACGAGCGGTGCACCTCGGCGATCTCCGCCTTCAAGTCGTGCTCCAGGCGCTCCATGCGCACGCGTGCCTTGTTGAGCTCGTCCTGGAGCCGCAGCACGTGCTCGACACCCGCGAGGTTGAGCCCGAGCTCGGTTGTCAGGCGGTGAATCAGCCGCAGCCGCTCCACGTCGGCGTCGGAATAGAGCCGCGTCCCTCCGGGTGTGCGTCCGGGCCGAACGAGCCCCTTCGCCTCGTACATGCGCAGCGTCTGCGGGTGCATACCGACGAGATCGGCGGCGACCGAGATCATGTAGCGGGGACGATCCGGCATGTCAGCTCGCCTCCGCAAACCGCTCGCGTGGCTCCTCGCGCGAGACCTTCTGATAGCCCTCGAGCGCCTCGCGCTCGGCCTTCGTCAGCTTCTTCGGCACGGTCACCTTCACGCGGGCGAGGAGGTCGCCGCGTCCGTTGCCCTTCAGGTGCGGCACACCGCGACCTTTGACGCGCAGGAGCTTTCCGCTTTCCGTCCCGCTCGGCACCTTCAGCGCGACAGGCCCTTCGGGCGTCGGTATCTCGACCGACGCGCCCAACGCCGCCTCCGCGTAGGTCACCGGAACCTCGAGCACGAGATCCGATCCACGCCGCTCGTACAGTGCGGACGGCTCGACGTCGACGACGACATAAAGGTCACCCGTCGGACCGCCGTTGTGCCCGGCCTCGCCCTTCCCTCTCAGACGGACCCGCGTGCCGCTCTTCGCGCCTGACGGGATCTTCACCGAGTAGCGCTTCGTCACACGCTCGCGGCCGACTCCACGGCACTGCCTGCACGGCTTCTCGACGACCGTGCCGTTGCCGCGGCATCGCGGGCACGGCTGCGAGAACGCGAAGAGTCCTTGCGAGTCCGATACGACGCCACGGCCGCCGCACTGTGGGCAGGTGACAGGTGCCGTGCCTGGCTCGGCCCCGGTTCCGTGGCAGACCGAGCATGCGGTCTCGACCTCCACCGGAACGCGCACCTGGACGCCCTCGAGCGAGTCTTCGAAGGAGATCCGCACGTGCGCCTCGAGATCGTTGCCGCGGATCGGCTGCCGACTTGCAGCACGCCGCCCGCCGCCGAACATCCCGCCGAGGAGATCGCCGAGATTGCCCATGTCGAACTCCTCGAACCGCGTGCCGCCCATGTCCGCGCCGCCCGGGAACCCCCGCCCGTCCGCGGTGCCGAAAGTGTCGTAGGCCTTGCGCTTCTCGGCGTCCGAGAGAACGTCGTACGCCCCCTGAACCTCCTTGAAGCGCTCCTCTGCGGCGTCGTCGCCAGGGTTGCGGTCCGGGTGGTACTCGCGCGCGAGTGCCCGATACGCCTTCTTGATGTCGTCGTCCGATGCATTCTTGGCGACGCCGAGCACCTCGTACGGATTTCGCGTCATTCCGCGACGATCACCCGCGCGGGCCTGACGACCCGGTCGCCGAGTCGATACCCGCGCTGGACGACCTCGAGCACCGAGCCGGATTCAGCTCCATCGCTCGACTGCGTCAGCAGCGCCTCGTGGACGTGCGGATCGAAGGGGCCGTCCGTCTCGATCTCCGCGAGCCCCTCCTTCGCGAGCGCCGCGCGCAACGACCGCTCCACAAGCTGTACGCCTTCGACGAGCTGAGCCTCCTCGTGCCGCTCCGCGGCCTCGAGCGCGCGCTCCAGGTCGTCGAGGATCGGCAGGAGCTCGCGGACGAGCCGCTCGTGGGCATGCGCGATCAGGCGCTCCTGGTCGCGAGCGGCGCGCTTGCGGTAGTTCTCGAAGTCCGCCTGGACACGCTGGGCGAGATCGAGGTACGCGTCCCGCTCTGCCGTCACCCGGACGATCTCGTCGTCCGGGGTCAGACCCGTGGCGTCTGACCCCTCCGTGTCGTCCAGCTCGACCTGCGGCTCGGTGAGCTCCTCGCTCACGACTTCGCCGCTTCCTCTTCGTCGATGACCTCGAAGTCGGCGTCCTCGACGACTTCGTCGTCGGCGACGCCGTCTCCGTTGCCGGACGCCTGGGCTGTCGACTGCGCCTGGGCCTGCGCATAGATCGCGTCCGCGAGGCCACGCGATGCATCCTCGAGAGCGCTCGTCTTCGCCTGGATGTCGGCGATGTCGGAGCCTTCCGCTGACTGCCGGAGCTCCATGATCCGGCCCTCGATCGTCGCGGCCTCCGCCTCGGGCAGCTTTTCGCGATGCTCGGAGAGCGTGCGCTCGGTCTGGTACGCGAGCTGCTCGCCGGCGTTGCGGGCGTCAGCAAGCTCACGCAGTCGATGCGCCTCGCCGGCGTGCGACTCGGCCTCCGAGATCATCCGGTCGACCTCGTCCTCGGACAGGCCCGAGCCGCCCTCGATACGGACCTGCTGCTCGTTCCCGGTGCCGAGATCCTTCGCCGAGACGTTGATGATCCCGTTCGCGTCGATGTCGAAGGAAACCTCGACCTGCGGCATCCCGCGCATCGCCGGCGGGATCCCGACGAGCTGGAACTTCCCGAGCGTCTTGTTGAACGAGACCATCTCGGACTCGCCCTGCGCGACGTGGATCTCCACCGAAGGCTGGTTGTCCTCGGCCGTCGTGAACGTCTCCGACTTGCGGGTCGGGATCGTCGTGTTGCGCTCGATGAGCTTCGTGAACACGCCGCCCTTGGTCTCGATGCCGAGCGACAGCGGAGTGACGTCGAGCAGGAGGACATCCTTCACGTCGCCCTTGAGCACGCCCGCCTGGATCGCGGCGCCGACGGCGACGACCTCGTCCGGGTTGACGCCCTTGTGGGGATCCTTCCCGACGACCTCCTTCACCTTGGCCTGCACCGCGGGCATGCGCGTCATACCCCCGACGAGCACGACGTGCTCGATGTCGGCTGGCGTGAGCCCCGCATCCGCGAGTGCCTGCTTCGTCGGCCCGACCGTGCGCTCGAGCAGGGCGTGCGTCAGCTCGTCGAGCTTCGCACGCGTGAGTTGCAGGTCGAGGTGCTTCGGGCCCTCGGGGGTCGCCGTGATGAACGGCAGGTTGATCTGCGTCGTCATCGTCGATGAGAGCTCGACCTTGGCCTTCTCGCCGGCCTCGTACAGCCGTTGGAGCGCCATCGGATCCTGGCCGAGGTCGATCCCCTGCTCACGCTTGAACTCGGCGATCATCCAGTCGACGATCGCCTTGTCGAAGTTGTCGCCGCCAAGGTGGTTGTCGCCGTTGGTGGCCTTGACGTGGTAGACGCCCTCTCCGAGCTCCAGCACAGAGACGTCGAACGTCCCTCCGCCGAGGTCGAACACGAGGATCGTGTGTTCCGCGCCCTCCTTGTCGAGTCCGTATGCGAGTGCCGCCGCGGTCGGCTCGTTGATGATGCGCAGGACGTTGAGGCCGGCGATCTTGCCGGCGTCCTTCGTCGCCTCGCGCTGCGCGTTGTTGAAGTACGCCGGAACGGTCACGACCGCGTCGGTGACAGGCTCGCCGAGATACGCCTCGGCATCCGCCTTGAGCTTCTGCAGGATCATCGCCGAGATCTCCGGCGGCGCGAACTCCTCGCCCTCGGCCTTGACGCGGGCGTCGTCGTTCGGGCCCTTGACGACCTCGTACGGGACGATCTTCATCTCCTCGGAGACCTCGTCGAACTTGCGACCCATGAACCGCTTGATCGAGAAGATCGTGTTCTGGGGGTTGGTCACCTGCTGGCGCTTGGCGGGCGAGCCTACGAGCCGCTGGCCGTCGCGGCCGAAGGCGACGACGGACGGCGTCGTGCGCCCACCTTCCGCGTTCGGGATGACGGTGGGCTCCGAACCCTCGAGAACGGCCATGCATGAGTTCGTCGTTCCGAGGTCGATGCCGATGGTCTTTGCCATGAGTGCTCCTTGTCTGAGTCGTGAGCGAGTGAAAACCTGAGTCGCACCGTAGCAGATCATGCACAAGAGGAGTCCAGGCCATGCGGCAGAAGGAAGCCGCTGATATGCAGTTCCTGTCCGATCGTGGCCTCGAGCGCGTCAATCGCGCGGTCGTCTCGGGACGTATCGTCCCGTACCTGGCGCTCTTCACCTTCGCTGTGGCCTTCGCCGCGGCGCTGGTCGTCCGGATCTTCGCGCACAACGAGTTCGCGACCTTCGGCGAGTCCCTCTGGTGGGCGGCACAGACGATCACGACCGTCGGGTACGGGGATGTCGTCCCACAGACTGCGCTCTCGAAACTCGTCGCCGTGATCGTGATGATCTTCGGCGTATCCACCGTCGCGCTCATTACCGCAGTGGTCACTTCGGCCGTCGTGACCTGGACACAGGGGCGTCTGACAGGCACAGACGTGCAGCACAAGGACATGCATCTCGATGCGCTCGAGCGCATCGAGCAGCGCCTCGAGGCGCTCGAGCAACGTCTCCCCTAGCGGTACACGCCGATCAGCACACCGCCGACGACCACCAACGCTGCGCCGGCGAAAAGCCGCACGCCCACGTGCTCGGACCTCCGCAGCACGAGCCACGAGAGCGTGACGCCCCACAGCGCCTCCGTTGCCACGATTGGTGAGACCACCGACACGCGCCCTCGGTAGAACGCCTCGAAGAGGAAGACGTACGAGAGGCCGTAGCACACACCTGCCGGAACGAAGGCACGCGCTTCGGCCGACGTGAGACGGGTTCTCGTCGCGAGAGCGAAGACCAGCGAGATCGTCAGCCCGGTGAGCATGGTCACGAACGCAGCGAGCTTCGGGTCGACGTCGGTCACATCGGTTCCGAGCCAGCGGACGAGCGTGTCCCTGATCGCGAACGCGATCGTTCCGCCGAGTGCGTAGACGAGCCCAACCCGCTTGAAGTGCTCCGGTCGAGAGCGGTCGCTCGCCAGAAGGATTCCCCCGGTGACAATGAGGGCGGCTCCGAGCACGAGCCCGGCCACGAGGGGCTCGTCCAGGAAGACGAGAGCCGTCGCGACGGCGAAGAGCGGCGCCGTCCCGACGGTGACCGACGTGCGCGAGGCACCCGCGTCACGCACGGCGAACGTGAACAGGATCTGCGCGAAACCAGGCGCGAGCAAGCCCGCGAAGACGAACGGCCACGCGCTCGCGAGATCCCAGTCGCCGCCGAACGCTGCCGCGACCGCAGTCACGGCACACGCAGGCGCGATCGTGAGCAGCGCCCCGGCCTCCGGCCGGGCACCGGTGTCGAGCGCGATGCGGACGAGCACCGTCATCGCCCCGAAGAGGAACGCGGAGAGCGACGCCAAGACCACCGCCGTCATACGGGTGCCGATCCGCGGCGCGAGAGCCGGCGCAGGGTGGCGGACGCCACTGGCTCCGCGATGAGGATCCCGGCCATCATCACCGCGCACCCGATCCAACCGATCCACCCGAGCACCTCGTTCGCGAGCAGAACGCCTGCGAGCGCCGCGAACGGCGCCTCGAGGGTGAAGACGAGCGCCGCGCGAGCAGCCGTCGTCCGCGCCTGCACCCAGGTCGCGATCAGGTACCCGAGTGCTCCGGCGAAGACCCCCGTCACGACGAGTGCGCCCCAGACCGTCGCCCCTCGCGGCACCTCGAGCTCACCGAGCGCGAGCGCGATCACGGTGAAGCCGACGAACGCCGTCGCCATCATGAGAAACGTCAGCGCGCGCGGGTCGTAGCGGGGTGCGAAGCGCTCCATCGCCGTGATCTGCAGCGCCTGGAACACGGCGTTGGCGAGAACGAGCGCGTTGCCGAGTGTCGAGCCGCCCGGCACGCCGTTGAGCAGCAGCAGCCCGACGACCGCGAGCGCGACGCCGACCCAGAGCGCCCTCGGCACCGGCGTCCCGAAGAAAGCGAGGGCGAGCAGCGGCGTGAAGACGACGTACAGGCCCGTGATGAAGCCCGTGCTCGCGACGGTCGTGAGCTCGAGACCGGCCGTTTGAAACCCGTATGCCGTCGCGAGCAACGTCCCCACGCCGATGCCGGCCACGTAGCCGGATCGCGGGAGCGTCCGCAGCGAGCTCCACGCGAAGGGCGCGAGCACGGCGGTCGAGATGGCGAAGCGAACCGCGAGGAACGCGAACAGCGGATACAGCGCGATCGCGTCCTGAACCTGTACGAACGTGATGCCCCAGATCGCGGTGACGCCGACCAGGGCGAGTAGCGGCAATCCGGCGGCGCGCGAGCGCATCCGCGGAAACTATGCGAACGCGCGGATCTCGATCTCGAGCCTGGGAACGCGGGCGAGCGATGCGTTCGTGGTGACGAGCGGCGCGCCGAGAACCTCGGCGAGCGCGACGTAGAAGCCGTCGGCGGCGGAGACGTTGTCTCGGAGCTCCCAGACACGACGCAGGAGAGGCATGTGAGGAAGCCGTGTCATCCGTAACTTCTCGTAGTCGGCCAACGCTCGCTCGCCGGTGTGCGCATCGACCTGACCCTGGAGTACATACCGGCGAATCACGCCGATCACCTCGGCGTCGATCAGGTGTGGCGCCCTGACGACGTCCGCCTGCTCGAGTTGCGAGTCGACCCACGAGGCTCTCGGCTCGAGCCGGACCATTTCTCTACGCTTGCTCGATGGCCCTCACGGACACGCTCGGGCGGCCGGTTCGCGATCTGCGGATCTCGGTCACGGATCGCTGCAACTTCCGCTGCGTGTACTGCATGCCGAAGGAGGTCTTCGGCCACGAGTACCGGTTCCTGCCGCGCCGCGCGCTACTGACCTTCGAGGAGATCGAGCGCGTCGCGCAGGTGTTCGTCGACGTCGGCGTGCGGAAGCTGCGCATCACCGGTGGCGAGCCGCTCCTCCGCCGCGACCTGGAGCAGCTGATCGCCCGGCTCACGGCGCTCGACGAGGACCTCGACGTCACGCTGACGACGAATGCTGCGCTCCTGGCCCAGAAGGCGAAGGCACTCGCCGACGCAGGCCTGTCGCGAATCACCGTCAGCCTCGACTCGCTCGACGACGAGGTCTTCCGCGCGATGAACGACGTCGACTTCCCGGTCGCACGCGTGCTCGCGGGCATCGACGCCGCTGCCGAGGCCGGCCTCCCCGTGAAGGTCAACGTCGTGGTCAAGCGGGGCCTGAACGAGGGCTCCGTGCTCGACATCGCGCGACGCTTCCGCGGTACCGGCCACACCGTGCGCTTCATCGAGTTCATGGACGTCGGAGCGACGAACGGGTGGCGGATGGACGACGTCGTCCCCGCCGCAGAGATCGTCTCGATGATCGGAGCGGAGTTCCCGCTCGAGCCGGTCGACGCCGCGTATCGCGGCGAAGTCGCAGAGCGCTACCGCTACCTCGACGGCGCGGGTGAGATCGGCGTCATCGCCTCGGTCACGCAGCCGTTCTGCGGCGACTGCACGCGTGCGCGAATCTCCGCCGACGGGAAGCTCTACACCTGCCTCTTCGCCGTACGCGGCCATGACCTGCGCGCGCTGCTCCGCTCCGACGCGGCGGACGAGCTCGAAGAGACCATCCGCGCCGTGTGGACACGCCGCGCCGATCGTTACTCGGACATCCGCACGGCCGACACGAGCGCGCTGCGCAAGGTCGAGATGTCGTACATCGGCGGATAGCTACGCCGTCGGCTCGATCGCGGCCGCGACCGCGAGTCGGCCGCTGTCGCGTGAGCTGGCCACGCCCGGGCTCCAGGCTCGCCCCACCAGACCGGAGGATCACCGCGACGGAGACGAGGGCCGCGGCTTGAAAAAACCATGCGAGAGATACGGATCACGTTCGACCCTGAGTACGGGAACGACCACGGCCGCGCCACGCTAGAGATCGACGGCGAGGTGTGGAGTCACCACCAGACGATGGACCGGACCCGGTTCTGACACCAGATCCAGGTCGTTGATGTCGAGGTTCTCCGACATGTTGAGCCAGTAGCGAAGAGCCTCGCCGCCTGACGCTCCGGCATGGATGAAGCCCTGGAGGGCGCGACCCGTGCCCGGCGCATGAAGCCAGCCCTGGCCGAGGCTCGCCGTGTCGCGCAGCCATCAGCGGATGGTCACGGAGGAGCTCGATCAGCTCAAGTCGACTTATGTCGACGTTCGATCACCCCGGCTGATCGCACGGCCGACCCGACCGACCCGCTCACCGCCTCGTTAGAATCCCTTGGTCGTGTCGAGCTTCGTCGCCGAGACATCCCGGCGCCTGCCTCGCGGCTGGGCGCACCTCGCACTCCAGTTCGCGATCTGGATGGGGTTCTACGTGGCATACCAGATCGCCCGCGGCGCGGCTGACCGCGATGTCGTGACCGCCTTCCAGAACGGCGAATGGATCCTGCGCACGCAGCAACAGCTCGGCGCGCTCTTCGAGCCCACGGTTCAGCGCTTCGTCGACGGTTCGTCGTTGATGCTCACGCTGACGTCGTACACCTACTGGCTCTCGCAGTTCGCCGTCGTCGGCCTCACGCTTCTCTGGGTCTACTTCAAGCACCACGAGCGGTTCGCCGGCTTCCGCAACTGGCTCATCGTCGCGAACCTCGTCGGACTCGTCGGCTATATCCTTGTGCCGACGGCTCCGCCGCGGATGTTTCCCGAGTGGGGCTTCGTCGACACGCTGGCGCAGTACTCGTCCCTGAACCACGACAGCGGTCTCATCGCCTGGGGCTCGAACCCGTACGCGGCGATGCCGAGCCTGCATGCGATGGACGCCCTCATCGTCGGTCTCGTCATGTTCGGCGTCGTCCGCTCGAGGCTCGCGAAAGCGCTCTGGCTCGCATGGCCCGCGTGGGTTGGGTTCTGTGTCATCTCGACGGGTAATCACTACTGGCTGGACATCGCCGCCGGGTTCGCGCTGGCGCTCGTCACGGGATACGCGCTCACGCGTGCCCGCGCTCTGCGCCTCCGGCGCGCATGACCGACCAAGAACCCGCGCGCGTCAACCAGCTCGATCGCGTCAAGCAGGAATACACCGCCGCCGCGCGGGAGATCCTGCAGCGCTCCATGCGCGGGGTCGCCAAGACGAAGCTGACTCCGGACATGCTCACGCTCGCGGGCGTCTCCCTCTGCGTCGCCGGGGCGGTGCTCGTCGGATTCGAAGCGCGCAACGAGAAGCTCTTCTTCTGGCTGGGGGGCATGCTCTTCGTCATCGGATCGGTCGCGGACATCCTCGACGGCGCGCTTGCCCGCGCCGCCAGCAAGGGGACCGTCTTCGGAGCGTTCCTCGACTCGACCTTCGACCGCCTCGGCGAGGCGGCCATGCTCACGGCGATCGGACTCGTGTTCATGCGCGAAGGGAACGAGGTCGCGCTCGTCGCAACGTTCGCAGCGGTGATCGGCTCGTTCCTCGTCTCGTACACGCGCGCGAAGGCCGAGGCGCTCGGCCTGCGCGGCGACGTGGGCTTCGGCTCGCGCGTCGAGCGCGTCGTGCTGATCTCGGTCGGCCTCGGGCTGGCGCCGTGGGGCCTCCTGCAGTGGCCGATCTACCTCCTTGCGGCGATGGCGTGGGTCACGGTGGTGCACCGGATGCTGTTCGTGCGTCGCCAGTTGCGCGAGCTCGCCGAAGCGTGATACTTTGCTATCAGATTGAGTGATAGCAATGTGAGTAACCGCACGGGCATCCTCGTCAGGATGCCCGCTCCATTGAAAGAGGCGCTCGTCCGCGAAACCGCCCGCCGCGAGTCCAATGTCAACGACGTCGCCGTGGGCATCCTCGCCGAGGAGTTCGGTGTTCCGCACTCCCCAAGCGGACGACGGCGCAAAGTGCTAGCAGGATCAGCTCCCGTCCTACTCCTGCGCGTACCGCAGGAGCTCAAGAACGCGATCCACGCGGAGGCGTCGCGGCGCGACTCCAACGCGAACGACGTCATCCTCGCCGCGCTCGCCGACGGTCTTGGCGTTCCGGCTCAGAGCAATCGCAAGGGAAAGGAACTCATGACCACAACGAACGGATCGAAGAGCGGCGCTCGCTCGAAGGACAAGGTGCGCGTCGCGATCATCGGCGTCGGCAACTGCGCGAACTCGCTCCTCCAGGGAGTCGAGTACTACAAGGACGCGAAGCCCGAGGACTCGGTCCCGGGCCTCATGCACGTCGACCTCGGCGGGTACCACATCTCGGACATCGAGTTCACCGCTGCGTTCGACGTCGTGAAGGGAAAGGTCGGCGTCGACCTCGCTGACGCGATCTGGGCGCATCCGAATGACACGATCAAGTTCTCGGACGTCCCGAAGACAGGCGTAAAGGTGTCGCGTGGCATGACCCACGACGGCATCGGCAAGTACATGGCGCAGGTCGTCGAGAAGGCGCCGGGCCAAACTGACGACGTCGTGCGGATCCTCAAGGAGACCGGCACGGACGTCGTCGTCAACTACCTCCCCGTCGGATCGGAGATGGCGACGAAGTGGTACGCCGAGCAGATCCTCGAGGCGGGCGTCGCGATGGTGAACTGCATGCCCGTCTTCATCGCGCGCGAGCCGTATTGGCAGAAGCGCTTCGAAGCTGCCGGCTGCCCGATCATCGGCGACGACATCAAGTCGCAGGTCGGCGCGACGATCACGCACCGCGTGCTGACGACCCTTTTCGGCGACCGCGGCGTCCACCTCGACCGCACGATGCAGCTGAACGTCGGCGGCAACTCCGACTTCCGCAACATGCTCGAGCGCGAGCGACTCGAGTCGAAGAAGATCTCGAAGACGAACGCGGTCACCTCGATGCTCGACTACGACATCGGCGAGGACAACGTCCACGTCGGCCCGTCGGACTTCGTGCCGTGGCTCACAGACCGGAAGTGGGCGTACATCCGCATGGAGGGCTCGTCCTTCGGTGACGTACCGCTCAACGTCGAGCTCAAGCTCGAGGTGTGGGACTCGCCGAACTCGGCCGGGATCGTCATCGACGCCGTCCGCCTCGCGAAGCTCGCCCTCAACAACGGCATCGCGGGCTCGCTCGAGGCGCCGAGCGCGTACCTCATGAAGTCGCCGCCGAAGCAGATCCGCGACGACGAGGCCCGCGAGGACATCGAGCGCTTCATCGT
>DATKBJ010000112.1:0-12174 GCA_035514135.1 Gaiellaceae bacterium | reverse complement strand
GTCTCGGCCGCGGACACGTGGTCGCCCGCCTCCGTGTAGGCGGCGGCGAGGCGCTGCTTCACCTCGGCAGTGAGGATGCCGGCTTCCTCCTGCTGGTCGGTGGAGAGGAACTTCTTCCCCATCCAGCGGAAGATGTAGTCGACGATCGACTTCGCGATGCGGATGTCCGCATCGTTCGTCATCCCCGACGGTTCGAAGCGCATGTGGCTGAACTTCGAGACGTACACCTCGAGCGGCACGCCGTACTGCAGGCCGAGCGAGACGGAGATCATGAACGAGTTCATGAGGCCGGCGAGGGTCGTGCCCTCCTTCGCGATGTCGACGAAGATGTCGCCGGGCGTCCCGTCCTCGAACAGGCCGACGTGGATGTAGCCCTCGTACTCGCCGACCTTGAACTTGCGGCCGACCTCCATGCGGTCTTCGGGCACGCGGCGGCGCTGCGGGAGCGCTCCGATCACGCCGGAGACGGGAGCGAGCGTCGTCGCGCCCGCGTTCGCCTTCCCGGAGAGCGGCTGCGCGACCTTGCAGTTGTCACGGTAGATTGCGATCGCCTTCACGCCGAGCTGCCACGACTCGATGAAGAGCTGGGAGACCTCGTCGACCGTGATCTCCTCGGGCAGGTTCACCGTCTTCGAGATCGCGCCCGAGATGAACGGCTGGACGGCACCCATCATCTTCACGTGACCCATGTAGTGGATCGCGCGGTCGCCGATCGCGCAGTCGAAGACCGGGTAGTGCTCGGTCTTGACTGACGGCGCCCCGACGATCGTGTTGCGCTCGTCGATGAACGCGACGACCTCGTCGGCCTCGCTCGGCGCGTAGCCGAGCTTGGCAAGCGCCATCGGGACGGTCTTGTTGACGATGGTGATCTCGCCGCCGCCGACGAGCCGCTTGGATTTCACCAGGGAAAAGTCCGGCTCTACACCTGTCGTGTCGCAGTCCATCATGAAGGAAATGGTTCCGGTAGGAGCGAGAACAGTTGCCTGTGCATTTCTCCAACCATTGACTTCGCCAATTTCGAGCGCCTGATCCCAGGCTTTACGTGCGGCCATCAGCAGGTCGTCGGGCACCGAGTGAGAGTTGTCGATGTTGCCGACCGCTGCGCGGTGCTTCGCAATGACGCCGGTCATCGCCGCAGCGTTCGGCTGATAGCCCGCGAACGGGCCCATCCGGCGGGCGACCTCCGCCGACTTGCGGTAGCCGCGGCCGGTCATGAGCGCGGTGATCGCCGCCGCGTACGCGCGACCCTCGTCCGAGTCGTACGGGAACCCGCGCGCCATGAGGAGCGCACCGAGGTTCGCGTAGCCGAGGCCGAGCTGGCGGAACGAGCGCGCGTTGCGCCCGATCTCGGGTGTCGGATACGACGAGTAGCCGACGGCGATCTCCTGCGCGAGGAACACGACGTCGACCGCGTGCTCGAACGCCTCGACGTCGAACTCGCCGTCCTCGCCGCGGAACTTCATGAGGTTCAGCGACGCGAGGTTGCACGCGCTGTCGTCGATGCTCATGTACTCGCTGCAATTTGCAACGACGAACCCGTCGACGATGTACGAGTGATGGAGCGGCTCGGTCAGGTTGTAGACGTACTCTTGCCCATCGTCCTCACGGGAGACGAGGGTTGTTCCCGGCTTGGTTCGGTAGCGCTCGGACTCCTTGAGTAGCGCCTCGATTGCTGCCTGCTTGCGGGGAGTGGAGAATCCGACCTCGGTCGCGAACCTGTCGAGGTCGGAGCCTGTGATTCGGAGGTCGAAGCCCTCTCGCGACGAGTACTCGACCTCAGTCCCATCCACTCGCGTATACGCGAACTTCGTCGCGTTGCTGCCAGACACCGAGTAGATGCGGCTACGAACGCCGAAAGTGTTGAGCAATCGCTGAGCATCTTTGAGAAGCGCGTCGCTGCGACTCCCAAGCCCGACATAGCGATTTGCCTTTCCGCCCTCGACGCGGGAGACGCAGCCGTCCGCTCCGAAGAGGCCGCGCAGGAATGCCGCCTGCACTTCGGTTGGCGCGCCAAAGACGCTCTCGGGAACGCGCTTTGTGTGTGCGCGGCCAGTGCTGACACCGAGCCATCTGAACCAGGTTCGCACGGTCTCGCTTCCTGCCCGCAGCTGAACGGTGCCATTCGACATCTCTTGTTGGGAGATCCCGCCGATGAGTTCCGTGAGCAACCCTTCGTGGGAGTCGAGAAGACCGTCCTCGATGTCGTCGGAGCCGTAGACCCAGCCCGTCTGGACGTCGGTGATCCAGCCGTCGCCAACGAGATGCCCAATCAACTCGCCCAGGCCTTCGCTCCAGTGCTCGGGCAACTCCTGGTAGGCCACAGTTCCACCCTGGCTGAATGACTTCGCGAGGGCCTCGATTCTTACCGGCAGCACCCAAGACGCGTCCTCCGCAGCCGTTGGGCTGTCGTTGAGGAAGACCTGATCCTCGTCGGTCAGTGCGGATGCTTGGACATAGCCACGATTGAGCGTCCAAACGCGATGATTCGGCGTGCAGCGAAGCTCCTGACCGTTCGCGAACTTCAGTCGGACGATCGCTGAGACACCGGTCTGCATCACGGCGACGGGCGTCGTGGCGACTACGCCATCGCCCGGGACATCAGCTGTCAGTCGGTGCGTATAGACGCGGAAGTCCTCGCCGCTCTGCGCGCGGCTAAAAAGCTCTGCGAAAGGAACGAGACCCAGCGTCGTATGAACATGCGCGTCTCCTGGGAAGCACGGGTTCGACGCGTTGATGCGCCCCGTGTTCGGGAGCGTGTGCCAGGAGTTGATCGTCGTGTCGTACTGAACGCCCGGGTCGGCGCACTCCCACGCGGCTTCGGCCATCTGGCGGAGCACCGAGCGTGCGTCGGTCGTCTCGACGACCGAGCCGTCCGTGCGGGCGGTGAGGTTCCACTCCTTGCCCTCGATCACGGCCTCCATGAACTGATCCGTCACGCGCACCGAGTTGTTCGCGTTCTGGTACTGGATCGACGCCCAGTCAGGCGAGTTCAGGGACATGTCGTAGCCGGCCGCCTCGAGGACGCGCGCCTTGCGCTCCTCCTTGGCCTTGCACCAGATGAACTCCTCGACGTCCGGGTGGTCGACGTCGAGCACGACCATCTTGGCCGCGCGCCGTGTCTTGCCGCCCGACTTGATCGTGCCGGCGGACGCGTCGGCGCCGCGCATGAAGCTCACCGGGCCGGAGGCGTAGCCGCCCTTCGAGAGCTGCTCCTTCGAGGAGCGCAGTCTCGACAGGTTCAGGCCGGAGCCCGAGCCGCCCCGGAAGATGACGCCCTCACGCCGGATCCAGTCGAGGATCGACTCCATCGAGTCGTCGATCGAGAGGATGAAGCAGGCGCTGCACTGCGGCTGCGCCTCGAAGCCGACGTTGAACCAGACCGGAGAGTTGAACGACGCGTACTGGTTGACGAGGATCGCCTTGAGCTCGGCCTCGAAGGTGTCCGCTTCCTCGTCCGTCGCGAAGTAGCGGCCCTCGCGGCCCCAGCCGCCGATCGTGTCGACGACGCGGCCGATCATCTGCTTGACGGAGCGCTCGCGCTCGGGGGACGCCATGCGGCCGCGGAAGTACTTCTGCGCGACGATGTTCGTCGCGGTCTGCGACCAGAACTTCGGGAACTCGACGTCGCGCTGCTCGAACGTCGGCCCGTCCTTGCCGGGAATGTGCGCGTCGCGCAGCTCCCATTCGATCGCGTCGAACGGATCGATGCCGGGGGCCGTGAAGAAGCGCTTCGGAGCGACGCTCGTCTCGGCGTCGACGACCGTGTTCACGACCTCGTCGGCCGCCTTCTCTATGACCTGCGCCTGCCCCGCGGTTGCCATCGTTTCCTCCCGGACCGAGTTCGACATTACATCTCCCCGCCCGGGTGAGCGATGGTCGTCATGCGAGCGGGCAGGGGATAGTAGGTCGCTGGCCGGACGGTAGTTGGCGAGCCAAAAATCCCTGCAAATACGCGCAAATGCACGAGGAGGACATTCTACCCGCGAAGGCGTGCGCGGCGTCGGCGCGCGTGTGGCCTACGCGAGGGTGTCGTGATCGCCGAGATCGTCGGCGTGCGCGGCCTGCCGGCGGCGCGAGAGATAGCCGAGACCGCCCGCGGCGAGCAACGCCATCGACATTCCACCGAGGACGAGCAGGGGGATCGGTACGGACGATGGGCCCGACGTGTCGACACCTGGTGCCGCCTGCGGGTTGCCGTCCGAGCCTCCCGGGCCGCCCGCGGTGCCGTCGTCGTTGCCGCCCGAACCTGGCGCGTTCGGATTCTCGTCGTGGGGAGTCGGATCGCGACCGCCCGCTGCGAGCTCGCCGCGCAGCGCCGCCTGCAGCGCACGCGTGATGATGTCCTCGGCGTCGGCGTAGTCGCGGAGGTCGTCCGGGATCGCGTCGATTGCCTCCTCGTAGCAGTTGAGCGGATAGAGGCGGTCGATGCGGCCGTTGTCGAACCAGTCGGCGAGCACCTTCTTCCCGCACTCGGTCGCCGCACTAGCGGGGCTCGCGACGGCGAGCGTCGCGAGGGCGCTCAAAGCGAGCACGAGGAGCGCAAGGAACACGCGAACCGATCGTTGGAGTGTCACGAGTGAGATCTCACGGGGCGGGGCGGCCGGGAGCCTGGCTCTGAGGAGTCTCCCGGCATGGGGTGAGCCGGTGGTGTGGGGAGCGTAAATGAATTGTTAGACAGCACGTCGGCTTACCCTGCCTGTGCGTATCGCAAACCGAACGCGCTCTGTGACAGACCGAAACCGTTGCTAGCGTGGCTCGCCATGGATCCGGCTGCGGAGCCCTCCCTCCGGGCGACCCGCACAGGAGCCCTCGTCTTCTCGGTTCTCGTCGGGGCACTGCTTCTCGGCGCGACGTTCGCGGGTGACGCGTCGGACGTCGGAGGGATCCTCCCCATCGGTGGCGCCGCAGTCGTCGTTCTCGCCGCCGCCCTCGTGGCCGTCGCGATCGGAACGTTCCCGGCTCCGCGGGTCGGGCGCTCGGGTGCGCTGCTCGTCGGCGCTGCCGTCGGGCTCACGCTCTGGATCGGAGCGACCATGGGCTGGTCGATCGTCGGCGATCGCAGCTGGGACGCCTTCAACAAGGCGGTTGCGTACTGCGCGTTTCTCGGGCTGGGCGTGCTGTTCGCTGCGCTAGGGCGACGCTATGGCGCTCGCTTCGCTGCGACCGCGCTCTCCATCGTCATCGGAGCGACGCTGGCCTGGGCGCTTCTCGGGAAGGCCGTCCCCGCGCTCGATCCGGAGGGAGACCGCGTCGCGCGACTCCGCGAGCCCGTCGGGTACTGGAACGCCCTCGCGCTCCTGGCGGACATCGCGATCGTGCTCGGGCTCTGGCTCGGCAGCGAGCGGGAGCATCGTCGGGCCGTGCGTGTGGCCGGCTCGCTTCTCGTGTACGGCGCGACGCTGGCGCTCCTCCTCACGCTCTCGCGTACGGGAGTGATCGTCGGTGTCCTCGTCATCGCGCTCTGGCTCGCCATCGGACGCGAGCGCGTGGCGAGCGGACTCCTCCTCGTGGCAGCCGCCGGCCCTGCGGTGCTCGTCGGCGCCTGGGCGTTCACCCGGCCGGCCCTGACCGAGGACGTCGCCACGCGTGCCGATCGCGAGGCGGACGGTGCGGTGCTCGGCGCCCTGACGCTGTTGGGAGCGCTCGTCGTGGTCACGCTCGTGGCGTTCGCGCTTCGCCGATCGCTCGACGCCGCCGCGCGGCGACGGGCAGGTCGCGGTCTCGTTGCGTTTGCGGCCGCTCTCGTGCTCGGCGCCGGCATCGTGGCCTCGGTCTCCGCTGCGGACGCCGTCTCGTCGGGCCGCGACTGCGCCGAGGTCGTGAACGACCCGAGCCGTCTGGGATCGCTCGACCCGAATCTCCGGCTCTGCTGGTGGGCGGAGGCGATCGACATCTTCTCGCACCATGGCCCCGAGGGCGCCGGCGCGGGCACGTTCGAGGCGGCGCGGAAGCGCTTCCGCGAGGACGCGCGGAACGTCGTGCAGCCGCACAGCGTCCCTCTGCAGCAGCTGGCGGATGGCGGGGTCGTCGGGCTCGGGCTGTTCGTCGCGCTCGTTCTCGCCGCTGCGGCTGCGTGTGTCTGTGCGTTGCGTCGCCTTTCGGGCCCGGAGCGTGCGGCGGCTGCCGCGCTCGTCGCCGCCCCTGCGGCCTACGCCGCCCACGCGCTCGTGGATTACAACTGGGACTTCCTCGCGGTCACGGCCCCGACGATGGTGGCGCTCGGCGTGCTCGCCGGTGCGGGGCGGGAGTCAGTGGCGGGACGACGCCGGCCGCTCCTTGCCGCCGGCGTGATCCTCGTCGCTGTCGCCGTGCTCACATCGTTCTCGTTCCCGCGTCTCGCCGATCGCGCGGAGCGGAGCTCGACGCGCGAGCTCGCGGCCGGGAACACTGGAAACGCACGAGACGAGGCGCTGTGGGCGCGTTTCTTCAATCCGCTGTCCGCCGACCCGCTCCTGGCCCTCGCCCGGGTGGCAGAGCGCCAGGGGCGGGTGCTGCGTGCGCAGCAGGAGTACATCCGCGCGGTCGAGCTGCAACCGGACAACCCGGAGACCTGGTACACGCTCGGGATCTTCCAGTTCGACGTCCGCGACAACATGTGCGCGGCGTATCGCTTCCTGAACAACGCCTACACGCTCGACCCGGTGGGCAACCAGTGGGCCGGCGACGGCCCGCTCGACATCGCGCGCGACGCCGTGAACGCGGGAGCGTGCGCGCTCGGCTCGTAGGGGTTACGGCCCGAGGATGAAGACGACGTGTGCGCGGCCGAGCTGGCGGGCGCGCATCCCGTCGAGCGGCGTTACGAGGCGAACGCCGAGATCCTTGCCGAGGCGGCGACCCTCGCCCGCGAAGCCGGGCTTGTACATGACGATGCTTCTCGACACCTGGCGCGGCGCGTTCGTGACTGCGCCGATCTTGTAGCCGCGAGCCTGGACGCGCGAAGCTGCCGTGGCAGCGGCGCCGGTACGCCCGTTTCCGTTGAGGACGAGGACGACCGTCGTCGAGCGCGAGCGCTTCGCGGCAGGCACTGCGGCGAGCTTGCGCGCCACGGGCTTCGTCTGCGCCTGCTTCTGCGGAGCGAGCACCTGCTGTCGTGCTGCACCTTCGATGCTGCCCGCGACGAAGCCGACCAGCTTTCCTCCCCCGATCGCGAGGAGCAGAAGAAGCTCGACTGCAGCGATTGCGACCGCCACGTACGCGGCCGTCCGCCACGGGCGAACGAGCGCGTCGGGAGCTGGCAGCGGGTGGTCCACGGGCGATCGATTTCGCCCGCGGGTACGTCAGTCCTTCCCGGCGATCCAGTCCCAGGTCGCGCGCAGGCCGTCCTCCAGCTCGACCATCGCGGCGAAGCGGAGCTCGTGGGCCGCCAAGCCGGGATCGAGGAAGCTCCGCTGGAGCTCGCCGAGCCGCGCCGGAGCGCTCTCGGCAGCCGCGTCCGATCCCGCGACGCGCGCGCAGAGCTCGTAGAGCTCGACGACCGACGTCTCCCTCCCGGTTCCGACGTTGAAGACCCCGCCGTCGTGACCGAGCGCCGCGAGCGTGGCTCGCGCGGCGTCTCCGACGTAGACGTAGTCGCGCGTCTGTGCCCCGCCGCCGAAGATCTTCGCTTGCTCTCCTCGTTTCAGCGCGCCGAGAAAGATCGCCACGACCCCGGCCTCGCCGTGCGGATCCTGACGCGGCCCGTAGACGTTCCCGTAGCGCAGCGAGACGTGCTTCGTGCCGTAGAGGCGGTTGTACGACCGCAGGTACTCCTCGGCCGCGAGCTTCGCGGTCCCGTACGGGGAGAGGGGCTCGCGCGGGGAGTCCTCGCCGGCAGGCTCGACGCACTCGCCGTAGATCGCGCCGCCGGTGGATGAGAAGACGACCTGCGCCCCGTGGCCCCGCGCCGCCTCGAGGATCCGCACCGTCCCGAGGACGTTGACGGCCGCGTCGTCGACGGGGTGCTCGACCGAGACGCGCACGTCCGCCTGTGCGGCGAGGTGGAACACGGCCTCGGGGCGGACGGCGTCGAAGAGGTCGTCGAGCGGCTCCCGGATGTCGCGTTCGTGGAGCTCCGCGCGAGCCGAGACGTTCTCCTTCGACCCGTGGACGAGGGAGTCGACGACGGCGACCTCGTCGCCACGCGCCACCAATGCATCGACGACATGCGAGCCGATGAATCCGGCTCCTCCAGTCACGATCGCCCGCACGCCCGCATCCTACGGACATGTCCGCCGACGACCTGAACGTGGGGATCGATCAGCGCGACATCGTTGCACCCCAGTGCCAGGCACCTTAAAGAACGCGGCCGTAGGATGGCCCGGATGTTCGTCACGTTCGAGGGGCTCGACGGCTCGGGAAAGTCGACGCAGGCGGAGCTCCTGCGCACACGGCTCGAGGCGGACGGGCTCGAGATCGTCGCGACGCGCGAGCCGGGGGGCACGGAGCTCGGCGAGAAGCTCCGCGACCTCGTCCTCCACGGTGGACATGTCACGCCGTGGGCGGAGGCGCTCATCTACGCGGCGGCGCGCGGGCAGCACGTCGACGAGGTGATCCGGCCGGCGCTGGAACGTGGCGCGGCGGTCATCTGCGACCGCTACCTCGACTCGTCGGTCGCGTACCAGGGCGTGGGACGTGAGCTCGGGCTCGAGCGCGTGCTCGAGCTCAATCTGGCGGCCGTCGGCGGTCTCCTGCCCGACCGGACGTTCCTGCTCGAGCTCGAAGCGAGTGAGGTCGGCACCCGTCTGAGCGGCGAGCACGACCGCCTCGAGCGTGAGTCCGTGGAGTTCTTCGCGCGCGCCGCTGCCGGCTATCGCGAGCTCGCATCCCGTTTCCCGGATCGGATCGTCGCCCTCGACGCGACGCGCCCGGCAGACGAGCTCGCCGAGGAGGTGTATGGAGCCCTTCGCGTCCGTACCTGAGCAACCGGAGGCGAAGCGGCTGCTTTCCGCGGCGCTCGCGGACGGCGGCGCGCAGGCGTTTCTCCTGCACGGGCCCGCAGGCGTCGGGAAGCGATCCGCCGCCTTCGCGTTCGCTGCTGTACTCCTCGGCGACGAGAGGCGCGTCGCGTCGCGCTCGCATCCCGACCTCTACGTCCTCTCTCCGCTCGGGGAGATGATCCGCATCGACGACGTGCGCGCGCTGCGGCACGACCTGCACATGCGGCCGTTCGAAGCGGACCGCCGGGTCTACCTCGTCCTCGACGCCGACCGAATGAACGCGGACGCGGCCGACGCGCTCCTCAAGGATCTCGAGGAACCGCCGCCCTACGCCGTCATCGTTCTCGTCGCCGGCGAGCTTGGGCCGCTGCCGCCGACGATCCTCTCGCGCTGCCAGCTCGTCCCGTTCCGCCGCCTGTCGGAGCGCGCCGTGCGGGACTGGATCGCCGCGCAGGCGCCCGAGCGCAGCGAGGAGGAGGTGCGTGTGCTGTCGCGCGCGTCGGCAGGGCGACTCGACCGAGCACGTCGCCTGCTCGACCCCCACGCAGCCGCGCGACGTGACGCGCTCATCGCCGCGGCGCGCTCCGGGTACCTCGAGCCAGCCTTCGATCCCGGAGCCGCCGCGGGCGTGTTGCTCGGCGTGGCGGACGCGCGCGGCCAGGAAGCCCGCGAGCGCGAGCAGGCTCTCGTCGACACGCTCGACCTTACGGCTCGCGACGCCGAGCAGCGGGTGCGTCGTGCGGAGCGTGGAGCCGAGCGGGACGAGCTCCTCGCCGGGCTCGAGGGTCTCGAGGCGTGGTATCGGGACCTCGTCGTCGTGGCCGCGGGCGCGGAGGACGCGGCCATCCACGCGGATCGACTCGACGACCTACGCGAGGACACCGCGGAGGGAGCAGCGGATGGCGCCGTCGGCGCCGCCGAGGCGGTACGGGAAGCGTGGCGCACGCTCGAGGAGTTCAACGTGAATCCGTCGCTCGCCCTCGAGGCGTTGTTTGTGGGCATCCGGCGGAGCTTCCAGCAGGTCCCCGCGTGGTCGTAGGCCTCGTCGGCTGCGGCCGGTGGGGTCGTCACATCCTCCGCGATCTCGACGCGCTCGGCTGCGAGGTGCCCGTCGTCGCCCGGTCTTACGCGAGCGTCGCCCGTGCACGTGAAGGCGGAGCGGCGGCGATCGTGGAGGATGTGAACGACCTCCCGGAGCTCGACGCGGTCGTCGTGGCGACGACGACGAGCACGCATGCCGCGCTCGTGGAGCGCGTCCTCGAGCTGGGCATTCCGGTCTTCTGTGAGAAGCCGCTGACCGACGATCCCGAGGCGGCGGCGCGGCTGGCGGTGGCTGCGCCCGGCTCGCTCTTCGTCATGGACAAGTGGCGCTACCACCCGGGTGTCGTCGAGCTCGCCTCGATCGCTGCTGACGGAAGGCTCGGTGCGGTGGCCGGAATCTCCACGACGCGCCTCGGCTGGGGGATCCCCCACGATGACGTCGACGCCGTCTGGGTGCTTGCGCCTCACGACGTCTCGATCGCGCTTGAGGTGCTCGGCTCGGTCCCGAAGCCGCGATCTGCCGTCGGCCAGATAGTCGACGGCAGAGTCGTCAGCCTCAGTGCGCACCTCGACGCCGACGATGCGTGGCACACGTTCGAGGTCTCGTCGGTATCTCCGGTGCGCGAACGGCGCGTCGAGCTGCGCTGCGCCGAGGGCGTCGCCGTGCTCGCGGGCGCCTGGGACGAGCATGTGTCTCTGTTCCGGGCGGGCACCGAGGAGCCCGAGGAGGCTCGCATCGAGACGCCGGGCGAGCTCCCGCTCCTGGCACAGCTCAGGGTGTTCGTCGAGCACGTGCGCGGAGGTCGTGCGCCGAAGTCGAGCGCCTCCGAGGGCGCCGCGATCGTCTCGGCGCTGGCCGAGCTCCGACGTCTGGCCGGGGTGAGATGACCGACGTCACGATCCTGATCCCGACGTTCCGTCACGCGGCGGTGCTCCCGTATGCGATCGACAGTGCGCTCGACCAGGAAGGGGCGTCGATCGAGCTCTTCGTCGTGGGGGACGGGGTCGAGGATGCGACCCGCGAGGTCATGGCGCGCTACGAGAGAGACGACCGTGTTCGCTTCTTCGACCTACCGAAGGGACCGCGGCTCGGCGAGGCGCACCGGCATCCGCTCATGCCGCAGGCCTCTGGCCGCATCGTCACGTATCTGAGCGACGACGACATTCTCCTCCGCGACCACGCGGCGACGATGCTCGGGCTCCTCGAGGACGCCGATTTCGCGCATCCGCCGTCGGCGCGCTTTCGTGCGGAAGGGTCGCTCCTCTTCTTTCCGTGGGACTACTCGCGCTCCGAGTTTCGCGAGGTGGCGCGCGGCCGGCGCGGTTCGATCGGGCTGACCGGCGTCGCGCACACGATGGAGGCGTATCGCAGGCTTCCTCACGGGTGGCGGACGACGCCGGAAGGGATGCCGACCGACCACTGGATGTGGCTCCAGTTCATGGAGCTGCCTTCGATCCGCGTCGTGCGCGGCGAGCGACTCACCTATCTGACGTTCCCGGACCCCGTCTTCGGGAACCTTCCTGATGCCGAGCGCGCCGAGCAGCTCGCGGGCTGGTTCCGGCAGTCGCGGGAACCGGGGTTCGCGTACGAGCTTGCCGACATGCTCCGCGATGCGGTTCGTCTCGCTGCGGAGGACTACCACCTTTGGGCGCGGCGAGAGCAGCTTGCCGTCGAGGAGATCCACGCGAGCAGAACCTGGCGGATGCGCGACCGCCTCATACGCATCGGGCCCGTCCGCGCACTCTTCGCGCGCCGGACTCCCCCATAGCGATACGGATCAGTGACTATGCTGCCGCGCATGGCGACGGTGGCTGCGGGCATCGACGGTCTGGATCGCGCGCACAAGGACTCCGCGACAGTCTCGAGCGACGGCGGCGGCCTTCAGCAGCCCATCGTCGGAGTGGAGTTGCGACGCACGCCGACGCACGCCGACGAGCGCGGAACGCTCACCGAGATTTTCGACCCGCGCTGGGGCTTCACGGACGACCCGCTGGTGTACGTCTATCTCGCCACGCTGCGACCCGAGCAGGTCCGCGGCTGGGTCGTGCATCTCCTACAGAACGACCGGCTGTTTGCGTACGCCGGCGTGCTGAAGATCGCGCTCTACGACTCCCGCACGGACTCGCCCACGCACGGGCTCGTGAACGTCTTCCATCTCGGAGGTCACGATCGCGCGTTGCTGAGCATCCCGGCCGGTGTGTACCACGGCGTCCGCAA
>DATKBJ010000111.1:0-9700 GCA_035514135.1 Gaiellaceae bacterium | reverse complement strand
GAGTGGAAGGTGTCGAGCGAGCTGGGCGCCGACGGGACACCGATGGCCGTGCTCGTCTCGGCCGACGGACGCATCGCCTCGCCAATCGTGTCCGGCGGCCCCGCCGTGCTCGAGCTGCTCGGAGCCCGTGAGCTTTCGGTGGCGCACTGACGACATGGACTCGAGAAAGGACACCAGATGATCGTTTCGAGAGATGGTCGAACGAGCCGCACCTCGCTTCGCGTGACAGTCGTGCTCGTCGCTGCCGTGGCGGTGTTGATCACCGTGTCGGGAGCCTGGGCACTCATCGGCGGCGGCACGGCGCCGGCGACGTTCAAGGTGACCCTCGACGGAGGCCTCGTGACGACGGCGAAGGGCTATGCGCTCGACGGCACACTGGCGTCGAGCAAGAAGGAATACACGCTCCGCCTCTCGCTTCAACTCACGGACAACGCCGCACCCGCGCAGTCGTTCCACAACGGAGACACTTTTGCGTCCGCGAAGGTCGACCTTCTTGGTGCCGACCTCGCGGTCATGAAGAGCTACACACTCACCAATGCGACGGTCGTCGCCTACCGCCAGACGGGCGATGCGGCCACGAACACCTTCACGCAGGAGCTCGTGCTGAAGAGCAAGTCGCTCGCGATTGGGTAGCAACGCCGGCATATTGTTACACATAGGTGCTACATTCGTGCCAAGATGGAGCACGTGAGCGTCCGTGACCTGCGTCAGCACCTGAGCCGCTATCTGCGCCGTGTCGAGCAGGGCGAACGGCTCGTGGTCACGGAGCGACGCCGGCCGGTGGCCATGCTTGCCCCCCTGCCCGAGGAGGACGACGTCCTCGACTACCTCATTGCGATCGGCGAGGCCACCCCTGGTCGGGGCAGCCTTCTTGATCTTCCTCCGCCGACGCCCAGCGCAATACCCGGCCCACCGATGTCCGAGATCCTGGACGACCTCCGTGCCGACACGGTCTGATGTCGCCTATCTCGATGCGTCTGCCCTGGTGAAGGCGATCGTCGACGAGGTCGAGACCGAGCCACTGCGACTCGCGCTCGGTGGCTACGCACGCCACGCGTCGAACCGGGTCGTCGTCGTGGAGGTCCTCCGCGGCATCACGCGTCGCGACCCAAGCAAGGAGCAACTCGCCCGTCGCGTCCTCGGCACATTGGTACTCCTCGGAGTCAGCGGCCGAATCCTGCTCACCGCCTCCATGTTGGATCCACCGACGCTGCGCTCGCTCGACGCACTTCACGTAGCAAGTGCGGCGCGGCTCGGGCGTTCGCTCGCCGCGTTCGTGAGTTACGACGCGCGTCAGCTCGAAGCAGCCGCGGCTCTCGGCCTCCCGGTCGCCTCGCCGCGCTGAGTTAGATCCGGTCGGGCACGACGCCGAGCGCTTCGAGCGCCTGGCGCGCGGCCTCCTGCTCGGCGGCTTTCTTCGTCGACCCCTTGCCGACACCGAGCTGCTCGCCGGCGACGTGGGCAGCGCAGACGAACTGGCGGTCATGAGGCGGGCCCTCGACCTCGAGCACGGTGTAGTGGACGTGCCGCCCGGAGCGGGCGAGCGCCTCCTGAAGCTCCGTCTTGTAGTCGACGTGACTCGAGCGCGCGTACTCGATGCGCGCGCTGAACGCCTCGACGAGCGCGGGCTCCATGGCTTCGAACCCGTGCTCCAGATACACGGCCGCGATCGCAGCCTCGAGCACGGCTGCGAGGACGTTCCGGCTGCGCGAGATGCGCTGGAGCTCGTCCGCCGGAGAGTCGCCCGCGTACTCGAGGAGCTTCTCGCCGAGACCGAGCTCCTTCGCGACGGCGGCGCAGCTCTGACGCGAGACGACGTGCGCGCGAACCTTGGCGAGACGCCCCTCCGACGCGGCACTGAAGCGATCGAAGACGGCGCGAGCGATCGCGAGCTCGAGGACGCTGTCGCCCAGGAACTCGAGCCGTTCGTACGAGTCGGCCCTGTCCTCCACCCACGAGGTGTGGGTGAACACCTGCTCGAGGCGCTCGGGAGGGAGCTCCGATATCAGGCGGCCGAGCTCGTACGTCCCGGCGGTCGAGTGGGGCTCAGGCCCGATGCGCGATGACGTAGTCGATCGCCTTGCCGACGGTTGTGAGCTCGCGGGCGTCCTCGTCCGGGATCTTCAACCCGAACTGGTCCTCGAGGTCCATGACGACCTCCACCAGATCGAGTGAGTCCGCGCCGAGGTCCTCCTCGAACGACGCCTCTTCCGTGATCTCGCTCTCGTCGATGCCGAGCTTCTCGCTCAGCGCGCCTTTGACCTGCTCGAGGATGTCCTCACGCGATGTCGCCATGCTTGAAATCTCACCTCTCTGCCGTCGGGGTCGTGGAGCGCGCCGACTCTAACACGCCAGGCGACATGCGCTCTTGCAGCCGTTCGACCACGCGATGCTCGACTCCGCGAGCAGCGTGACGGATTGCGTTCGCGATGGCGACACGCGAGCTGGAGCCGTGCGCGATGACCACGAGACCGTTAAGCCCGAGCAGGTATCCGCCGCCGTAGGTCTCCGGGTCGAGACGTTCACGGAGCCGCCGCGCCGCTGGTCGGATGAGGAGGCCACCGAGCTTCCCGCGAGCGGACGCCTCGAGCTCGGACCGGAGTGCGTCGAGGAGGCTCTTCACGGTCCCTTCGAGCGTCTTGAGCGCGACGTTGCCCGTGAAGCCGTCCGCGACGATGACATCGGCCTCGCCCTCGAGCAGTGTCCGCCCTTCGGTGTTGCCCCCGAAGCGAAGGTCGGCCGTCCGCAGGAGCTCGTCGGCCTCGAGCGTCAGGGCGTTTCCCTTCTCGGCCTCCTCACCGATGGACAGGAGCCGCACGTCGGGATCGGACACGCCGAGAATCTCCTCCGCGAAGACGGCGCCCATGTGAGCGAACTGGACGAGGTGCTCGGGCCGGGCGTCCGCGTTCGCGCCTGCGTCGATGAGCACACTGCGTCCTCGCTTCGTCGGAATGACGATCGCGATCCCAGGCCGGTGCACGCCGGGGAGACGACGGATGTGGAGGAGCGAGGCAGCGAGCATCGCGCCTGTGTTCCCGGCCGACACGACCGCGTCGGCCTCTCCGTCGGAGACTGCTCGCACCGCGCGGACGAGCGAGGAGTCGACCTTCGAGCGCACCGCCTCCACCGCGTGGTCGTCCATGTCGATGAACTCGTTGGCCTCGGCGAGGCGGAGGCCGTGGGCGTCGAGCCTCGCTGGGCCGAAGAGAATCGGCTCGATCTCGTCCGAGCGCGCGTCAGCTGCGCCGTGGACGATCTCCTCGGGCGCGCGATCTCCCCCGAGAGCATCGACCGCGACGCGAATCACGGAGCGACTCTACGGCGCGTCGAGGCGAAGCGGCTCGACGTCCCGGCCCTTGTACGTCTTGCAGCTCGGGCAGACGCGATGAGGTCGCTTCGGCTGCCTGCAGGTAGGGCAGACCTGCAGTCGCGGGACGGAGATCCCGTGCTGCGCGCGGCGCTTGTCGCGCCGCGAGCGCGATGTCTTTCGCTTCGGAACGGCCATGAGCGGCTGCGGACTATAGCGGGAGCCTGAATTCCCTCGTCGGTGCCACGCGCTCCAGGAAGCGACGATCGTGGGAGACCGCGACGACGGTGCCGCTGTAATCGGCGAGAGCTCGTTCGAGCTGCTCGACGGCCTCGAGATCGAGGTGGTTGGTCGGTTCGTCGAGGACGAGGAGGTTGACGCCGCGAGCCTGCAGCTCGGCGAGGTGCGCGCGGGTGCGCTCGCCAGGCGAGAGCGAGGCGCACGGTCGGTCGATGTGGTCGGCCCCCAGCCCGAACTTCGCGAGCAGCGTGCGCGCGTCGACGCGCACGAGGGCGGTTCGGCTCATGAGCTCGTCGACGAGCGGCGCAGCGCCCGCGTAGGCCGCCCGCTCCTGTCCGATCGCGCCGATCACCGTGCGCCGGCCGACACGACGATCGCCCCCGGCCAGTGGGATGTCCCCCAGGAGCAGCGCGAGAAGCGTCGACTTTCCGGAGCCGTTCGGCCCGGCGATCGACAGCCGTTCTCCGGGAGCGAGGTCGATGTCGACCGGGCCGAGCGTGAAACGTCCTCGGCGCGCAACAGCGCCCGACAGCTGGAGCACGAGATCCGACGGACGGCCTCCAGCGGCCAGCGTGAGGTCGAGCTCCCACGGCCGGAAGGGCCTGTCGGGTAGCTCGTTGTCCTCGAGCAGCCGCTCCGCCTGCCGTACCTTCGTCTCGAGTGCGTGGGTTGCGCGACGATCGGCGCCACCGGTCTTGGCTCCCAGCGAGGCGCCCTTCGAGCGCGCCTCGGTGCGTCGCGTGCTCAGAAGCTCCGTGAGGCGCTTGCGTCGAAGCTGCGCCTGCTCGTACTCGGCGAGCGCGGATGCACGCTCGAGGTCGCGCGCTCGCTCGTAGTCGGTCCAGCCGCCCGCCCACTCCCGCACACGACGGGTATCGGGCTCGATCGCGGCGATGCGGTGGACCGTACGGTCGAGGAACTCCCTATCGTGCGAGACGATGACGAGCGCTCCGCGGTACGTCGTGAGGAACCGCTCCAGTCGCTCGAGACCGTCGAAGTCGAGATCGTTCGTCGGCTCGTCGAGGAGGAGGACGTCGAAGCGCGAGAGAAGGATCGAGGCGAGTGCGACGCGAGCTGCTTCGCCACCCGAGAGACCTTCGAGCGTACGGCCGAGGTCAACGCCGAGTCCGAGTTCGGCGCACGTGCTTCTCGCTCTGGCCTCGAAGTCGTGGCCGCCGAGCATGACGACCCGATCGAGCGCCGTCGCATAGCGGTCGTCCACGGGCTCGCCGCGCGAGAGCGCGAACGCGGCGTCCTCGAGCTCGCGCTCGGCTTCGGTGATCCCCGCTCGCCGGGCGAGCGTCGCCAGCACCGACACGCCGGGCTCGCGAGCTCGCTCCTGCTCGAGGCACCCGACGGTCAGCCTTTCCGGAGCACGCGTCACGGCCCCGTCGTCGGGGTGCTCGAGTCCGGCCACGATTCGCAGCAGGGTCGTCTTGCCGACACCATTCGGGCCGACCAAACCGATTCTGGCCTGCGGACCGATCGTGAGCGTGACCTGGTCGAGAATGAGCTGGGCGCCGTGGTGCTTGACGACGCCGGCGAGTTGAACTCGCATCGACGGACCTCCGAGAGCCGTTGGAAGACGCGCGAGATCGCGCGCGTGGGAACGGAATGGGGTCGGTTAGTCCGTCATGTGCAGGCGCCGGAGCGCCGTTCGGCATCGTAGCCGACGCGGTAAGGCACTTGTAAGACCGTGTAAGCGGTCCGCAAGAGTTCGCAGCACAGCAGCCTCCGAGGCGTCATAAGCGGTGACGACCCAAGGAGGGATCATGCTTCGTACACGACGTTCTCCGAGCAGCTCCGGTGGGCTTGCGGCCCTCGTGGTCGTAGCGGCAGTCGTCGCCATCTGCGCGCTCGTGCTCCCATCCGGCGACGGTGTGGCAGCCCAGACCGTCGCGCCGTCGAACACCGCCGAACCGACGATCAGCGGGCGGGCCGAGCAGGGACGAACCCTGACCGCGTCCCGCGGATCGTGGAGTGGCAGCGAGCCGATCTCGTACGCGTTCCAGTGGGTGCGCTGTGGATCGGACGGTGGACGCGCCGACGGCGGCGACTGCGCAATCGTCTCCGGCGCCACGGGTCGCGAGCACAGGCTGACGAGCTCCGACGTCGGATCGCGCTTGCGCGTCCGCGTGACGGCGAGCAACGCCGACGGATCGAGGACTGTGGCGTCGAACCCCACGCCGACGGTCGTCGGGCCTCCGGTCAACACCATGCAGCCCTTCCCGCGAGGCGCGATGGTCGTCGGTCAGGTCGTCACCGCGGATCCGGGATCCTGGACGGGGCGACAGTCGATCTCGTTCTCGTACCGCTGGTTGCGCTGCAACAGCGCGGGTGGCGAGTGTGCCTCGATCTCGGGCGCGACCTCGCGGAACTACCGCGTGAGCTCGAGCGACGTCGGACGCAAGCTGCGCTTCAACGTCATTGCACGCAACGCGCTCGGGTCGACGACGGTGATCTCGACCGAGTCCGCGGTCGTCACCGAGCCGCTCCCGTCGGGCGCGATCAGGCTCCCGAGCGGCGAGATCTCGATCCCGGCGGGCAGCGTGCCGTCGAACCACCGGCTGATCGTGTCGCAGGTGCAGTTCTCGCCCAATCCCGTGGCAAGTCGAAGCCAGGTGATCACGGTGCGCGTGCGGGCGAAGGACACACGAGGCTTCGTCGTTCGCGATGCGCTCGTGTTCGTGCGTTCGACGCCGCGCGTGACGACCGGCGGGGATCGTCAGCTGACGACGACGGACGGATGGGTGACCTACCAGCTCGCACCGAACGAGAACTTTCCGCAACCCCGGAGCGGCTTCAACGTCCAGTACTTCGTCAAGGCCTACCGCTCGGGCGACCCGGCGCTCGCCGGAGTCGCCGCTTACCGACTCGTACAGGTGCGGCTGGCGGGTTGAACGGAAGGGCCGGGCATGCCCGGCATCTACAGCTCCCCGCGGAGCTGCTCGAGCGCGGCCCAACGCGGGTCGGGGTCGCGTTCGAGGTGCTCGTGCGGCTCGACGTTGAGGTCCTTGCCGCAGACCGGACAGAGACCTGCGCAGTCCTCCCGGCAGAGGATCTGCTCCGGAAGCTCGAGCGCGACCGCGTCGCGTGCCCACGCCGAGAGCTGCAAATGGTCGTCGACGACGTACTCCGAGCGCAGCTCGTCGTCGACAGGGGCGTCGAAGTCGTGGAACTCTCGCGCCCGTACGCTCCGCGAGACCTCGGCGAAGCCCAGGCAACGCATGCAGGCTCCGCACAGATGCGCTTCGAGGCGCATGTCGAGGACCGTCGCCCCGGAGGCTTGCGACACCTCGACGTCGATCGGAATGGTCGGAGGGGTCGCGTCATAGCGCTGTCCTCCCAGGACGAACGACTCGATCTCGACATCGAGCGTCTCGCGGCGGACCTCGCCCAGCCGGAGCCGGAGCGTCCTCAGGTCGACGGTGGTCACTTCATGAGCGTAGCGCCGTCGGGCACATCTTCGAAGACGATCAGCTGACCTGCTGGATTGCTAGATTGCAATCATGGACGCTGATCGCTGGCTGGGCCTCGACCTCCGCCATCTCATTGCGCTCAAAGCTATCGCGGACGAGGGCTCGTTCGGCAAGGCCGCCGAGCATCTGGGCTACACCCAGTCGGCGATCTCCCAGCAGATCGCAGCGCTCGAACGCATCGTCGGCCTGCGCCTCATCGAGCGCCCGGGCGGCCCGCGCCCGATCTCGCTCACCGAGGCGGGCCAGATCCTCCTGCGCCATGCCGACGCCATCCAGGCACGACTGCTCGCTGCCAAGGCGGACATGGCCGCGCTCGAGGCAGGCGACGCCGGACGCCTGCGCGTCGGAACGTTCCAGAGCGTCGGCGCAAAGATCATCCCTCGGCTTCTGCGCCGCTTCTCGGAAAGCCATCCTCAGGTGGAGGTCGTTCTCCGCGAGTCGCAGGACGAGAGCGAGCTTCTCGAGATGATCGAGCGTGGCGACCTCGACCTCACGTTCTGGACGCTTCCGGTCTCAGCCGGGCCGTACGAGACCGTTGAGCTCCTGCACGACCCGTACGTGCTCGTCGTCCCTGCTGACTCGCCGATGGCCTCGCTGAAAAAGCCGCCGACGCTGAAGGAGATCGTGCTCCACCCGGTCATCGGCTTCAACCGCTGCAGCGCGATGGATCACGTCGAGTCGACGCTGGCGTCCACCGGTCGCGCGCCGAACATCGTCTTTCGGTCGGACAACAACGGCACGGTCCAGGGACTCGTGGGTGCGGGCGTCGGGCTGGCGGTCTCGCCGCGGCTCACGGTGGACGAGGACGACCCGTCGATCGCAGTGATCGATCTCCAAGGACGGATCCCTCCACGCCTCATCGGGCTCGTCTGGCACTCGGACCGCCATCGCAGCGCCGCCGCCGAGGCTTTCGTCGACTCGGCGATCGCCGTCTGTCGCGCGCTGTCCGCCGAGCCCGCGGCCGCTTAGCGCCTATCCGAAGCGGTCGAACTCGGCCGGCTCAGCCGGCTCGATCGACTCCGGTCCGATGCCGGCCACGACCGTCTCCTGCGAACGCTCGTGGAGCCGCTCACGCCCGCGCTTCACGGCGGTCAGGAACTTGTCGAGATTGAGCTCGAGCGTCGAGAGGATCGAGTCGGCCCAATCCTCCATCTCCAGCCGCGTCTGGCGTGCCTGTCGCTTCGCCTCGTCGACGATGTCGTCCGCCTGCGTCTCGGCGAGCTTGACGATCTCCGTCTGCGATGCCTCCCGCATGGCCTGCTCGCGCGCGTCCTGGACGATCCGGTCGCACTCCCGCTTCGCCTCAGCGAGCATCTCCTGACGCTCCTTGACGATCCAGCGTGCTTGCTTGATCTCTTCTGGGATGGTCGCCCGCATCTGGTCGAGAATCTCGTAGATCTCCTCGCGGTCGAGGCGAACCTGGTCGGTGAGCGGCACGGCCTTCGCGTTGTGCACGAGATCGTCGAGCCTGTCGATGAGCACGAGTACGTCCATGGGTCGGAAAGTCTAAAGATCTATTCGGAGGGCGAGACAGGGGCCCTCGCTCTGCGCAAGATCGGAACTCCGCAATGCGGAGTTCCGATCGCGCAAGACAACCCACGAAGCACGACCGCTTCGCGGCCGTGGATCTATTCGGAGGGTGACACGGGGGCGCCCGGCCTGCCGTCGGGGTACAGCTGGGCGAAACGACGTGCGACGGCCGGCGGCACGAGCTCGTCGACCTTCCCGCCGAACGCGGCGATCTCCTTCACGCCGCTCGACGACACGAAGGAGTAGAGCGGGCTCGACATCACGTAGAGCGTCTCCACCTCGGGCGCGAGCAGGCGGTTGAGGTGGTTCATCTGGAACTCCCACTCGAAGTCGGAGATCACCCGCAGCCCCTTCACCATCGTCGTCGCATCGTGCTTGCGGGCAAAGTCGACGACGAGCTCGGCGAAGACGTCGACGACGACGTTCTCGCAACTGGAGAGCGCGTCCTCGAGGAACGCGACGCGCTCCTCGACGGTGAACAGCGTCTGCTTATGCGTGGGGTCGCGGACGACCCCGACGACGACACGGTCGAAGATCGCTGCAGCACGCCGGATGACGTCGACGTGTCCGTTCGTGACGGGGTCGTAGCTGCCGGGGCAGATGGCTGTTATCACCGCGAGAACACCGTGATCCGCGCGGAACCGTAGCGCCGCGTCGTGACGAGGTCGAGCGGAAGCTCCGGCTCCACACGATCCGCGGTCTCGACGACGACAAGCGCGCTGTCGGCGAGCACGGCGGGCAGCAGCTCTGCCAGGGAGGTGGCGTGACGATCCCACTCCTCATACGGCGGGTCGATCAGGACGAGGTCGGACCGCCGCCCACGAGCTCCTTCGTCACGGAGGGCAGCGGCAACGTCACGGATCTTCACTGTCGCCCCGGTCAGACGAAGCTTCTCGAGGTTCGCCTGGATCACTCGTGCAGCCTCGCGATCGCGCTCGACGAACACGCAGCTCGCGGCACCCCGCGAGAGCGCTTCGAGCCCCATCGACCCGGAGCCGGCGTAGAGGTCGAGCACGGATGCGCCCTGGACCGAGCCGACGATCGAGAAGACCGCCTCGCGGACGCGGTCTCCGGTCGGGCGCGTTGCGGTGCCCTTCGGCGCGGCGATCCTATGGCCCTTCCGCGAGCCCGCGACGATCCTCAC
>DATKBJ010000110.1:0-5277 GCA_035514135.1 Gaiellaceae bacterium | reverse complement strand
CTCGATCAGGCCGAGGAGTACTTCCTCTACCACGCGGACGACGCCGGGCCTGGGTCCTTTGCCGAGACGCTCCCCGCGCTGCTCGCGGGAGCGCTCCGGGTCAACGTGCTCGTGTCCCTGCGCGAGGACTCGCTGGCGAAGCTCGATCGCTTCACGGGCCGGATTCCTGGCCTCTTCTCCAACACGCTCCGGCTCGACCGGCTGGACCGGGAGTCGGCGCGCGCAGCGATCGTCCGCCCGGTCGATCGCTTCGCCGAGCTGACCGGCCGGGCGGTCTCCATCGAGCCCACGCTCGTCGAGCAGGTGCTCGACGAGGTCGGTGCGGGACAGATCGAGCCTGCGCTCGGCGGCCTGGGCGCGGTCGAGGGGCCCTCGGACGGCTCGCGCATCGAGGCCCCCTACCTCCAGCTCGTGATGCAGCGCCTCTGGGACGAGGAGCAGTCCCGGGGATCGGATGTGCTGCAGCTCGAGACCCTCGACCGGCTCGGCCGCGCACAGCACATCGTGGAGGAGCACCTCGACGGTGCCCTCGCCGCGCTCACGTCGGAGCAGAAGGACGTCGCCGGACGTCTCTTCAACCACCTCGTGACTCCGTCCGGGACGAAGATCGGCCACGAGGTCGCAGATCTGGCGGACTTCGGGCGGGTGCCGCTCGACGAGCTACGCCCGGTGCTCGACACGCTGACCGAGCGCCGGATACTGCGGTCGCTGGAGGAGGGCGGCGACGTCCGCTACGAGATCTTCCACGACGTCCTCGCCGAGCCCGTGCTCGCGTGGCGCGCGAGCCACGAGGCAGACCGCGAGCTGGAACGTCAGCGGGAGGAGTCCGACCGGCGGCACCGGCGGCTCCTGGCCGTCATCGGCGTAGGCGCGATCCTGCTCGCTGCGATGGCGGCGGTGACCGTGTTCGCGCTAACACAGCGGGCGGAGGCGCGCGAGCAAGCTAGCGAAGCGACGGCGCACCAGCTCGAGGCACTCGCAGCTGGGCAGCTCGAACGGGACCCGGAGCTCGCGCTACTGCTGGCGCTGGAGGCAGCCCGGCTCGCGCCAAGCGAGAGCTCCGAGAAGTCGCTACGGGACGCGCTGCTCGCGTCCCGTGTGCGCGCGGTCGTACCTGTCGGAGAGCAGCTCGTGGGCGCCGCTTCCCGCGGTGAGGAGGTCCTCGGCGTCACCGCGGACGGCGACGTCGTCTCCGCTGCTGCGGCGACCGGCTCGGTGAGCGGTGCGATCGAGACGGCGCAGCCCGTCGAGGACGCGTCGTTCGCGGACGACGGCACCGTGCTGCTGACCGGGCGTGACGGCGCGCTTCGCGTTGTCGGCCCAACCGGTGAGATCGACGCGGTCGCCGGAGTGAGCGGCGCCCGGGCGGCCGCAATCTCCCCGGACGGGACGCTGGCCGCGATCGTCGCGGACCGAGAGGTTCGGCTCGTCGAGCTCGCGTCCGGCAGCGTGCTCCGGACGTATCCCCATCCCGCCGCGATCTCGGCGGCCATCTCGAGCGACAACCGACGGGTCGTCACAGGAGGAGAGGACGACCGGGTTTACGTCTGGTCCGGGCAGAGCGGGCGGCGCATCCAGACGCTGAGCGAGCATCAGGGTAACGCAGCGGCGTTGGCGTTCAGCCCGGACGGAACGCTCGTCGCAAGTGCCAGCGCGGACGGGCTCGGGCGCATCTGGCGTGCGGGAACGTGGGGCTTGAGCGCGGTGCTCGCCGCACCGACCGCGCTGACCGACATCTCGTTCAGCACCGACGGCGAGCACGTCGTGACCGCGAGCAGGGACGGGACGGCGCGCGTCTGGAAGGCCGACACGGGAGCGCCCCTGATCACCTTGCCGGGCCACGGGAACTGGGTGACCTCCGCTGCGTTCTCAGGCCCCGTCGGCAGCCCCGTCGTGACGGCGAGCCTCGACGGCCGGCTCCGGGTCTGGGATGCGCTCTTCCAGCCCGAGCTCGAGGAGCTCGCAGCGCTCCCGGAGGCCGTGACCATGGTCGACGTGCCCGACCCCGCGACGATCCGTGTGGTCGCGGGCGACGGGCGTCGGTTCGTCCTCGACGCGAGCACCGGCGCACGGCTGGACGTGGAGCGCGGCGTGCGGCGGCCGCGGCGCAGCTTCGGCCCCGACGGCGCGCGGGCGACGATCCACGGCAGAACCGTGGTCCTCGAGGCGGACGGCGAGACGGTGGTCCTCGAGGGTCACCGCGATCGCGTCACCGCGGTCACGTTCTCCCCCGACGGAAGCCGCCTCGCGACCGCGAGCATCGACCACGACGTCCGGATCTGGGACGTCGCCTCGGCCACGACGCTCCACACGCTCCTCCACAACACGGCCGTCCACGACGTCCGCTTCAGCCCGGACGGGCGCTGGCTCGTGGCGGCCGCCAACCGCGCCGTGCTCTGGAACGCCCGCGACGGGACCGACGTCGTGCGGCTTCAGGGACACGAGGGAACGGTCACCGCAGTCGCGTTCGACCCATCGGGGCGCACGATCGTGAGCGGCGGGGCGGACGGCACCGTCCGCACCTACGAGTGCGAGGTCTGCGTCGGAATCGACGGCCTGGTCGAGCTCGCGGAGCGGCGCCTCGAGTCGACGGGGCGGACGCTGACGCCGGACGAGCGCGCGCGCTTTCTGGGCTAGGGGCCCGCTCCCGGCTACGCAGGCCCGCTTGAGCGTGAGCGACGGCGTCACCGGCCACGCTGCCGCGCTCGCGAGACTCGAACGACGGACCGGGAAGTTCACTCGGACGTGAGTCGAGCCCAGAGGTTCTGCAGGATCCCGGACGTGACCGGGTCCACGTGGACCAGGCGCGTGAAGTAGAAGGCACCGGCTGCAAAGACCTTCGCGCCTTTCGCCGTCTCGTAGTACGTCATCTGCGCCGTCATGCCCGGGCCGAAGAGATCGGGGATCTCGGCGACCACCTCGATCCCGCGGGGCGAGGCCGAGGCGGTGCGGTCGACCTCGACGCCGCCACGACCGAGTCGCGATCCTTCGCGCAGGCCCGTGCCGGCGAAGATCCACGAGCCGGCGCGCGACCTCCGGACGATCCACGGCTGTCGCGGCGCCTTCCCGTTCGCGAGGTACTGGACTCCGATCAGGGAAGCCTCCGGGCGGCCGACGTCGCGCCAGAGCCTCGTCTTCGTGATGGATGCGCCCCTCCTCTCGACCCGCCAGAAGAAGTTGTTCGCCGACAGGAACATCAGGTTCCCGCCGAGGTCACGGAAGCCCTCCACGAGGTCGTACTCGCGCTTCGTGACGTACTCGTGGTGTCCCGGGAACACGATCAGGTCGTACGCAGCGGCAAGGCCGCGAGCGGTCGCCGCGGACTCGAGGTCCGACTGCGCGAGAACGTCGACGGCCTTTCCGGTGTGCGCGACCCAGTTCAGGAAGGGCAGGTCGTAGCGGCGGAAGTTGTAGGGGACGCCCCGGCTCAGGAACGGACGTCCGAGCCGGACGGTCTTCGTTCGCCACCTTGCGTACCAGGAGTCGCCGACGCCGTCGCCGTCGTCGTCCCGGAGGTTGTAGGCCTGCCACGTGAGCGTCGGCAGCACGACCGCGACACGGTGCTCCCCGAGGCGACGCGGGCGGACGACGAACGGCGCGAAGCCGATCCGCCCGTCCTCGGCCTGGAGCCGCACGAAGTAGAGCCCACTCGGCCAGCTGCCGATGCGGATGGGCACGATGCGCCCTCCCGTGCTCGCTCCGACCCTTCGCTTCGGCGTGACCGGCACGCCATTCATCGTCAGGTCGCTGCGCGTGACGATGCGCTCGGGCCCGCAGCGGAAGACCTGGAGCACGAGCCCGCGAGCGCGATTGGAGACGACGAGCGTCGCCCGCGCTCCGGGCGCATAGCTCTCGCGGAGGAAGGCGGACTCGACCGAGGGGGTGAGCTCGGCAGGGGTCGGCGCTCTGCCCTCGAGCTGTCGCTCGGAGCCGACGGTCGTTCCTCCCGCGATGGTCGTACACGCGACGAGAGCGAGGGCGAGTCCGGCGATCGTGCGCGCGGTCATGCGGCGCATGGTGCGAAGCGGTGCTCAAGATCTGCTCAAGCGGGGCAGAGGCCTGCTAGCGGCAGGCGTAACCCGGGATCAGGCCTGAGGCACACAGCTCGGGCCTGGGTGCGCTGATCGCGAACGCGCTACGGAGATCTCGCGTGAACCAGACGTGCAGCATCTCGCTCGTGCCCTGCCTGAGCTGGGCGCCGAGCGGACACTCGCCGCCCGGCGGCGGCTTGAGACCTCGCTGACCCGGCCGCTTGCAGACGATGTGCGAGTGCCAGCGCAGGATCGGCCCGGCAGGGGTCGGTCCGAGCTCGCCGTCGCGCGTGCTCCACATCGCGCCGACCAGGACGAGCGGACGGCCCGGCGCGTTCGCGTAGATGAGCGCCTTCGGGCGCGTGGGGTCGAGGAGCGGGCCACGACGCGGCTCCTGACCCCGCTCGGCGTGGAAGAAGCGCACCGAGCGGTCGCCCGGCCTGCCGGGGGCGGTGCGCGTGTCGTAGCCTGCGCGCTCGGCCGCTGCGAGGCTCCGCCAGCGCTGCCGGGAGGCGACCGCGACGAGCTGGTCGAGGACCTGCCGGGCTCGGGCGCGCTCGGCCCGCGTCGCCAGGTGGACCGCCGGGTACTGGAGCAAGTGGTCGATGAGCCCGTGCCGAGCCGTCGGTGGGAGCAGCTCGCTCCCCGGTGGCGGTGTGCACAGCAGCTTGGGTGGCTCGGCCGTGCGCGCCTCGCCTGCCGTCCCGAGCACCGCGACGACGAGCGCCACTCCGGCCAGGCGAAGACGTCTCCCCCGCATGTCACCGAATGCTAGTGACAAGACGCACACAACACCGCACGCAGTCGTGTCCACAGGCTCTACCGCTGCCGCCAAGCCGGACGCGAGCCCTCCCGAGATGATCGTCTGTGAAGTCACGCGGCGCACCATGGGCGTCGTGGCTCAAGGCTCGCTCAAGCCTTCGCGGTCGCCGACTCGGCCTGGTCGCGCGCGTCCACCTCGCGGCTACGCTGGCGCCGTGCGCCAGTTCAAGACGACCGACGTGTACGCGCCGACCGGCGACCAGCCGCGCGCGATCGAGGAGATCGCCGCGTCCGTGGCCGCCGGAAACCGCTTCCAGACCATGCTCGGGGCGACCGGAACGGGGAAGACCGCGACGATGGCGTGGATCATCGAGCGACTCCAGCGACCGGCGCTCGTCATCGCGCACAACAAGACGCTTGCCGCGCAGCTCTGCAACGAGTTCCGCGAGTTCTTCCCCGAGAACGCGGTCGAGTACTTCGTCTC
>DATKBJ010000109.1:0-25342 GCA_035514135.1 Gaiellaceae bacterium | reverse complement strand
GCGCGGCGCGGGTCAGGCCGAGGGTCGTGAGCTCCTCGCGCCGGCCGTCCGCCTCGAGCATCGCGGCGGCCATCGCACCCACGTCGGTCGGGTCGAAGAGCACGGCGGCGTCCCCGGCGACTTCCGGGATCGCGCCGGCGTTGGACGCGGCGACGGGGCATCCGCACGCCATCGCTTCGAGGACCGGCAACCCGAAACCCTCGTACAGGCTCGGGTAGACGAGACACGCCGCGCGGCGGTACAGCGAGGCGAGGTGCTCGGCCGAGACCGAGCCGAGGTTCTGGACGCCTTCGGGCAGTGGCTCGAGCCGATCCAGGCCTCCTCCGGTCAGGACGAGGCGGAGCTGCGGCCGCGTCTCGCGCAGCGTCGCGAACGCCTCGAGGAGCCGTGTGTGATTCTTGTGCGGCCACGGCCGCGCGGGGTACAGGAGGATCGGCTCGGGCTTGTCGTCGCCGAGCCGGAACACGGAATGGTCGATCCCATGCGGGACGACGTGCACCCGGTCCGGGTCGAGATCCAAGAGCTCGACGGCGCGCCCGCGCACGAACTCGCTCGTCACGATCACCGCCGCTGCGCCGCGGGCGGCTCGGTCGTAGGCGATGCGCCGGAACGACCGGCGGGCCGGGCCGAAGAACTCGGGAAGATCTCGATGCTGCGTGTCGTGCAGCGTGACGATGGTCGGCGCCTGCGTTCCCGGCGAGGGAACGGTCAGCGGGTAGTGGAGGACGTCGAACTCGGCAACCCGCGTCGTCACCGCCCTCGTGCGGCGCGCGGCGAGGGCTATCGTCGCGATGCGGAGCGGCCCGCGCCGACCGACGGGCGGATCCTTGACTTCGACCATGGGCAGGCCTTCGGCCGCATCCTTTGCGCGCGCCGGCACGAGCACCATGTACTCGTGCGTCCCGACGCGCGTGAGCGCACGCGTGAGCTGCCGCGCGTACGTCTCGGATCCGCCGCCGTCTCCGGGCGAGAGCGTCAGGAGTGAGATGCCGACGCGCATCCTCTCAGCCTACTCACCGTTCCAGCTGGCCAATCCTACGGCAGGGGTAGAATTACCCGATGCCCTCTGACGACGCCAAAAATGGCGATTCTGCAGGGATTTCTTCTGCAGATTCCACGGTCGACGTCGAGGCGCTCTTCCTTGCGTTGCGCGAGGAGGTACGCCGCTGCGGCGCCGACCCTGGAGTGGGCGCCGGCGACGAGGACGACCGGCGAGCAGCGCGGGCAGAGGCCGAGCGGCTCTGGCCCGTCTCGGCCGATCGGTCGCTTCGACTCCGGCCCGGCGTTCGCGGCGGCATCGGCACACCGGTCAAGGCGGTGCTGCGCAAGCTGATGCGCTGGTACGTGGAGCCGTTCGCGTACGACCAGCGGTCGTTCAACGCCGCCGCGCTCCGCTTGCTCGACGACCTCCAGGATCAGGTCGATCGCCTGCAGGGCGAGCTCGAGGCGACGCGCGACAGGCAGCAATGAGAATCGCGGTCGTACGGCCGCAGGTGCCGTTCGCTCGTGGCGGAGCCGAGATCTTCACGGATCGACTCGTGGACGAGCTGCGCGCACGAGATCACGACGCCGACCTCGTCTCGGTCCCGTTCAAGTGGTATCCGGGAGCGCGCGTGCTCACGCAGGCGTTCCTCTGGCGGATGCTCGATCTCGACGAGGCGGACGGTCGGAGGATCGATCTCGTCGTGGCGACCAAGTTCCCGTCGTACCTCGTGCGTCATGCGGACAAACGCGTCTGGCTCGTGCATCAGTTCAGGCAGGCCTACGAGCTCGACGGCACGCCGCTCGGGCAGTTCGGCGACTCGCCGGAGGACAGGGCGCTGCGGCGGAAGGTGCAGGAGCTCGATCGCGTCGCACTCGGTGAGGCAGCGCGGCTGTTCACGACCTCCCGCAACGTCGCGGCACGCCTTGCGGCGTCGACGGGGCTGGCGGCCGAGGTGCTGCCGCATCCGCCGCAGGAGCTCGACTACCGCTGCGAGGGGTATGGGAACTTCGTCCTCTCGGTGAACCGCCTCGACAGAGCGAAGCGCATCGACCTTCTGCTCGAGGCTGCCGCGCACGACGCGGGTCTCGAGGTGGTGATCGCGGGGGACGGGCCGGACCGCGAGCGCCTCGAGCGCCTCGCGTCGGAGCGCGGCCTGAACGGGCGCGCGCGCTTCACGGGCCGCGTATCCGAGGCGGAACTCGCCGACCTCTACGCCCGCTGCCTCGCCGTCTACTACGCACCCGTGGACGAGGACTACGGGATGGTGCCGCTTGAAGCGTTTCTGTCGGAGAAGCCCGTTCTCACGACGACCGACGCGGGCGGCCCGCTCGAGGTCGTCTTCGACCACTCCACCGGGCTTGTCGTCACCCCCGATGCTGAGGAGATCGCGCGAGCGCTCGGCTGGCTCCGCGAGCATCGCGACGAGGCGGCGTCGCTCGGACGCGCGGGCAACGCGATTGCGCGCGAGGTGACGTGGGACCGCGCGATCGGGAGACTGCTCGCGTGAAGGTCGCCTATTTCTCTCCGATGCCGCCCGAGCAGACGGGCATCGCGGACTACAGCGCCCTCCTCTTGCCGGAGTTGCGCGAGCGCATCGACGTGACGGTGGTCCGGCGGGGAGCCCGAAAGCCGCCTCGCGGTGCCGACGTCGCGCTCTACCATGTGGGCAACAACCCCGACGCGCACGCGTGGATCGTCGACGCGCTCCGGCGGGCGCCCGGCGTGGTGGTCCTGCACGACTTCGTCCTCCACCACCTCGTGGCGGGGATGACCGTCGGGCGGAGGGACGGGCACGGCTACCTCGATCTCATGGAGCGCGAGCACGGCGTCGTCGGTCGCCTCCTCGGCCATGGAGTCCTCGACAAGCGGATTCCGCCGCTGTGGGAGTCCCGCCCCGAGGACTTCCCGCTCGCGACGTTCGTGCTCGAGCACGCGACCGGCCTGATCGCCCACTCGCGCTACGTTCGCGATCGTGCGCGTGCGGCAGGGTTCGAGGGCCCGATCAGCGTGGTGCCGCACCCTGCTTGGCCGGCACCGACCGTCTCACCCGAACGCCGCGGGACAGGCGTCGTGGTGGGCTGCTTCGGGGTCGTGAACGCGAGCAAGCGGATTCCGGAGCTGCTTCGAGCAACCGCGGACGTGCGGCGCGAGCACCCGGAGCTGACGCTGCTTCTCGTCGGGTCGACGTCGCCGGGTTTCGATCTCGATCGGCGGCTCCAGCGCCTCGGGCTCGCCGGCGACGGACTCGCACGCGAAGGCTGGGTGGACGAGTCGAGGCTCTGGGCGCTCATGGCGGGCAGCGACGTGCTTGTCAACCTTCGGCATCCGACCATGGGCGAGACGTCGGGCAGCGTGATCCGTGGGCTCTCGCTCGGGAAGCCGCTCGTCGTGAGCGACGTGGGGTGGTTCTCGGAGCTGCCGGGGGACGTCGCGCTGAAGGTCGCACCGGACGATGCCGAGGTCGAGACGCTGACGGCAGCACTCGAGCTCCTCGCCGCGCGAGCCGACATTCGCGACGCCATGGGCGCAGCAGCAGCAGACCTCGCTCGTCGTGAGCACGACGTCGGGCGCGTGGCCGATCTCTACGCGGGCTCGCTCGAGAGCGCTGTCGGCGGCGGCGCGGTGGACGACGCCGTGCTCCGCGAGGTCAGCGAGGCTGCGGCCGACGTCGGTATCTCGGCGAACTCGGCCGAGGCGAGAGAGATCGCCCGCCGCCTCGCCGAGGTCGAGCTTGGGTAAAGCGCTCCGGCGGATCCCGACCCGGGCGTGGCTCGCTGCCATCGTGGTCGGCTCGACGGTCGTGCGCGCGATCCTCGCGAGAGATCTCGTCGCGCCGTTCATCTTCGTCGACGAGCTCATCTGGTCCGAGATCGCGCGGGGGATCGCAGATGCAGGTGAGCCGCTACTCCGTGACGAGCCGAATCCCGGATACAGCATCGTCTACCCGCTGCTGATCAGCCCTGTGTACGCGCTCGTCGAGAGCCTCCCGGACGCCTACGCGGGCGTCAAAGCGGTCAACGCGCTGCTCATGTCCCTCGCGGCCGTTCCCGCGTACTTCCTCGCCCGGCGCGTCGTGCGTGATCGTCTGGCGCTCCTCGCGGCGCTCATGGCCGTGGCGATCCCGTCCATGGCTTACACGGGAACGGTCATGACGGAGAACGCCTTCTACCCGCTCTTCCTGATCGTGACGCTCGTCCTCGTCGTCGTGCTCGAGCGCCCGACGCCGCTTCTCGTGGTGGCGCTCCTCGCGCTCGTCGGCCTCGCCTTCGCGACACGGGTCCAGGCCGTCGCAATCGCGCCCGCGGTCCTGCTCGCGCCCGTCATGCTCGCCGTCTTCGAGCGAAGGAGCCTCGCGGCGACGATCTCCAAGTTCCGGTGGCTGTACGGTCTCGTCGGCGCCGGCGCGTTGGCCGTCGGTCTCGCCCAGGTGGTGTCCGGAGATCTGCTCGGCGCCTATTCGCCCGTCGGCGAGCGCTCATACGGGCTCGGGGATGCCTTGCAGTACCTGTGGTGGCACGTCGCCGAGCTCTCGCTCTACGTCCTCGTGATCCCGCTCGCGGCCACGATCGTCCTCGTCGCGCGAGCGCGATCGCTCGACGCGCGGATGCAGGCGTTCCTCGCGGCAACGGTCTCCCTGACCGCGTGCATCGTCCCGGTCGTAGCCGTCTTCGCCTCGGAGTTCTCCGACCGGATCCAGGAGCGGAACATGTTCTACGTTGCTCCGCTTCTCTGCATCGGGCTCCTCGCCTGGGTCGAACGCGGCGCACCGCGTCCTCGTCTTCTCGCTGCCGCTGCCGCTGTCGTCTCGGCGCTTCTCGTGGCAGCGATTCCCCTCGATCGCTTCATCACGACCTCGGCGCTCACGGACACGCTGATGCTGCTTCCGTTCTGGTCTCTCCAGGATCGGATCGGATCGGGGTGGATGGAGATCGCGGCGCTCGGGCTCGCGACCTCGCTCGCCGCCGCGTTCCTGTTCGTGCCCCGGCGCTACGCGCTCGTGCTGCCGCTCGTCGTCCTCGGACTCTGGATCCTGGCGATCAGACCCATCTGGTGGGGAACACACGGGTTCGAGCGATTCTCGCGCGGAGCGCTCTTCCAGGGGATCCGCACGGTCGATCGCGACTGGGTGGATCAGACGTTGCCGTCGGGAGCACGTGCAGGATTTCTCTGGACGGGGCGGACGGATCGCCTCACGGTGAACCAGAACGAGTTCTTCAACCGCACCGTCGGCCCGATCTACTACGTCGCGGCTCCGACCCCAGGGGGGTTGCCGGAGACGCCTGTGCGGATCGATCCCGAGACGGGCGTGGTGACGTTCTCCGACGGTGAGCCCGTGCGCGACCGGTTCCTCCTCGCGGACTCGTCGTTCGAGCCGGACGGGGTCGCGCTCGCGACCGACGAGGGGTGGGGCATCACGCTCTGGCGCGTTCGCGCGCCACTCCTCTCCGCAGTTCGCGTCGACGGGCTGTACCCCAACGACACGTGGTCGGGGGAGACCGTGACCTACACACGGCGGCGCTGCCTGCCTGGCACCCTAACGGTCTTGCTGTCCAGCGACCCGAGCCTCTTCGTGGAGCCGCAGACTGTCATTGCGCGCTCCAACGGTCGAGTCGTCGGGCGGGTCAGGGTAGGGCCCTACGGGCGCGCGCACCTGCTCGTGCCGGTCACTCCGACCAAGGGGGCGACCGATTGCCGAGTCGTCTTCGAGGTCGATCCCACCGCGGTTCCGAGCGAGATCACCGGCGGTGCCAACCCCGACAAGCGCGTGCTCGGAGCGCACTTCGACCGCTTCTTCTACGAACCGGACCCGTGAGGATCGCGTTCGACGTCTCGCCGCTCTCGCACCCCCTCCTCGGGATCGGGAACTACCTCCAGGGATCGCTGTCCGGGCTTGCCGAGGCCTCTGCCGACCGCCACGAGATCGTCGCCTTCGCTCCGACGAGCATCCGTGGCCCCGAGCGGATCCGCGCTGCTCTCACGGGTATCGACGTCGAGGTGCGTACCTGGCCGCTGCCGTTCTCGCACGCCGTCCGCACCGCCTGGAGTGGCCTCGGCCGGCCCGCCGCCGAGCGGCTTCTCGGCTCGTTCGACGTCCTCCACTTCTCCGACTGGATGTATCCACCGCAACGAACCGGAGTCCGCGCGACGACGATCCACGACCTGGTACCGCTGCACCACCCGGAGTGGACGACCGCGCGCACGCGCTCGATGCACGCGCGGAAGTATCGGGCCGCCGCGACGACGTGCGACGCGATCTTCGTGAACTCCGCGTACACCGGCCGCGACGTCGCGAGGACGCTCGGAGTCGGCGACGAGCGGATCCACGTCGCTCATCCCGCACCGAAGGCGGTCTTCACACAGGAAGGCACTGCAGCAGCGGAGCTCGGTGCCCCCTACGTGCTCACGGTCGCCACGCTCGAGCCCCGGAAGAACCTCCAGCTGCTCGTCGAGGCACATCGGCTCCTGGGAGGCGACCTCCAGCTCGCGGTCGTCGGCGCCGAGGGGTGGGGGGAGCAGCCGCCTCTCGAGGGGCCTCGCATCCACCGTCTCGGGTATGTGTCGGACGAGGAGCTCGCGCGCCTGTACCGAGGCGCTGCCGTGGTTGCGTACCCGTCGCGCTTCGAGGGTTTCGGGATCCCGGTCCTCGAGGCGATGGCGTGCGGCTGTCCCGTTGTCGTCTCCTCGCACGAGTCGCTGGACGAGGCGAGCGGAAACGCCGCGATCCGTGCCGACCCAGAGGATGCAGCTTCCTTTGCTGCCGGAATCGAACGCGCCCTGGCCGAGCGTGCACGACGCAGTGTCCTCGGGCTCGAGCACGTGAAGGCGTTCTCCTGGCGCACTGTCGGCGAGACGTTCCTTCGCGCGTATCTGGAGGCCTCCGCGTGAGGCGCCACGAGGTCGTCGTGGTGGTTCGCCGTGGCTCGGATCTTCTGGTCGTGGAGCGATCGCCCGCGCGTGGTGGGTACTGGAACCTGATTGCAGGTGGCGTCGATGCCGGCGCGGAGTCTGCCGATGCCGCCGCACGAGAGCTCGAAGAGGAGACCGGGCTTCGGGCTTCCGTCGAGTCGCCCGGGCTCGAGCTCAGCTACGAGAAGCCCTGGGGGACGGTGCGACTCGACGCATTCGTGGCCGACGCGCCACGCGCCTGGGAGCCGGTTCTCGACGAGGAACACATCGCACACCGATGGTGCTCACCTGCCCAGGCTGTTGAGCTCCTCGCGTACGAGGAGCCTCGAGTCGCGGTGCGTCGTGTGGCGGAGCATGCATGAGGGTCGGCGTCGACACGTCGCCGCTCGTCCAGACCCGCGCCGGAACCGCGCGCCACGTCCGCGGGTTGCTCGGTGCGTTGCGCGAGCGTCCGGGGCTCGAGCTCGAGCTCCTGTCGTTCGGCGGGCCGGGACGCGCGTCGAGCATCACGCGAGATGCACTCTGGTACCCGGTCCGGCTCGGTCGACGTGCCCGCTCGCTCGACGTCCTCCACTGCACGACGTTCCGGGGGCCGATTCGCTCGCCTGTTCCGACCGTCGTGACGGTGCACGACCTCGCGATCCTCCGCTCGCCCGAGGCGTTCCCGCGCTGGCATCGGCTCTACGGACGCGCCGGTCTCGCGCAGGTGCTGCGACGGGCCGACGCCATCGTCGCCGTCTCCGCGTTCACGCGCGACGAGACCGTCCAGCTCGCGGGTGTTCCGGCTGAGAGGATCCGAGTCGTCGCGCACGGAGTCGACGCGGTCTTCTCGCCGGACGGCCCTGCGGCTGCCGGTGACTACGTGCTCGCGGTTGCGACGCTCGAGCCACGGAAGAACCTCTCGCGCGCGGTTGACGCCGCGCGCGAAGCAGAGGTCGAGCTGCGGGTCGTCGGTGCTCGCGGCTGGGGCGGCGTCCAGGTGGACGGATGGGTGGGCGAGATCCCCGACGCCCAGCTCGCGGCGCTCTACCGCGGGGCCCGCTGCGTCCTCTACCCGTCGCTGTACGAGGGCTTCGGGCTCCCCGTGCTCGAGGCGATGGCGTGCGGAGCGCCGGTGGTCACGTCCGCCGGCACCGCGATGGAGGAGGTCGTCGGCGACGCCGGCATGCTCGTGGATCCGCTCGACGTGGCGGCGATCGCGGCAGGGATCCGCGAGGCCTCTGCCCGCCGCGACGAGCTCGTCGCACGCGGGCTCGAGCGAGCCCGCGAGTTCACGTGGGAGCGTACGGCCGACGCCGTCCTCGAGCTCTGGCGAGAGCTGGCGTGAAGGTCGTCGCGTTCGATGCGGACGTCCTCGGCCGGCAACGCACCGGCGACGAGACTCACGTGCTCAACCTGCTCCGGGAGCTCGGTCCGCTCGCGCACGACGCGGGAATCCGGATCGTCGCGATGACGCGCCACCCCGAGCTCGTCCCGGAAGGTGTCGAGGCTAAGGTGCTCGTGGCTCGGTCGCAGGAGCTGAGGATGGCCTGGTCGCTGCCGCGCATGCTCCGCGAGCTTCGCGCTGACCTCTCGCACACGCAGTACGCGCTTCCGCTGCGGCCACCGTGCCCATGCGTCGTGACCGTCCACGACGTGTCCTTCGCGCGAGGCGCCGATCTGATGGGCTCGAAGGATCGCGCGGTCTTCCGGCTCGTTGTGCCGCGCGCTGTGCGGGCGGCCGAGCGCGTACTCACGGTCTCCGAGCGGACGAAGGCGGACATCGCCGAGCTCTACGCGGTTGCGGCCGAGCGGATCGTCGTCACGCCCAACGGCGTCGCCCCTGCATTCTCCCCCGGCTCCGGCGCGCACGACTATGTCCTGTCGGTCGGCGCGATCCAGCCGCGAAAGAATCAACTCGCTGCGCTCGAGGCGGCAGAGGAGACCGGTCTGCAGCTCGTCGTCGTCGGGCCGGAGAAGGACGCCGCTCTAGCTGCGCAGCTCCGCGACCGGGGTGCGCGGCTCGAGGGCTACGTCCCGACGGATCGGCTCGTCGAGCTCTATCGCGGCGCCGCGTGCCTCGTACAGTCGAGCCGCTATGAGGGCTTCGGTCTCCCCGTGCTCGAAGCGATGGCCTGCGGCACGCCGGTAGTCGCGGTGCCGGATCCGGCGCTTCGCGAGGTCGCGGGTGACGCGGCGATCATCGTGGACGAGTCCGATCTCGCCGATGGGATCCGACGCGCCGTCGCCGAACGCGCGCGACTCGTCGCAGCGGGTCTAGCCAGAGCTCGCACGTTCAGCTGGCGCACAGCCGCAGAGCGGACGCTCGGCGTGTACCGCGAGATACTCGAGACATGAAGGTCTCGGCCGTAGTTGTCTCGCACGGTCATGCAGCTGACCTCGTCCGCTCGCTTCCGGCACTCGTCCCCCAGGTCGACGAGACGGTCGTCATCGCGAACCTCCCGGGATCCGTCGACCCCGTCCCGGCCGACGTGAGGGTGCTCGAGAATCCGCGCCCGGTCTCGTTCGCGGCGAACGTGAATCTCGGGATCGCATCGACGACCGGTGAGTACGTGCTCGTCTCCAACCCCGATGCCGTCGCCGCGCCGAATGCCGTCGCCAAGCTCGTCTCGTTCGCCGACGCGCGTGCGGGGTGTGGCATCGCCGGCCCCCAGATGCTGTGGCCCGACGGCACGTGGCAGCCCTCGCGACGGAGGTTCCCCACCGTGCGCGGGACCATCGTCCGGCGAACCCCGCTTCGGCGCCTGCGATCGCCGTACGAGACGCAGCGAGAGCACTACGTGCTCGACGAGCGCTCGACCGAGCCCGTGCAGGCCGACTGGATGCTCGGCGCGTTCCTTCTCATGCGCCGGACGACGCTCGAGGAGATCGACGGCTGGGACGCCGGGTTCAGGCACTACTGCGAGGACATCGACCTCTGCTACCGCGCGGCACAGGCGGGATGGGAGCGCTGGTACGTCCCCGACGCGGTCGTCACGCATGCGTATGCGGCCGTGATCGACCGGCGGTTCCTCTCGCGTCACACGCTGTGGCACGCGCGCGGGATGGCGCGATTCGTGCGCAAGCATCCCGAGCGGCTGCTCGCGCTGTGACCGACAAGGGCCGCCAGTACGCGCGTCAGGCGGCCGAGTGGACCGAAAGCGCGTACGCCGACGTCACCGCGTATCTCACACATCGAGCCGAGCTGATCGCCTCCCTCGGGCCTCACCTGGCCCCCGGTGACGAGGTGCTCGACCTCGCCTGCGGCGACGGCGGCCTCGGCGAGGCGCTCATCGATCGCGGACTTCGCTACCGCGGCGTCGACTCGACGCCCGAGATGGTCGAGGCGGCGCGCGCGCGCCTCGGCGGAAGGGCGGAGATCCATCTCGGTGACCTCAACGACTACGTCCCACCGGAGCGCGTTGCAGCGACGACCGTGTTCCGGGCGATCTACTACGCGCGCGACAGACGCGCGTTCTTCGAGCTGGTTCGCGGATACACGCGGACCAAGCTCGTCTTCGACCTCAATCCACGGCAGTACGAGGTCGACGATGCCGTCGCGGATCTCCATGCGGCGGGCTTCGGCTCGGTCGCCATGCGCCCGTTCTTCGTACCGCAAACCGTGCCGCTTCCAGGCGTGGTTCTCACTGCGGCGAAGGCGCTCGAACGAAGCGGTCCGCTTGCGCGCCTCGCGCTGCGCGCCCGCTTCACCTACGTCGTCGCAGCCTCTCGTTAGTCGCCGAAGATCGGTTGGAAGCCCACACGGTCGAGGACCGCGCCGAGCCGGCGGTTGTCGCTCTTCGACGGATCGATGTCCTTCGGCACGAACGTCGGCGTGACTGTGATCTCCATCCGCCAGGGAACGTTCGGCGGGCTGAGCGTCGTGCCGGAAGCCTCGCAGTCCGGCACGACGAACTGCCGCGTCTCCGTCACCTGCCCGATCGCAGGCTGCTTGTCGGGGCCTATGCCCACGGGTCCGATGCGGACGGTCACCTTCCCGGTGGTCCGCGCGCCAGGATCCGGGCACCAGCCCTCTCGCGTGAGGCGAACGATTGCGAGGCCCGGCTCGTCCTCGGAGACGTCGTAGCGCGTGTACGAGGCGCGTGCCACCGGGTCGTCGCTCGAGCCAATCATCCATCCGTCCGACTCGCGCCCGACGAGCGCTTCTCTCAGCTGGACGGGGCTGTCGTCGATGCGGTAGAGGACGGCGTTCTCCCTCTGCGCGACGACCGGCGCCTGGAGCGTGACGCCGTTCACGGCGAGGACGTACTGGGTGCCGGGAACGGGCGTGAGCGTGCCGTCGACGGCGTCGAGGTCGGGGGTCAGGATAGGTCCACCGACCTTCTCCGCGGTTCCGTCGAGGCTCCACACCTTGCGGACCGACGGGTTGAAGAACTCAGTCAGCCAGATGCCTGTCGCGTCCGAGATCTGCTGCCCTAGGACGACCACCGAGCCGTCACCGGTGGCCTCTTCGACCCAGTCGTAGGGTCGAGGCAGGTTCCCGTCGATCTGCTCCGAGAAGATCCTCTCCCCCTCTGCCGCGTAGACCTGGCCCGTCATGCTCCAGGCGAAGACGGCGACGGCCGCGGCTCCCGCGACCCAAGCGAAGGCCGCCGAGTGCGGGCGCAGGAGCTTGAGCGCCACGGCCACGACGAGCGCGAGCACACAGGTGGCGACGAGTACCCGCTCGATCGTCCCTTCCGACCAGCCGAGCTCGCGGTTCGCGAAGGCGGCGATCGAGAGCCCGTGCGCCTCGTAGTACGGATACTGGTCGAGCCGGAGCGGCGTGGCTGTCACGACATACAGCGTGAAGACCGCTGCGCCCGCGATGGCCCAGCCACGCCCGACCCCACGAGAGAACGCGAGCGCGGTGGCGATGAGCAGGATCGGGCAGAGGTAGATCAGATTGCGCTCGACGATGAGCGTGGAGAAGACGGTCGAGATGTAGGCTCCTTTGATCCCCGCGTACGCTACGAATACGACCAGCGCTGCGACGCTCGTGGTGATGAACGCACGCGTTCGGGGGTCACGCGCCTCCGATCGCGGACGGGCGAGCGCAGCGACGCCTATGAGCACCGGGAGGACACCGATGCCGATCGCGAGCGCGCCGACCGCCCAACTTGCATGCTCGAAGATCCGGTCCTTGAAGACAAGCATCGTCTCCCGCCATGCCGTCGAAGCGTTGCCCATTGCGGCCGCGAGCGTGAACGCGACGCCGACGACGAGCGTGGCGGCACCGACCCAGTCCCACGTCGTCCACTCCGTGCGCCAGCGACGTGCCGCCTCGGACTGCCACGCGAGCCAGAGGAGCCCGAGCGCGAGCACGGCGAAGAGCACCGCGAGTTGGGTACGGGCCGTCGTCGCGACGAGCGAGATGGCGACCGCCGCCGCCACGCGGCCCCAGCTCGGCTGCGCCAACGCTCGCGCGATCAGCCAGAGCGAGAGTGTCGAGAGCGGGTAGGCGAGCGGCTCCTCCACGAGGAACGGGGCATACGCGAGAGCCGGCACGGTGACGGCGCTTCCCGCGGCGGCCAGCGCATACCACTTCGGCACGACCATCCGCGCGAGGCCGTAGGCCGGGAAGAGCGTAGCGGTCATCGCGAGGACGAGGACGAGCTTTGCCGCGGCCCACGAGGCCGTCGCCGATCCGAGCCACCAGACCGGAGCGAGCAGATATGCGACGAGCGTCGCGACACCGCCGTAGGGCTCCCCGCGTCTCGCCGGCTCTCCGGTATCGGCGATGGAGCGTGCGAGCTGCGTCAGCTCGAGCTCGTCGGTGAAGATCGTCGGTACCGGACGCCGCGATGCTTGCCACGCGTACAGCGCCGCGAGCCCGAAGTAGACGGCGAGCAACGGCACGGCCGAGAGGAAGCGCGCGAGGAAGTCGGGGCGGGGCTGCCCGCCCGCGTGCCTGGTCGAGCTCACGTCCGCGCGGCCTCGACCGGCTCGTGCGCGGTCAGCTCTAGGTGGCGACGGACGATGCGGCAGGGGACTCCCTCGCTCTCTGCGGCGCGCACGACGAGCTCGATCCGTTCCGGCGGCGCGGCCGGGATCGTCACCAGAACCTCGTCGGCTCGCGCGTTGGCGATCGCGCGCTCGGCCTCGTCCAGGCTGCCGACGACGCTGACGCCGGCGATGCGACGCCGTCGCACGCGGGGGTTGTCGTCCAGGAATCCGACGACACGCGCCTCGCGTCCCTCGCGCAGCTCCCGCGCGAGGCTGCGGCCCGCGCGCCCCGCGCCGACGACGAGCACCCGGCGGCGCTCTGTCCGCGAGCCGAGGGCCTCCGGGAAGAGCCGGAGCGCGAGCCTGGACGCGCCGACGAGCACCGTGCAGAGAACTGCGTCGATCACGAAGATCTGAACGGCCGGGAACGATCCGATCGGACGAAGTGCGACGAGGATGAAGCCCGCCACCAACGCCGAGCCGAAGCAGCCGACGACGATCGGCAGCACGTCACGTGCGGTCGCGTAACGCCACACGCGTCGGTAGACGCCGAGCGCGACGAAGAAGACGTACCTGGCGCCGAGCAGAATCGGCAGCGCGGAGAGGTAGACCGATCGCTCGAAGTCCGTCCCCGTCCCGCCGACGGCGAGCAGGTAGGCGACGAGGAACGACACGCAGATGAGAACGAAGTCCGTGAAGACCTCGACCAGCCGTCTCGGCTCGAAGATCAGAGCGCGCCACAGCGACGGCTCCGGCCCCTCGATGCCCCGCCGCGATCGCTCCTCGAGCGCGCTGAGAAAGCTTCCGAACTGGACGAGCAGCACGAACGTGACGAGGACGCCGATCGCGGTAAGCCGGCCGTTGTCGAGGACGTTGTATGCGAGCGCGGTGGCGCCGATCGCGGAAGCGACGATTGCCAGGAGAAGCACTGCTTTCGTCTCCGAGAGGCCGTAGTAGACGAGCCGATGCGACGTGTGGTCGCGACCCCCTTGCGTGACCGGCCGACGCTCGACGAGCCGCGCGATGGTGACGAGCGTCGTGTCGAGGATCGGGATGGCGAGCACGAGCAGCGGGAGCAGGATCGTCGCGACCGTCGTTCCCGCGACCGTCCAGCTCGCCGAGAGCGCCAGGGAGGCGAGACCGAAGCCGATCACCAGGCTTCCGGAGTCGCCCATGAACACGGCCGCTCCGCGACGCGGCCGGAGGTTGAACGGAAGGAATCCGGCGCACGCGAGGCCGAGCGCGAGCGCGAGCGCGAGCACGGTCTCGTTCTCGTGCTCCGTCAGCGCGTCGATGGCGAAGTAGGCACACGCCACGACGGCGAGGGTGGCCGCGAGCCCGTCCATGTTGTCGAGCAGGTTGAACGCGTTCGTGATGCCGACGAGCCACAACAGGCCGATCGACCATGCGAGGGCGTCGTTGCCGACGATCTCGACGTGGAGGCCGCTCGCGAGCACGACGACGGCAGCTGTGACCTGCGCGGCGAGCTTCGCGATCGGGCTCAGGTGGCGGACGTCGTCGACGAGCCCGGCGACGAAGACGATCGTTACCCCGGCGAGGATGCCGCCGAGCTCGCTCGACCACTCGATGACTCCCGTCGCGAGTGCGACGAGAACCCCTGCGACGAAGCCTGCAAAGATCCCGACGCCGCCGAACGTCGGCGTCGGCTGCTCGTGCCAGCGCTCTTCCGACGGGACGGCGACGAGGCGCGCGCCGAGCGGCGAGCGGAGCAGGAGCCAGAGGACCGCGGCTGAGACCGAGAGCGCGGCGATCGCGACGATCGCGTTCACAACCGGACAAGGGTAGTCCACCAGCCTGCCGACCTAGACTCCCCGCGTGTCCGTTTACGCCGACGTCATCCGGTACCGGGAGCTCTTCGGCAGCCTCTTCAGGCGCGATATCCGCGCGAAGTACCGCGGCTCGGTTCTCGGGCTCGGGTGGTCGCTGCTGCACCCACTCGTGCTCATGCTCGTCTACCTGCTCGTCTTCTCCGTGCTCTGGCGCGTGGCGGCGGTCGGAAGCGACGACTACTGGCTGTTCCTGCTCTGCGGGCTCCCGGCGTGGGTGTTCTTCGCGACCGCCTCACAGGCCGCTTCGCGAAGCCTCCTCGAGAACGCGAATCTCATCCGCAAGGTGCGCTTTCCGCGCCAGCTCGTCCCGCTCTCGATCGTGGGGACGAACCTCGTGTCGTTCGCAGTGATGCTCGGCGTCGTGGTCGCGCTGAGCCTGTGGCAGATCCCGGAGGCGCGTGACACGGTCTGGCTCGCGTTCCCGCTCGGTGCACTGTTCGCGTGCGTCGTCGCCGGGTTCGCGCTCACGGTTGCCGCGCTGAACGCGCTCTACCGTGACGTCGAGCACCTCCTGCAGGCGCTCCTCCTGCCCTGGTTCTTCCTCACGCCGATTCTCTACAGCCTCGGTGACCTGCCAGGCGTGGACGACTATCCGGCGGTCGAGTTCTTCCTGCACTGGGTGAACTTCCTCACCCCACCGATCGAGGCGATGCGCGCCGTGCTCTTCTACGGCGAGCAGCCCGGCGCCGCGGACACGATCTACACCGTCGTCGCCGCGGCGGTCGCGCTGGCGGTCGGTGCGCTCGTCTTCAGCCGGTCCGACGACCGGATCGCGACCGAAGTCTGACGACGGCGCGGCCCTCGAACAGCGTGTCGCCGCCCGCGTAGGCCGGGAGGTCCTCGTGCGTCGTCGGCTCGATGGCTTCGAGTAGCGACGGCAAGAGGAGCGGCTCGGAGAATCGCGGGTTGCGTCCTCCGCCAGGGGCCCAGGACACGAGGCGCCGTCGATCCGCGCGAGACTCGGCCTCGATCGCCCCGCCGACAGCAGCGTACCCCTCCGCGTGAGCGTTGAGTAAAAGGCGCGACCAGTCCGGGGCCGGCAGCGCCATGGGGACGAGGTGCGCGACCGCAACGGCGGCCGCGGTCACGATTGGCTCGAGCTGCCCGGCGAGCGCCGCCTCGAGCTCGACGTCGGGTGAGCCGTGAATGCGAACGGCAAGCCGCCGCTCGTCGATGCGCGGCCGTACCTCCACCGGGAGATTCAGCGGCGCCGATCCGACCTCCGCGAACCAGAAGCGGTACTCCTCGACGAGGTCGAACGCGAGGCGATACGAGCCCGGCGGCCTCGGCGCCGTCACCGTGGTCTCGAGCTCGACCTCTTCGCCGGGCCGCACGACCTCAGGGAACGCGACGCGGTTACCGTCCCAGATGATCGCGTTGCCGAGCGGATCGAGCCAGTGGTAGGCGAGCTGGACGCCCTCACGGCCGCGCGAGCGCCACGGCGCCGAGCCTGCGTTCTGAACGCGAACTCGCGCTCGTGTCGCGACTCCGGCCCGCTGCTCCGCTATCTCGTAGGCGATCCACCGCACCGCCAAAGGCCCGACGGGCACCGGGTGCTCACCGACTCGTTCCATCGCCGGGCGTACTCTAGGTTCGATGGAAGTCGGCCAGATATCGGTCGAGGGCGTCTCGCGCTGCTTCCGCGTCCACGGGCGCGAGGCGCGCACGCTCAAGGATCTCTTCGTCCAGCGAGGGCAGACGGAAGCCATGGACGTCTGGGCCTTGCGAGACGTCTCCGCCGAGATCGGCCGAGGCGAGGCGGTCGGGCTCATCGGCCGTAACGGCTCGGGCAAGACGACGTTGCTCCGCGTCATCGCCGAGATCATCAAGCCGACCTCCGGACGCACTCGCAGCGAGGGACGTATCGGATCGCTGCTCGAGCTCGGCGCCGGCTTCCACCCGGACTTCACCGGTCGCGAGAACGTCTTCCTGAACGGCGCTATCCAGGGCCTGCGTCGTGCGGACATCAAGCAGCGCTTCGACGAGATCGTCGCCTTCGCCGAGCTCGAGAACGCAATCGACCGCCCGGTGCGCACGTATTCGTCCGGGATGACGATGCGACTCGGGTTCGCGATCGCAGCGTTTCTCGACGCGGACATCCTGCTTCTCGACGAGGTGTTCGCCGTGGGCGACGAGGCCTTCCAGCGGAAGTGCTTCGGCCGGATCTTCGCCTTCAAGGAGGCGGGCGGGACGATCGTGTTCGTCTCGCACGACGCCTCCGCGGTCGAGCGTCTCTGTGAGCGCTCCGTCTTTCTGGAAGGAGGTCGGGTGGCGTTCGACGGCTCCACGCGAGAGGCAGTCGTCCGTTACCGGCGTGCGCTCGCCGACGATGCGGACCCGGCCGAGAGAGGCGCGGGCCTTCGCGAGTGGGGCTCGGGGGAGGCCTCGATCGCGGCCGCGACGCTCGTCGGCCAGGAGGGCTCCGACCGCCTGCAGTTCCTCTCGGGCGAGCCGTTCGAGCTCCGCGTCGGCATCGAGGCAGAGGGTGTGCCGCCGCCGCGACTCCAGCTCGAGCTTCGCGACGACGCGGGAGCCCTCGTCGCCGGCCACGCGATCGACCTTCGGAGCATCGGCTGGGCCGCGGGTAACGGCACCCGCGACGTTCGCTTCCACATGGGCGCGCTCCCGCTTGCCGACGGCCGCTTCCACCTCCGTCTCGGCCTCACCGACGAGGCGGGCGAGCACGTCTACCACTGGCTCGACGACGCTCTCGTGTTCGTCGTCTACCCGGGGGATGACGCACGGGGCGTCGTGCGCCTTGAAGGGACGTGGATGCTCGAGGAGAAATCACCCGCTCGATGAGTGCTCGCACCTGCCCCGACTGGCCTGAGCTGATGGAGCTCGACCCCGATCTCCAGTTCAAGCACTACACGGTCTCCGAGGCGCAGCTTCCAGCCGAGGCGCTCTCGCGCATCTCGCACGCCTCGCTCGGCGAGGTCGAGATCTGCTGCGACCTCGACCACCATGTCTTCAATCCCGGCCACACCGACACCGACGTGGCCGAGGCACTCCGTGGGACGCACTGGTTCGACGTTCGCGAGTGGGCCACGTCAGGCCCTGGCGCCGACAACACCTCCTCGAACGCCGCGTAACCTTCGCAGCGTGCCGGCTGTGGTGATCCCGTATCGGGGAGACTCGAAGCGTCGCGTATCGTCGTCGCTTCGTGCAGCGGTTGCGCTGGCGATGCTCGGAGACGTCGTCGAAGCAGCGCTCGATGTGGGCCCCGTGTTCGTCGTCACGGACGATCCGGCGGTCGTCCCCGTTGGTGCCGAGGTCGTGCCCGACCCGGGGGGCGGGCTCGGGGTGGCCGTCGTGGCCGGTCTGGCGAGCGTCGCCGGGCACGCGCTCGTCGTCAACGCGGATCTCCCCGGAGCGACCGCGGCCGCTATGCGGCGACTCGCGCAAGCGGGCCTCGCGCTCGTCGAGGCTCTCGACGGCTCGACGAACGCCCTCTCGCTCCCCGACCCCGGCGCTTTCGCTCCCCTTTACGGTCCCGGGAGCGCCGATCGCTTTCGCGCGCACGCGCCGTTCGCGACGGCCTCCATCCCGGAGCTCGAGGCCGACGTCGACTCGGACGCGGATCTCGAACGCATCGCCGTGCGCCTCGGCCCGCGAACGCGCGCGCTTCTCGCCGTTCCGGCGTGAGGGTCGTCCTCCTCTCGGGAGGAGGCGGCGGCGCGCGCTTCGCGCGCGGGCTGGATGCCGTTCTCGGGCCGGGCGAGCTCACGGTGATCGGGAACGTCGGAGACGACCTCGAGATCCTCGGCCTGCATGTCTCGCCCGATCTCGACAGCCTCCTGTACGCGCTCGGTGGCCTCATCGACTCGGCGCGTGGGTGGGGACGCGCCGACGAGACCTGGCATGCGCTCGAGTCGGCGGCGAGCTGGGGTGGTGACGACTGGTTCAGGCTCGGCGATCGCGACATCGGACTCCACATCGTGCGTACGCAGGCGCTCCGCGAGGGAGTGACGCTGTCGGAGATCACTGCGAGGCTGTGCGAACGCGCCGGTGTCGGAGCGCGGATCATCCCGGCGACCGACGATCGCCTCCGCACGCAGGTCGTCACTCCGGCCGGCCGCTTCGCGTTCCAAGAGTGGTTCGTCGGTCGGCGCCATGCAGACGACGTCGACGCGGTTGAGGTCCAAGGCGCTGACCAGGCCTGCGCGGCGCAAGGCGTTCTCGAGGCCCTCGAAAGCGCGGAGGCGATCCTCCTCGCTCCGAGCAACCCGTTCCTCTCGATCGGCCCGATCCTCGCCGTCGCGGCGATCCGCGAAGCGATCGAGCACCGGAGCGTCCGCTGCGTCGCCGTCAGCCCGCTGGTGGGAGGCGCGGCGGTGACCGGCCCGCTCGCCCGTATGCTCACGCGCATGGCAGGCGGGACGACTCCGACCCATGTAACCGATCGTTACAAGGGATTGATCGACGCGCTCGTGATCGACGAGCCCGACTCACCAGCCGCCGAGGACGTCGACCTCGTCGTTGCCCGCACGCTCATGCCGGACCGCGAGTCCGAGATACGGCTCGCCGAGGTCGTCCTGGAGGTGGCGTGCGCGTAGCGATCGTCGGCGGGACGGGCCCGTTCGGCAAGGCACTCGCCGCTCGCCTTCGCCAGGCGGGTCTCGTCGTCGTCATCGGCTCGCGTGACGCCGCCCGGGCCGAGGCTGTGGCGCTCGAGCTCGACTGCAGGGGAGAGACGAACGCGGACGCTTGCGCAGACGCCGACTTCGTGATTCTCGCCGTCAACGCCGACGCGGCGCTCGGTACGGCTCGCGAGCTCCGCGACGTGATCGGCTCGACTCCTGTCCTCTCGGTCGCATCCGAGCTTCGCTTTACGAAAGCTGGCGTGTTCCCGTCGCCGGACGCGCGCTCGCTGGCAGAGCAGATCCAGGCAGTCCTCGACGCACCGGTCGTCGCCGGCCTCCACTCCCTGGCTGCGTCGAGCCTCGGCGGGGAGAGCCCGCCCGACGAGGACGCGCTCGTCTGCGGAGACGATCCAAATGCGAAGGAGCGCGGGCTCGAGCTGGCGTCGCGGCTCACGACGGGCAGGGGGCTCGACGCCGGCCCGCTCGCAAGTGCTCGCGCGCTGGAGGGCCTGACTGCCGTGATTGTCAACTTGAATCGGCGCTACAAGGGGCACGCGGGCATCCGGGTCACGGGCTTGGGTTGACGAACGATCTCCGCGTCGTCGGGCTACGGGGGCTCCCCGAGCTCGAAGAGGGCGACGATCTCGCCGCTCTCCTGCTCGAGGCAGCTGCCAGCGCAGGAGGCTTCGAGGCCGACGACGTGCTCGTCGTCGCCCAGAAGGCAGTCTCGAAGGTCGAGGGCAGGATCGTCGACCTGACGCAGATCGAGCCGTCGGATCGCGCTCGCGAGCTGGCGGGGGAGTCGGACCCTCGGCGTCTCGAAGTGATCCTTCGCGAAGCCCGAGTAGTCGTCAGGTCTCGACCGCCGCTCGTGATCGCCGAGACGCAGCACGGCTTCGTCTGCGCGTCGGCCGGCGTGGATGCGTCGAACGCGAAGGGCCCGAACACGCTCGTCCTTCTGCCACTCGACCCCGATGGGTCCGCGGCAGCGCTGCGCAGCGACATCGCGCGGAGAGCGGGCGTCGACGTCGGGGTCATCCTCTCGGACTCCTTCGGCCGCGCGTGGCGATTGGGTACGACCGATGTGGCTATCGGTGTCGCCGGTCTGCTCGCCATTCTCGACCTCGGTGGAGAGCGGGACGCGACCGGCTACGAGTTGCACGCGACGCAGATCGCCGTCGCAGACGAGATCGCGGGGGCCGCGCAGCTCGTCATGGGCAAGACGGATGGCGTGCCTGCGGCGATCGTGCGCGGACTGCGTCTCCGCGGCGACGGTCTCGGGAGCGACCTCCTGATGCGGCGCGAGCGAGACCTGTTCCGGTAGCCCCGATAGACTCGCCTCGTGCGCAAGTACGCTATCTGGGGCACAGCGACGTCTCCCGAGCACGAGGAGTGGGTGCGCGCGATCGGTGCACAGTTCGAGGCGGATGCCTTCACGCGTGTCGACGCCATCGCCGACGCCGACTTCGTGCTCAACATGTTCGACCCCGAGGATCCGAAGGCGTTCAGACGGGCGTCGCGCGGCACGTACTCGGCTGCGTTCTACGAGCTGCCCGAGGCTCCCGACGATGCGTTGAAGGCCAGCTACCCGATGCTCGTCCGCACGCTGTCGAACGTCGTCCTCCTGCGTGTGCCCGACGAAGGCGTGTGGTTCACGACGATGGAGCAAGGGACGTACCACGTCTCGGAGGACCCGGCCACGATCTACGAGCGCCTCGAGCCGCTCGCCACGTCGCGCCTCGTCATCGACAACGAGTGGATTCCCGATCTCGAGCCAGAGCTCTGGGACGGTGACGAGATCACGCAGGACATCAGCGAATCCGGCCGTCGGCTGGACGAGCTCGATCTGCTGCCGTCGCCCTTCCCGGTCGAGGAGTATCTCTCGGGGCGAGATCTCAGGCACGTGATGCGGCTCTACTCGGTCGGCGGCCTGTCGTACGGGAATCTCTCGGCACGCAAGGACGAGTCGCGCTTCTGGATGAGCGCGAGCGGCGTGGACAAGTCCAAGCTCGAATCGGTCGGACGGGACATCCTGATGGTCAAGGACTTCGACGACGACCGAGGTGTGATCGTCCTGAGCGTGCCGCCCGGCATCGAGCCGCGCCGGGTTTCGGTCGACGCGATCGAGCACTGGATGATCTATCAGGCTCACCCCGATGTCGGAGCGATCCTCCACATCCATGCCTGGATGGACGGGATCGCCGCCACCGACGTGAACTATCCGTGCGGCACGCAACAGCTTGCAGTTGCGGTTGCCGATCTCGTCGCACAGGAGCCCGACCCGGCGCACGCTGTCATCGGCTTGCGCAACCACGGTCTCACCTGCACCGGCGACAGCCTCTCGGAGATCCTGGACCGCGTCGCGCCGAAGGTCCTCCGGCAAGTCCCTATGACCTGAGCCGCAGCGCGGTCAACACCGCGAGCGCGGGGGCGATCACGACGTCGTTCGCGAGACACCACACGCAGACTGCCTCGATCACGAAGAGCTGCAACGCGAGCAGGTACATCGAGAACAGGCCGCCGACGAGCGCGATCATCGCTGCGGCGAGCCGCGCCGACCGGCCGTCCCACACGATCAGCCCGAGGAGCGCGACGTAGGCACCGAGACCGAGCATGGCGACGGGAACGCCTGCGATCTCGGCGTACTCCGACTCCTGAACGGTTTCGCAGCCGCCTCCTGCGACGCAGACGAGTGCCGCGTCGTCGAAGAGCGCCCACGTGAGATAGCCCGCGACGGCGATTCCGCCGAGCGCGACCAGCACGGCGCCGGCTCGCAACGCCCGATCGCTCACCCGGCGAGTGCGTCGTCCAGTGCCATTCGCAGCTGATCGACCGTGGCGACCTGGATGGCGTAGGCCTCCTCGTCGCCGATGCGAATCTGGAGCGTCGGCGTGCCCGGGATTCCCGCTGCCTGACCGGCTGCTTCCGCGTTCTCGGCTTCGAGTGTGATGTCGTCGCGCTCGAAGTCTGCGAAGAGCTGATCGGCGTCGAGGCCGACCTCGGCTGCGAGCTCACGGATCAAGTCGTCGGTCACCCAGCCCGTGTTCTCCCCGCCTTGATTGCGGAACATCGCCTCCTGGAGGTCCCAGAGCTTGCTCTGCTCACCCGCGGCGAGAAGGAAGCGGTACGCCTTCACCGAGTCGTCCCCGATGAAGGGGAAGCCTCGGAACTCGGCGTTCATCCTTTCGGGCCGAACGTACTCGTCGACGACGATCGGGAAGAGCTCCTCGTTGTAGGTACGACAGGCCGGGCACTGCGGGTCGGCCCACTCGACGAGCGTGACCGTCGCGTCGGGCGGCCCGAGCATGCGGCCATCCTGCGGGATCCCGCTGAGATCGACGACCGGGCTCTCGGTCGGCGGTGTGCCCGAGTCGTCGCGGAGGAGCAGGGCGACCGCGACGAGCGCAACAGCCGCGGCGATCGCGATACCGAATGCCAGAACGACCGTGCGTCCTGACGGACCGTCGTTTGAGCGTGGGTTCATCGCCGCCATGTGCCGTGAAGTGTGCCCGTCGCTTCGGGCCGACTGCGGAGCGGGCATTCACGTCTCCCACGCTGCGAGCGTTTAACGTGCGGCGCCGGTGGGATCGGTCGAGGTCATCACGGTGTTCCTGGTCGCGCTTGGGACGGCGCTCGCGACGGGTCTCGGCGCCATACCGATGCTGTTCACGGGCACGGCAGGGCCGCGCGCACTCGGTGTCGCGAACGCCGCCGCGAGCGGCGTCATGGGTGGCGCGAGCGTGAGTCTCGTGCTCGAGGGCGCGGATCGAAGCGTCCGCGAGGTCGCGCTCGGCACGCTCGCCGGCGTGGTCTTCATCCTGATCGTCTCGCGGTATCTCCATGCGCCGCATCACGCTCGCGATTTCGGCTTGCTTCGCGGCGACGATGCGGTCAAAGGCCTGCTCATCGTCGCCGTCATGACGGTGCACTCCGTCGCCGAGGGCGTCGGAGTCGGAGCGGCCTTCGGAGGTGGTGAGACCCTGGGCCTCCTCATCGCGGTGGCGATCGCGGTGCACAACGTTCCGGAAGGTCTCGCGATCAGTCTCGTGCTCGTGCCGCGGGGCGCGTCGGTACGGTCTGCAGCCGGCTGGAGCATCTTCTCGAGCCTTCCGCAGCCGCTTCTCGCAGTACCCGCGTTTCTCTTCGTCGAGGCCTTCGAGGGAGTTCTTCCCGCAGCGCTCGGCTTCGCAGCCGGCGCAATGGCCTGGATGGTCGCGCGCGAGCTGCTTCCAGAGGCACTCAGGCAGGCGTCCGTGCGATCGGTCGTGGCGACGAGCTCGGCTGCATTCGCCGCGATGCTGGCGTTCCAGGCGCTGCTCCTGTGAGGAGCTCCGGGTCCAGCGAGGCGGGTTACACCACGCCTTACACCCCCGAGCCGATGGCCATCCCTCGAACGAGGGAGTAGCTTCGTCCCATGATCGAGCTGGCCACGGAGAGAAAGATGACTCCCATCACGGCAAGGCAGCGTGAGGTCGTCGCGTTGATCGCAGCGGGTTGCTCGAACGACGAGGTCGGGGCACGCCTCGGGATCTCCCCCAGGACGGCGAAGGCGCATTGCGACGTGCTTCGGCAGAAGCTGGGAGTGCGCCGTCGCCGCCAGATTCCGATTGCGTTCAGGCTGCTGACGGGAGAGGACCCGCTGTCTGCGGGGCGCCGCTACATGATTGCGGCCCGGCTTCCCCGCTGACCCAGGGTGCCCGCGGCGGCGTTGCCGCGGGCACCCCTCCGAGTCGAAGGGTGTTAGGGTCGAGCGTCGATCCACGTGACGTCGGTCAGGAGAGGGCGACGACGGCGACAGCCTCAGAGGTACGGATCCGCAAGCGCAGGATCGTCGAGCGACCCCGGTTGTTCGCGCTCCTCGACGAGTCGAAAGCGCGCGTGCGGATGCTCGTCGCTCCCGCCGGGTACGGGAAGACGACGCTCGCCGAGCAGTGGGTGGCGCGCGACGAACGCAGCGCCGTGTGGTTCACGGCGCGCTCCTCGTCGACGGATGTCGCGGCCCTGGCTCTCGGCATCGCACGGAACGCGACAGCGCTCGTCGAGGAATGCGACGCCCGCCTGAGGGCTCATCTTCGCGCTCTGCCGGCACCGGCCGAGAACGTCGAGACGCTTGCGGAGATCCTCGGCGAGGATCTTGCGCCTTGGCCCGACAACGCGTGGCTCGTTCTCGACGACTATCACGAGGTGGCGCAAGAGCCGCGCGCAGAGGACTTCGTCAAGACGCTCGTCGCCGTCTCCCCCGTTCGGCTCCTGCTGGCGAGCCGTGTTCGCCCCTCCTGGATCACGACCAAGGAGCTGATGTACGGCGACGCGTTCGAGGTGAATCAGACGACGCTCGCGATGGACAGTCGCGAAGCGGCCGACGTGCTCGTCGGGCGCAGCCCGCGCTCGGCGTCGGGGCTTGCTCTGCTTGCGAACGGCTGGCCGGCTGTGATCGGGCTTGCGAGCGCTTCTTCGGCGGAGATCAGCACGGGCGCCGAGCAGGTGCCAGAGTCGCTGTACCGGTTCTTCGCCGACGAGGTCTTCAGCGCCCTCGGGCCCGACATTCGTCAGGGGCTGACCACGCTTGCGCTCGCTCCGCAGCTCGACCACGAGCTCGCAGTCCGTCTCCTTGGTGTCGAGAGTGCGGAGCTCGTGTGCTCGGCCGCGCTCGACGTCGGGCTGCTCGTCGAGCGAGGCCAACAACTGGATCTGCATCCGCTTGCTCGCGCATTCCTGGAGGAGCGAAGCGTCCAGCTCGGACTCATGCCTGCACCCGACGCGGCCGCCGTGTGCTTGGACGTGTACCGCATGCGCCGCGAGTGGGACGCCGCGTTCGAGCTCATCGTTCGAACACGGGCGGAGAACGAACTCGAAGACCTGATGCGTCGGGCGCTCGACGAGCTCCTTGACACTGCCCGCCTCTCGACGTTGGAGCGGTGGTGCGATCTTGCGACGGATGTTGGCGTCGTTGCGCCGATCTTCGCGCTCGCACGCGCCGAGATCATGCTGCGTCATGGCCGCCACGTCGAGGCCATCTCGCACGCCGAAGCTGCCGCTGCCCGTGAGCCTGCACTCGAGTTCCGTGCCCTCTCGGTCGCTGGTCGCGCAGC
>DATKBJ010000108.1:0-30806 GCA_035514135.1 Gaiellaceae bacterium | reverse complement strand
AAGCGCAACTGGATCCAGGAAGAGCGCCGCAAGACGCTCGGCGACTGGGTCGCCTTCTGCCTCACGTGCGGCCACACGCTGCGGTACTTCCTCGACGACGAGAGCGGCCTGCCGTCCGCGTGCCCGCAGTGCGGCGGCGAGCTACGGCACCGCTGCCCGAGCTGCTCGGCGCCGATCGCGTCCGCGTTCGCTGTTGCTTGCGAGGAGTGCGACGCCCCAGTGCGCGACCCGGACCTGTTTGGCACGACGATTCGCCGGGCGGGCCGTTAGGGCGCCTCCCCGAGCGCGTCCTCGAGCACGCGCTCGTGCTCGCTCTCCCCCGCCCGGATCGCCTGGTCGGCAGCCGCCTCGCCGAGCTCGCGCCGGACGATTTCCTGCGTCTGCTCGAACCACGACCTCTCCCAGGGGAACTGCGCCGGCCCGAGCGGCGCACGAACGACCCCCGCGGCGCCGAGCAGCCGCGCGGCGCGCGTCGGATCGCCTGCAGCGCAGGCGCGTGCGAGAGCCACGAGGCTCGAGGCGACGAAGTCCTTGAAGTCGACTCGACGGAAGTAGCCCAGGCTCTCGAGGATCAGCGGTTCCGCGACCTCGAGCTTCCCGCGCGCGATCGCCGCCGCTCCGAGCTCGAGGAGCGCGACGCCGATGATCTCCTCGTCGCCGAGGTGGCGAGCGACCTCGAGGCTTTGCGTGGCGAGCGTCTCGGCCTCGTCGTACTCGCCGAGCACGAACGCGACGTCCGAGAGGTTCGCGAGCGCCAGCGCGACTGCTCGCTCGTCGGCCAACTCCTGGGCGAGCTCGAGGCTCTCGCGATGGAATCGTCGGGACGCCAACGGATCTCCGCGTCCGAGCTGCGCGAGCCCGAGCGCCATGAGGGAGCGCATTGCACCGAGCTTGTCTCCGAGCTCACGGGAGAGCGCCAGCGACTCGGTCGCAGGCGCGACGGCCGCGTCGTGGTCGCCGCTCGTCCACGCGAATATCGCGTCCCAGTTCAGCGCCCTCGCTCTCTGGCCGGGATCGCCGTCGCCTGCGGTCAGGCTGCGCTCGACCCAGAGGCGACCCTCGGTCGCGTAGCCCCGGACGTACCAGAGTCGAGCGATCGCGCAGAGGCGCAGGGCGACGGACGCGTCACCGTTACCCACGGCGGTCTCGAGCGCCGCGCGGATGTTGTCGTGCTCGCGCTCGGCCCGGTCGAGCGCCTTCGCCGTGTGCAGGTCGGGCTCGAGGCCCTCGGCGAAGTCGGCGAAGTGCACGGAGTGACGGTTGCGGGTGGCGTCCGCGTCGTCCGACTCGACCAGTCGCTCCAGAGCGTACTCGCGAATGGTCTCGAGCATCGAGAACCGCGGTGCTCCGTCCGCGCCTCGTTCCGAGCGCACGAGGCTTTTCTCCACGAGTGACCCCAGCGTCTCGAGATCTGCACCCGCGACGTCCTCGGCCGCCTCGAGGGTCCAGCCGCCCGCGAAGACGGCGAGCCTCGCGAGGAGCGACCGCTCCTCGGGGGTGAGCAGGCGGTAGCTCCAGTCGAGCGTCGCGCGCAGCGTTCGCTGCCGGTCGGGCAGGTCGCGCTCGCCGCCTGCGAGCACTCCCAGCCGATCCTCGAGGCGCTGGAGCAGCGCATCCGGCGAGAGCAGCTTGAGGCGCGCAGCGGCGAGCTCGAGCGCGAGCGGCAGGCCGTCGAGCGCGTGACAGATCGTGACGACGGCGCCGACGTTCTCCTGGTCGAGCTCGAACTCGGGTTGTGCGGCTCGAGCCCGTGCGACGAAGAGCGCTACCGCTTCAGCCCGAGCGACCGTGCCGAGGTCGAGAGACGAGCGCGCAGGCAGCTCGAGCGGGGGCACGCGGTACTCCCGTTCGGCGCCGATCCTCAACGGCTCCCTGCTCGTGGCGAGGACGCGCAGGTACGGAACGCGCGCGAGAACCTCCGCGACGAAGGGCGTCGCCTCGAGCACGTGCTCGACGTTGTCGAGGACGACCAACGTGTCACGATCACCGACCGCTGCTTCGATTCGCGAGACGAGCGCATCCTCGTCGTCGTGGACGCCGAGGATGCGCGCGGTCGTAGGCCCCACGAGCGCGGGGTCGCGGATCGGGGCGAGGTCGACGAGCCGGATGCCGCCCTCGAACTCACCCAGCAGCCCGCGTGCGACGTCGAGCGCGAGGCGTGTCTTCCCCGTCCCACCCGGTCCGGTCAGCGTGACGAGCCTCGCCTCGGGAGCGCGAACGAGCGCGGTGATCGCTGCAAGCTCGAGCTCACGGCCGACGAGTGGGCGCGCGGGCGAGGGAAGGTTCGTGGTGCCGCCCGGCGAGGGCGCGCGCGGCCGAAGCGCGTCGTCCTGGCGGAGGATCGCGGCGTGCAGCTCCTGGAGCTCGTGCGAAGGCTCGACCCCCAGCTCCTCGACGAGCGCGCCGCGCGCGTCCCTGAACGCCTGCAGGGCGTCCGCCTGGCGTCCGGAGCGATAGAGCGCGAGCATCAGCTGACCGCGAATTCGCTCGCGGAACGGGTGCTCGGCGACGAGCGACTCGAGCTCCGGGACGAGCTCGTAGTGGCGGGCTACGGCGAGGTCGGTGTCGATCCGCCGCTCGAGCGCGACGAGGCGGAGCTCCTCGATCCGCTCACGCTCGACGGCGACGAACGCCGATTCGGGCAGGTCCGAGAGCGCGAAGCCACGGTGGAGCGAGAGTGCCTCGCGCAGCGTATTCGCCGCGCGTGCGGGGTCTTCCCGCTCCGCGCGCTCGAGCAGGTGCGTGAAGCGGTCGAGGTCGAGCTCGCCGGCGGCGAGCGCAAGCCGGTAGCCGGTTCCCCGGGTCTCGACCCGGTCCGCACCCAATGCCTTGCGGAGCTCGTGCACCGCGACCTGGAGCGCGTTGCGTGCGGTGCGCGGGGGCTGCTCTCCCCAGAGGACGTCGATGATCCGGTCGCGCGGTACGACGCGATTGGCGTTCAGAGCGAGCAATGCGAGAAGCACGCGTTGTCGCGGCGCGCCGAGCTCGATCTCGCCGCGCTCGGTCGCTACCTCGAGCGTTCCCAGGACACGGAACTCGTGCCGACTCACAGCCTTCCCTTTCCATGAGCTGTTCCCCCAAGCACGTCGTAAGTGAACCGTAAGCGGGAATCCCGATCGTCCGATCGTCACCCAGACGAGAGGAGAGATCGTGATTCGAGCAGGCGACACCATCGAGAACCCGGTCACCGGCGAGCGGATCGTCTTCCGCAAGACGTCGCGTGAGACGGGCGGCGAAGCCGTCGTCATCGAGTGCTTCGTCCAGCCGCACGGCTTCGTTGCGGCAGCCCACGTTCATCCGTCTCAGGAGGAGCGATTCGAGGTCTTGCGCGGCACGGTCGGCTTCAGGACTCCGCTGGGCGAGCGCGTCGCCGGTCCGGGCGAGCGTGTCACCGTTCCCGCGGGCACGTCGCACAGGTTCTGGAACGCCGGCGACGACGAGGCGCACTTCGTCTGCGAGATCCGGCCGGCGCTCCAGTTCGAGCAGCTCCTCGAGACGATGTTCGCGCTCGCCGCCGACGGCAAGACGAACCGGAAGGGGATGCCGAACCCGCTCCGCCTCGCCGTCATCGCGAACGCCCACTTCGACACCGTTCGCCTGCCCTTCCCGCCCGCCTGGATGCAGAAGGCGGGTCTGCTCCTCGGCGCCCCGCTCGGCCGGCTCCTCGGCTACCGGGCCACCTGCGAGCCGCGCGTGGACGCACCTCCCGCGCTCGGAATCTGATGCGCCGTCGCTGGAAGCGCAATCTCGTGTGGGCAGCAGTGCTCTTCGGAGTGCTGCTGCTCGCCATCCCCGCGACGATCGCGCAGGCGACGGTCGCACTCCGAACGAGAGGACGAAGGACGATGCGCAGGTTCATTCCTATCCTCGCGCTCGTGGCTCTCTCGGTCGTCGTCGGCTCGAGCACGCTCGCATCCGCGTCGCCTGCCGGTGTATCCCAGACGACCATGACCCTCGTTGCGGTCGACGTCCCGACGAGCGAGGTCTACGTCGACGTCGGCAAGAAGGGCGAGACGCGCGCGGAGACTGCACTCGCAGTTTCCGCTCGCGTTGGTTGATCTGGGCTAGGTGATCTGGCTGAACCGGATCAGCGTGACGATCTCGTCTTCCGCGATCTCGCGGTTGTAGAGCTGGCCCAGGAACCACTGCATCTCGTCGACGCGTCGGATCTGCGGGTTGTCGTGCTCGATCTCGCGCGGGGAGAGCTCGCGGAGCGCCTTCACCTCGACCTTATCGATGACCGCGTCGAAGATCCGCTCGCGCTGGCCGAAGCGGGCGCCGCAAAGCACTGTGACGATCATGCCCTTGCGGTACTTCGCCGACTTGTCGCCGAGGCGAATCGTCGCGGTCTTGCGGCCCGTGCGGAGCTGGTCCGCAACGGCGGGGTTGTAGAAGTTCAGGGCAAATGTGGGCATCGGCGGCGCAACTATAGAGGGTCGCCTGTGAGCGTCTCGATGGCGTTCCCCACCATCTCCCGCTCCCCCTTGTAGGCGAGGAGCATCGGCCCGTCGAGGAGAGGGAGCCAGCGCGCCTCGGCCACCTCGACCTCCATCCCCGGCGGCAATCCGCCGATCCGGCCACCGCGAGCACGGGCGAGGAAGAAGCTCACGATCTTGAAGACGCGTTCGCCGTCCCACGTGTAGACGTAGCGAATGTCGCCGAGCTTCGAGGTGACGCTGCCGCGGACCCCCGTTTCCTCGAAGCCTTCGCGGAGCGCAGCCTCGGCGGGCGTCTCGCCGGTGTCGATGAGCCCCTTCGGCAGCGCCCAAACACCGTCGCGCTTCCCCTCAGGCCGCACCGCTGCGAACCACCAGCGCCCACGCATCCGTCGCACGAGGACGACTCCGGCTGAGAACTCACGGCGCACGCCAACTTTGTAACAGCCGTTGGCCGGCGAGTCACGAGACCTGAGCGCGATCGACTCAATTTGGCTTTGCGCAATGGCACGAGGGTGCTATGGTGGTTCTGGCACTCTCAGTGTGTGAGTGCCAGAGTTGTCACAAACTCCGTATCAAGGAGGAACTGTCGAATGGATCTGCAGCCCCTGGGCGACCGCTTGATCGTAGAGGTCCTCGACGAGGACGAGATCACGGTGAGCGGGATCGTGTTGCCCGACACGGCGAAGGAGAAGCCGCAGCGCGGCAACGTCTTGGCTGTCGGCCCCGGCTCGCGCGACGAGGACGGGAAGTACATCAAGATGGATGTCGAGGTGGGCGACGAGGTCATCTTTTCCAAGTACGGCGGAACAGAGATCAAGGTCGGCGCCGACGACGTTCTCATCCTGCGCGAGTCGGACGTTCTCGCGAAGGTCGTAACCACAGGCAGCAAGGGCAAGAAGAAGCTTGCCGGCGCGGCCGCGTAAGGGCCGAGGCTTGCCTCGCCCTTTCTCTGAGCACTAGGAGGAGTAAATAGATGGCTCATAAAGAGCTCAAGTTCAACGAGGACGCCCGCCGGGCGCTCGAGCGCGGCGTCAACGCCGTCGCCGACGCCGTCAAGGTGACGCTCGGCCCGAAGGGTCGCTACGTCGTCCTCGACAAGAAGTTCGGCGCGCCGACGATCACGAACGACGGCGTCACGATCGCCCGCGAGATCGAGGTCGAGGACCCGTTCGAGAATCAGGGCGCACAGCTCATGCGCGAGGTCGCGACAGCGACGACGGACGTCGCCGGTGACGGCACGACGACCGCCACGGTGCTCGGCCAGGCCATCGTCCGCGAGGGCCTCAAGAACGTCGCTGCCGGCGCGAACCCCATGGGGCTCAAGCGCGGCATCGAGAAGACCGTCGAGGCGATCGTCGATAACCTCAAAACGCAGTCGGTCGAGGTCAACGGCAAGGAAGACATCGCCCGTGTCGCCACCATCTCGTCGCGCGAGCGCGAGATCGGTGACGTCATCGCGGACGCGATCGAGAAGGTCGGCAAGGACGGCGTCGTGAACGTCGAGGAGGGCCAGACCTTCGGTCTCGAGCTCGAGTTCACCGAGGGAATGCAGTTCGACAAGGGCTACCTCAGCCCGTACATGATCACGGACGCCGAGCGCATGGAGGCCGTCCTCGAAGAGCCGTATGTCCTCATCGCCAACCAGAAGATCGGTGCGGTCAAGGACATCCTTCCGGTGCTCGAGCAGGTCATCCAGGCCGGTCGCCCGCTGCTCATCGTGGCGGAGGACGTCGAAGGCGAGTCGCTCGCGACGATCGTCGTCAACAAGCTCCGCGGCACGTTCAGCGCCGTCGCGGTCAAGGCACCCGGCTTCGGCGACCGCCGCAAGCGGATGCTGGAGGACATCGCCATCCTCACGGGGGGCGAGGTCATCACCGAGGAGCTGGGCCTCAAGCTCGAGAACACCAAGATCTCGCAGCTCGGCAAGGCCCGCAAGATCGTCATCGACAAGGACACGACCACGATCATCGACGGTGCCGGCGGCTCCGATGCGATCAAGGGCCGCATCAAGCAGCTCAAGTCCGAGATCGAGAACACCGACTCCGACTTCGATCGCGAGAAGCTCCAGGAGCGCCTCGCCAAGCTGTCGGGCGGCGTCGCGGTCGTCAAGGTCGGCGCAGCCACCGAGACCGAGATGAAGGAGAAGAAGCACCGCGTCGAGGACGCGCTGCAGGCCACGCGGGCAGCCCTCGAGGAGGGCATCGTCCCGGGCGGCGGCGTCGCGCTCATCAACGCCGGTGACGCGGTCAAGTCCACTCTCGATAAGCTCGAGGGCGACGAGCGCACGGGCGCGAACATCATCGTCCGCGCACTCGAGGAGCCGCTTCGTCAGCTCGCGTACAACGCGGGCCTCGAGGGCTCCGTCGTCATCGACCAGGTCCGCCGCGCCAAGAAGGGCCAGGGCCTGAACGTCGAGACGGGCGAGATCGAGGACCTGGTCAAGGCCGGGATCATCGACCCGACCATGGTCACGCGCTCGGCGCTGCAGAACGCTGCGTCGATCGCGAAGAACATCCTCACCACCGAGGCAGTCGTCGCGGAGATGCCGGAGAAGCAGCCGGCAATGCCCGCGGGCATGCCCGGCGGCGGGATGGACTTCTAGGCCGATCGCTGCTCGAGATCCCTTCCCTGATCCAACGCAAAGGGCCGGCGAATGCCGGCCCTTTGCGTTTCGTTCCCGGAAAGACGAGTGGCCGCTGGGAACGGCCACTCAGAGGGGGAAGAACTGGGGAGGATTGGGTTGAACAGGTTGTCGTCGATTCGCCCGCGGCGATCCTCCCCCTTTCGGGGGGAATCGCGGATCCCTCAGAAGCCGTAGCGCTCTTCCTTGAACGGGTCGGCGTCGTTGTGGTAGCCGTAGCGCTCCCAGAAGCCCGGGCGGTCGTCGGCGGTGAGCTCGATGCCACGGAGCCACTTGGCGCTCTTCCAGAAGTATTTGCCCGGGATCACGAGGCGGAGTGGGCCGCCGTGTTCGGGCGTCAAGGGCTCGCCGTCGGCATGAGTCGCGATGAGCGAGAGCGGGTCGCGGAGGAATGAGATCGGCACGTTCGCGGTGTAGCCCTCCTCCGCGTGCGCAACGATGTGATGCGCGGAGGGCAAGGGCTTCACGAGCGGCTCGATGGCTCTCCAATGGACGCCCTCGAAGGTGACGTCGAAGCGGCTCCAGCGTGTGACGCAGTGGATGTCCTGCGTGTGCGACGTGCGCGGGAGCGCGTTCAGGTCGTCCCAGGAGAGCCGCAGCGGACTCTCGACCTCGCCCTCGACGAAGAAGTCCCACGTGGAGAGATCGCTCTGCGGGATCGACCCGGCATGGAGCACAGGCCACTTTTCGGTGAGGTACTGGCCGGGCGGAAGCCGCGCTGGATCGTAGCCCGCGTCTCTGACCTTGCGCTCTGCTCTCGACCTGAACACGGCTGCAACACTATTGATCGAGGCGCAAGACCGGAGATCCGCTAGCGCGGACTCTCCGGTCGCGCGAAGATCCCTAAAGGCGTCTGCTTCGCAGCCGCATCGCAGCTAACGAGAAACGAGCGCACAGTCTTGATGCCAGGCACTGCGGCACGGGTGGGAAAGAGGCCACGGGGATTCGTGGGCGTGGTTGGGCCCGACGCGGCGTCGTATCTCCAGCGAATGCTGTCGAACGACGTCGAGGCGATCGTCCCAGGCGAATCGTGCGAAGCCCTGCTGTTGACCGCGAAAGGGAGGGTCGTTGCACCGATGACGGTCTGGAGACGGGGCTCGGACGACTATCTCCTACTGACAGAGCCCGATCTCGAAGCGCTGCTACGAGCCACGCTCGTGCGCAGCCGAGTCGCCGCGAAGGTCGAGATCACCGTCGAAGAGCACACGTCGACACTGATCCTGGGACGGGAAGCAGCGCCTGGGAGCGTTGCGAACAGGGAGTACGGAGTGGCGGCGTACGAGCTGATCGACGATGAACCGCCGAGCTGGAGGGAGATCGACGAGCACGAGCTCGAGCTCCTCCGCATTCGCGCCGGGACGCCACGGTTCGGACGTGAGATCGACGAACGTGTCCTGCCCGCAGAGGTCGGCCTCGACGCCCGTGCGATCGACTTCGAGAAGGGCTGCTATCCGGGTCAGGAGCCGATTGCGCGGCAGCACTACCGCGGCCGCGTGAACCGGACGCTCCGCGTGCTCGAGATCGACGGCGAGGACGTCCCGGCGTATGACGCCGAGCTCGACCTCGACGGCAAGGTCGTCGGTCGTGTCACGAGTGCGACCCGCGAGGGAGACCATGTGCTCGGTCTCGGCTTTGTGCGAGTGGAGGTGCCGACCGACGCGACTCTCCGGCTCGGAGAGCGCGAAGTGCGCCCGGCATGATTCGAACATGCGACCTCTGCCTCCGCAGGGCAGCGCTCTATCCCCTGAGCTACGGGCGCTCGGGGGAGCCAGTCTAGCGGCGCGACGTCAGCCGGCTGCCGAGCGGTAGCCCGTGGCGACTGGCCCGGCCAGTCTCGCGCTCATCACCGACTCCGCCGCCTCGGCGCTCTGCGGGTGTCCGGTGACCGCTGCGAGGAAATCCTCGCGGTCGAGGGCGTAGAGGACGGCGTCGGTTCGCGCCGTCACGGTCGCGGTCCGCGCAGTGTCGCGCAGGAGAGCGATCTCGCCGAAGTATTCGCCAGGTGTCAGCTCCGCGATGGGGGCGCCGCCCTGCGAAACGCCGAGCTCCCCCTCCGCGACGATGTAGAAGCGATCTCCTGCGTCACCCTCGCGCACGATCATCGTGCCGGCGTCGACGCGGAGCGGAACCAGCCGCGTCGCGAGGTGCTCGAGCGACCCGCCCGGCAGCGGCGCGAAGATCGGCACCGAGACGAGGATTCTGAGCTCGTCCGTCTCCGGCGCGGCGGCAGCCCGGTCGATGCGCGCAACCGTCGCTCCGAACGCTACGACCAGGATCGGGAGGAAGGCGCCGGTGACGATCAGCGCTGTGTCGACTCCGAGCCACGCGATGAGCGCTGGCGCGAGCGCGGCGCCGACGCCCATCGACGCCATCCACAGCATCTGGATCACGCCGAACACGCGGGCGAGGACGTCGTCGGGGACGGTGCGCTGGACGAGCGTGAGACCCGCGACGTCGACGAACGCGTTGCCGACTCCCATGAGCGCGAGTGCCACGACCACGATCGTGACCTCCTGCCAGAGGCCGAGCGCGATGAGCGGGACGCCGGTGACGACGAGCCCGCCGAGGAACGCAGGACTCAGACGTTGCGCCCCGGTCAGCGAGAGCGCACCCACCGCGCCGACGAACGCGCCGATCCCGATCGCCGCGTTCAGGTAGCCGACGCCGCCCTCTCCCAGTTCGAGCAGCTCGATCGCTGTCACGACGATGAAGACCTGTAGCGCACCGAACATGGCCGTCTGGGCCGTGAGCAGCCCCATCATCACCGCGAGCGATCGATCTCGGGCGAGCGTCGTAAAGCCCGCGAGGCGCTCACCGACGATCGTGGAGGCGTCGAGCTCGCGGCGTGGCTTCTCGGAGTGCTCCACTTGTATGAGGAGGAGGAACGCTGACGAGACCACGATCAGTGCGGCGGTGACGAGGAACACGACGCCGGTGCTCGCCACGCCGAACAGCACGCCGGCGAGGGCCGGTCCCGCGAACACCGCGATGCTCTCCACGCCGCTCGCGACGGCGTTCGCTGCCGTCAGCTCTTCAGGCGTGCGCGCGAGCGACGGAGTGAGGGCGGCCTGCGACGACCGGAAGGGCGTCGTCGCGATCGTCGCCGCGATCGCCAGCCCGTAGACCACCCACGGATTCGCATCCGCGAGGACTCCGACTGCGGAGGCTCCGACGAGGACGATCCGCGCGACGTTCGTGAAGAACAAGACGCGCTCCCGCGGATAGCGATCACCGAGCATCCCCGCGAAGGGAGCGACGAGGGCTGCCGGGATGAGGCGCGCGAGGAAGACAAGTCCGACGGCCTTTTCCCCGCCGACGCCGTACGCGTACACTGAGACCGCGATGAGGAACGCGTACTGGCCGACGATCGAGGCGGTCCAGGCGAGTTCGAGCCACCGGAGATTCGCGTTCTGCCAGACGGCTCCGAACGCAGACAGCGAGTCCTTGAACCGCCTGCCGATCCCGCCCACGGCGGCAAGCATCTCACCGGGAGTTGCGGAATGAAAGACTGCGAGGGAAGATTTCCCGAGCGAGCGCGGTCTAGTTCGACAGAACCGCGCGATGAGCGCCCCCAAAAGGAGGAGCACAGAATGTCCGAAGAGACGACACGCCCAGAGGACGAGGTCGAGGCCCACGGCCCGACAGTTGAGAGCCCCACGCTGGAGAGCCCGACGCTGGAGAGCCCCACAATCGAGGCGACGGACGACGAGCCCGACGTCGAGGCACACGGCCCGACAGTCGAGAGCCCCACGATGGAGAGCCCGACGATGGAGGGCCCGACCGTCGAGTAGCGAGAGGCGTTCGGAGGTTTCGAGAGGCCCGGGACTCCCGGGCCTCTCTCGTCTCTTCGACAGGAGTGAGATCGCCCCGAGCGGCGATTCCACGTCGCCCGGTCTCGGTGCTCGCTTCGGACTACGCGCCGAGCGTGCGCGCCAGGTGATTCAGGAGCTTCAGGCCGGCTTCACGCTGCTCGTCCTCGAGCGCGTCGACAGCGGTTGCGAGGCGCGCCACGACGGCGAGATCGCCGCCGCCGTCGCCGAGAAGCTGCTCCGCCTTGCGCGCCTTGAGGAGCAGGTCGACTGCGATCGCGGCCTGGTTCGCGAAGAGGCCGAGGAGCTCCATCTCCTGCAGGCTGAACAGGGTCTGTTCGGGCCGGTCGAGAACGGAGAGGACACCGAGTGCCCCTTCTTCGTGGAGGAGGGGCGCGGCCATCAGGCCCTTCGGGACATATCCGGTTTCCTCGGCAACGTCGCGCGACCACCGGGGATCGTTGTGGACGTCCTCGATGACGAGCGGCGTGCGTGTCGCGAGCACCCATCCGGCGATTCCCGTACCTGCCGGGAAACGCGTGCCGAGAAGGTTGTCCTCGCCTTCGCCGACGACTGCTTCGAAGACGAGCTCCTCGGTCTCCTGGTCGAGCAGAAGGATCGAGGATGCCTTCGCCCCGAAGATCGAACGGGCGACCTCGACGATCGCGGAGAGCAACGCGCGGTACGACTCCTCGGAGCCGACGACGCCTGCGGCCACGGCTGCTCGGAGATCCGGCTGGTCGTTCACTTCCCACCTCCGACGTTCGCTGCGGTCAGGTAGAGGACGCTCTTCAGCTGGAAGGGCGTCAGCTCGGGGTGCTTCGAGAGGATCAGGGCACAGATCGAGCTCATATGCGGGGTCGCAAAGCTGTTCCCCGAAACGGTGAGCGTTCGCCCGCCGAGCCAGGGCACCTCGACGTTCACGCCTCGCCCGAAGAACTCCACTGGCGGACTCGGGTTGTAGAAGAAGTCGAGCGGGTCGGGCTCTTCGTGGCTGCCGACCGAGATGACGGACGAGAAGCGCCACGGGTAGCTCTCGACCGGCATGTTGTGCGCCGACGCCACGAGCACCGTCCGCCTGAAGTATGCGCTGTCGGCGAGCTCGTGGAGAATGCTCGCGAAGGGCTTCTTCGTCGTGGAGAGGCTCATGTTGATGACGTCGAAGCCCTGCTCGATCGCGTAGCGCAGGCCGCCGAGCAGCACGGCTCCGCTTCCCGTGAAGCCCGGACCGAGAACGCGGACGCTCGAGATCTTGGCCTGCGGCGCGAGCCGGCGGACGATTCCAGCGCAGGCGGTTCCGTGGCCGGAGACGTCGCCTTCCGTGTCCTCCTCGGCGACGACCTCCTCGTCGTCGCCGATGGAGACGACGAACGCACTCTCGAGCGCGCCGACGAGCGGGTGCGTTGGATCGACGCCCGAGTCGAGGATGCAGACGCGCACGCTCTCCCCCGTCGCGCCACCGAGAGCCCAGTCGCGTGTGACCTGCTCCGGCCACTCGGCCGGTAGGGCGATCCTGTCGACCGCGTCCTTAGGGAGACTCCAGGCTGGCAGCGCAGCCTTGCTCGCGTCCCAGCCGTGGGCGGCGACCTCGCTCACTGAACGGAGCCTACGTCTCAGTCGTCGGTGAGGCGCGCGCGTATCTCGTCGAGGACGCGGCGGTCGGGCTCGTAGCCCTCGGCGCCCAGTGCCAGCTCGAGGTCCGCGATCAGCGCCGCACGGAACGCGGCGTCCGCTTCGGCACGCGCCACGATCTCGTCGAACGTGGGACGCGCGGCAGGAAGCTCCTGCGCAGCCCGCACCCATCCGGCGGGCGCGGGACGCAGGATGCGGAGGAGCACTCCGAGACGCTCTTCGTCGTAGAGGTGCTTCATCACTCCCTAGACCCGTCGGGCGCCTCGTTTCTTCCATCGAGCTCGTCGCGAAGGCGACTCAGGCAACGTGCGATGCGACTCGCGATCGTCCCGGAGGGAATCTTGAGCTCGTCGGCGATCGTCTTGTAGCTCTGGTCGCGCGTGAAGAAGCGGTCGAGGATCTCCTGGCACGCGTCGGGCAGCGTCGCCAGCGCCTCTCGCACCTCGAAAGCCTCCTCGACGTCGCTGAGGTCGCTCGAGCCCTCGTCGACGAGTACCTCGTCGGCCGGAACCTCGCGCCTCGCCGAGACGGCGTCGAGACAGCGCCGTCGCGTGAGCTGCGCGATCCACGGCCGCAGCGCCGAGTCGTCGCGAAGACTGTCGAGACGTGTGTAGATGCGGGTGAAGACGTCCTGGAAGACGTCCTCGGCGTCCTCGTCGCTGAGGCGGAAGCCACGAACGGCGATCGCGTAGACGTAGCGCGAGTAGCGCTCGACGACCTCGTTCCACGCGTCGGGATCACCGGCGCGGCAGGCGCGGACGAGCTCGGCATCCGACATGCTCGAGTGGCGACTCATCTGTCGCTCATCGATGTGACTCGAGCAAGCGCGCCGCCACGTCGTGCGCAGCTTCCTCGCTCGCGCGTGCTCGCGCAAGGCGCGGGTCCGCTGTGCGAATCCCGAGGTTCACGCGGACGAGGTGAGCGGCCGCGGTGGCTCCGCCGGCGGCGAGCGCGGCAGCTGCCGCAGCGTCGGCGCGGTAGGTCCCGTCGCCGTGCTCGGCTGCGTGAGCCGCCAGGGCTGCCGCGTCGGCGCCGAGCGACGCGATCTCGAGAGGTGCCGCGGCCGCCGCCTCGAGCTTCTGCTCGAGCGCGAAGTCGCGCCGGGGATCCTCGGTCGCTCCGGCCTCCGCATCGCGCAGCGCGATGAGGGCGTCCTCCCACACGCGCCCGTCGGTGTGCGCGAGCTCGACCGCGCGCTCGCCGATGGCGTAGGCCTGGGCGGCGACACCGGGAGCCTCGTCCCAGCCTGGTGAGCAGCGTGCGACCATGGCGACCAGGCGCGCAGCGAACGCGACGGTCAAGCCGGCGGCCGAGCCGGCGCCCGGCGCGAGCCCGTCGGCCGAGAGGCGATCGAGGAGATCGCGAACCTGCAGGTCGAGGTAGTCGCCGGTCGTCAGGGGAACGAGTCTACGGTGGGCACCGAGAGGTTCCTAGACTGCAGGTCGATGCCGCTCTACCTCTCCGAAACCGATGTCGAGACGCTGGTCTCGCCGTCCCACGCGGTCGACGCGGTCGAGGCGTGTTTTCGGCGTATGGCCGCAGGTGAGGTCGAGATCGCACCGCGACGCCGCCTTCGTCTGCCCGACGGCGCGCTTGCGGACATGGCGGCCGCCGACAGTGGGCTCGGGCTCGCGGGCGGGAAGCTCTACGCCGCCACGGCGAACGGCGCGACGTTCGTCGTCTGCCTCTTCGACTCCGAGACCTCGGAGCTGATCGCGGTCATCGAGGCCGACCGACTCGGCCAGCTCCGCACCGGTGCTGCGAGCGGAGTTGCTGCGCGCTACCTCGCGCTGGCCGGCTCGACGACGCTCGGCGTCATCGGGTGCGGGCACCAGGCCGAGACCCAGGTTGCATGCATTCGCGCCGCCGTCCCCTCGATCGCGCGCGTCGTCGCGTACTGCCGGACGCGGGAGAAGCTCGCGGCGTTCTGCGAGCGTGTGGGTGCCGAGCTCGGCGAGAGCCATCGCGACGCGGCGTCGGCGCAGGATGTCGTCGTCACGATCACGAGCTCGCGCGATCCGGTCCTCCGCGGCGAATGGCTTTCCCCGGGGACGCTCGTGGCCGCGGTGGGGGCCAACGTCGTGACGCGGCGAGAGCTCGACAACGCGGTCCTCGAACGCGCGAGCTTCGTCTGCTGCGACCTGCTCGAGCAGGCGAAGCTCGAATCTGGCGACCTCGTCGAGCCCGTCGCCGCCGGCCTGCTCGACTGGCTCGAAGTGCACGAGCTCCACGAGGTCGTCGCGGGTGAGATCGCGGGACGACAGTCGGACGACGACATCGTCCTCTTCAAGTCGAACGGGCTGGCAGCCTGGGACGTGGCACTCGCCGCCGAGGCCGTGCGGCTTGCCCGCGAGCATGGTGTCGGAACGGAGCTATAGGGGTGAGGCGAGCCCCGCTCCTACGAGGGGAGTGAGGCCTTGACCGACTCGAGCGTGTCGCCGGAGAACGACTCGATCACCTCGGGCCGGTCGAGCAAGCGCCGCTGCTGTTCGGCCGTGAGGCGGTTCTGCACATACCTGTCCTCGAGGATCTCGTTCAGCGAGCGACCGCGGTCGTGCTCGCGGATCACATACCTCGCGACGTGCTCCTCGGCGGAGCCGCGCGAGAAGAGAAACGAGAACATGTTCTTGAACCCGGACACGAGACCCGATTGTATCCCGGTTGAATGAGACGCAGCTCGCGTGAGGGTCGATACGCCGAACGAACGCTCCTCGGGGTGGACGACCTCGGCGCGGACGAACGCGTCGTCATCTGGATCGACCGTCGCTCCGGCGCGGTGTGGACGGTCGGGCGTGCGGTCGATCCGCAGCTACGCGATTCCGACGAGCCGCGGCCGGAGGACGTGATCTTCGAGGGCTTCGAGCTCGGTGACGCTCTCGACCGGGCGAACGAGGCACTCGAAGACGACCTCTCCGTGCTCGAGCGGGACGGGCGCTCCGCGGATGCAAGACCGTTCACGCGCAGCGAGGTGCTCCCGCTTCTCGAGCGCTGGTTCTTCAACCGCTGACGCGGCTCCGCGGCGTCCTCCGAGGAACGACACGGTCGCGTGGACCGCCGAGTCGGTTGTCGCGGGGTAAATCGCTCCCCGGGTGCTAGCGTCCCGCCGCTTTGCAGATCCGCGTCGGACACAGCCCGGACCCTGACGACGCGTTCATGTACTGGGCGCTCACGACCGACCTCGTCGATACGCGCGGTCACGTGTTCGAGCAGGTGCTCGGCGACATCCAGACCCTGAACCAGTGGGCACGCTGCGGGCGTCTGGAGGTCACGGCGATCTCGCTCGCCGCGTATCCGTTCGTCCAGGAGGACTACGCGTTGCTGCCCCACGGAGCGAGCATCGGTTCCGGCTACGGACCCATCGTCGTGGCTCGCGACTCGATGACGCTCGACGAGCTGGTCGAGCTCGAGATCGTGGTTCCGGGAACGATGACGACGTCGTACCTCGCTCTGCGGCTCGTGCTCGACGGCTTTCGGTATCGCGAGCTGCCGTTCGACGAGATCCCCGACGAGGTTGCATCGGGGCGCGCCGACGCGGGCCTGCTCATCCACGAAGGCCAGCTGACCTTCGAGGACTACGGCCTCGCGAAGGTGCTCGACCTCGGCGAGTGGTGGCTGCTCGAGACCGGACTCCCGCTCCCGCTGGGCGTGAACGTCGTGCGCCGAGACCTCGGCGAGGACGTCGTGGCCGAGGTCTCGGGCGTGCTTCGCGATGCGATCCAGTGCGGCCTCGACAACCGTGCAGATGCGCTCGAGTACGCGCTCCAGTTCGGGCGTGGGATCGACGAGGCCGTCGCCGACCGCTTCGTCTCGATGTACGTCAACGAGCTGACGCAGGACTACGGCGACGAGGGGCGCAAGGCCGTGACCGAGCTCCTTCGGCGCGGCGAGGCGCTAGGGGCGTTCCCCGCGCCGGTTCAGATCGACTTCGTTCGCTAACGTCGCGAACATGGCTCGCGCCGTCGTCCTCTCTGCAGTCCGCACCCCCATCGGGCGCTACGGGGGTGCCCTGTCCGGTGTGCGGCCCGACGATCTCGCGGGTGTCGCGATAGCTGCTGCCGTCGAGCGCGCGGGTATCGACGGCGGAGCGATCGACGACGTCTACCTCGGCTGCGCGAACCAGGCGGGGGAGGACAACCGCAACGTCGCGCGTATGGGTGCGCTCCTTGCTGGCCTGCCGGACTCCGTTGGCGGCGTCACGCTGAACAGGCTGTGCGCGTCTGGGCTCTCCGCCGTCGTCTCGGCGTGTCATGCGGTACTCGCGGGCGACGCCGGCGTCGTGGTCGCAGGCGGCGTCGAGTCGATGAGCCGCGCGCCGCTCGTGATGGCGAAGCCCGACGTCGCGTTTCCGCGCGGCAACCAGACCGTCTGGGACACGACCCTGGGCTGGCGCTTCCCGAACCCGCGGCTCGAGGAGATGTTCCCGCTCGAGTCGATGGGGGAGACCGGTGAGAACGTCGCAGAGCAGTGGACTGTGTCGCGCGAGGATCAGGACACGTTCGCGCTCCGCTCGCAGGAGCGCTGGCGCTCGGCACATGCCGCGAGCCGCTTTCAGGACGAGATCGTGCCGGTTGGCGAATTCGGGATCGACGAGCACCCGCGCCCGGAGACGAACGCCAATGCGCTCGAGCGACTGAAGCCGGCCTTCCGCTCCGGCGGGACCGTGACAGCAGGTAACGCGAGTGGCCTCAACGACGGCGCGGCGGCACTCGTGATCGCGAGCGAAGACAAGGCGAGGGAGATCGGTGCCGAGCCACTCGGCGCGTTCGTCGGCTCAGCCGTCGCCGGGGTCGATCCACGCGTGATGGGCGTCGGGCCGATTCCGGCCGTGCGCAAGCTGCTCGAGCGCGCAGGCATCGGTGTTGCCGAGCTCGATCTCGTCGAGCTCAACGAGGCGTTCGCCTCGCAGAGCCTCGCCGTCGTCCGCGAGCTCGGTCTCGATGAGGAGAAGGTGAACGTCAACGGCGGCGCGATCGCGCTCGGGCATCCGCTCGGCATGAGCGGCGCGCGGCTCGTCGTGTCGCTACTCCACGAGCTGCGGCGACGCGACGGTCGCTACGGTCTCGCAACCCTCTGCGTCGGCGTCGGCCAGGGCGTCGCCGCGCTGTTCGAGCGCCAGAGTTAGGAAACTGCGAACCCAGCGAGCTCGAGCGCCGCGCGGCCCTCGGCCGACCCCAGTCGCTCGACGAAAGCGCGCGCGTCGTCGGCGTCGTCCGCTCCGACCACCACGGCCGCCTGATACTCGATCTGTGGTTGAGCGTCGTCGGGAAGCTCGAGCGTGAGGACGCGGTCGCCGAGCGGGGCGGCGTCCGTCGCGTAGACGAACCCTGCATCCGCCTCGCCCAGGGCGACCTTCCCCGCGACGCTCTTCACGTCGTCCTCGTTCGAGACCACGTTATCGAGGGCCGCCGACAGCCCGAGAGTCTCGAGCGCAGCACGCGTGTAGTCGCCGACCGGAACGCCCTGGGCGGCCACGACGAGTCGGACGGCGGGCTGAAGGAGATCCTCGACGCTCTCGATTGCAGCGGGGTTGGCACGGGGCACGATGAGGACGAGACGGTTCGACGCGAACGTGGCGGGCTCTTCGACCAGGCCCTCGGCGTACAGCTCTTGCGGGTACTTCGAGCTCGCGGCGGCGTAGACGTCGGCGGGCGCACCTTCGCGGATCTGCGTAGCGAGCTCGTTGGAGCCCGCGAAGCTGAAACGCACGTCCGGGTCGATCTGCGGGAGCACGTCGGCGAGCGATGCGGCCGCGTAGACGTCGACAGGACCGTCGCCGCTGCCGTCTCCGCAGGCGCTCGCCACGCCCACGAACGCGAGGAGAATACCTATGCAATACTTATGCACGGTGTCGAAGATACATGTCTCGTGACCGAGCGCGGCTCGTTGAGCGCCAGCGAAGCAGCGCGTGCGCTGGGGATCAGCCTCGACACGCTCCGGCGCTGGGACCGCGGCGGTCGGATTCGCACCGAGCGTGACGCGGCCAACCGCCGGCTCGTTCCGACCTCCGAGATCGAGCGTCTCAAGGGGAAGGCCGACGACGAGCTGAGCGCGCGGAACCGGTTTCGTGGAGTCGTCAGGGCCGTGGAGATCGAGGGCTTCCTCGCGCGGGTCGAGATCGACGTTACGGAGCCGTCGCGCGTCGTCGCGATCATCACGCGGGAGGCGGCGGAGGAGCTCGAGCTGAAGCCGGGTGCGGGTGCTACGGCGATCGTGAAGTCGACGTCCGTCATGGTCGAGCGATGAGGCGGCGTCTATTCGACGGCGCACTCGTCGTCGCGACCGTGCTCGCCCTCACCTTCCTCCTGCTTCCACTCGTGGCGATCTTCCTGCGCGTACCGCTCGGCACGCTCGTGTCCCAGCTCGGCAGCGACGTCGCCGTCGATGCGCTGCTCGTCACCTTGGAGACGAACGCGATCGCTCAGGCGTTGATCGTTCTCGTCGGGACACCGACGGCGTACTTCATCGCGAGCCGGCAGTTCCGCGGACGTGCTCTCGCGATCACTCTCGTCGAGCTGCCGCTCGTCCTGCCGCCTGCCGTCGCGGGGCTCGCGCTGCTCGCGGCCTTTGGACGCCTCGGGCTTCTCGGCGGCACGTTCGAGACACTCGGCGTGACGGTGAGCTTCACGAAGGCGGCCGTCGTGCTCGCGGTCGTCTATGTCGCGAGCCCGTTCTACATCCGCGGCGCGATCGCGTCGTTCGAGGCGCTCGACCAGCCGCTGCTCGACGCGTCGCGCACGCTCGGCGCTGGTCCGGCGCGCACCTTCTTCCGCATCGCGCTCCCGCTGGCGGCGAAAGGACTCGGAGCGGCCGCGGCGCTCTCCTTCGCGCGCGGCATCGGCGAGTTCGGCGCGACGATCATGTTCGCCGGCTCGCTCCAGGGCGTGACGCAGACGTTGTCGCTCGCCATCTACGCGCAGTTCGATCTCGACTTCGACGTCGCCCTGTCCCTCGGCGCGCTACTCGTCGTCGTTTGCGCGGCGATTCTCGTCACCGTGAAGCTCCTTCCCGCATGGACTCGCTCGAGCTCGACATCCATCTTCCCCTTCGCTCCTTCGAGCTCGAGCTAGCGCTCGCGGTCGGCCGCGAGACGTTCGCGCTCGTCGGGCCGTCTGGGGCGGGCAAGACGACGGTGCTCCGGGCGGTGGCGGGGCTCGCTCAGCCCAGCGAGGGGCGCATCGTGCTCGGTGACAGGGTGCTCTTCGACTCCCGCCGCGACGTCGACCTCGTGCCCGAGGATCGCGGCGTCGGGTTCGTCTTCCAGGATTACGCCCTCTTCCCGCACCTGACCGTGGAGCAGAACGTCGCGTACGGCGGACGTTCCCGCGCCGCCGAGCTGCTCGACCGCTTCCGCATCGGACATCTCGCGAAGGCGCGGCCGGGTCAGCTGTCCGGCGGCGAGCGCCAGCGCGTGGGCCTCGCTCGAGCGCTTGCGCGTGGGCCCGGCATCCTGCTTCTGGACGAGCCGCTGTCGGCGCTCGACTCACACACGCGTGCTGCGGTGCGGCTGGAGCTGAAGGAGCTCCTGGACGAGCTCGACCTCCCAGTTCTCCTCGTGACCCACGACTTCCAAGACGCCGCGGTGCTCGCCGACCGTGTCGCCGCCCTCGCGGAGGGTCGCATCCGTCAGATCGGCACGCCGTCCGAGCTCATCACCACTCCGGCCGATGCATTCGTCGCGAGCTTTACGGGCGCGAATGTGCTCGCGGGCACGGCGCGGCCGGGTGCCGGCGGACTGACCGAGGTCGAGCTGGACGGCGGAGGAGTCGTGTACTCGGTCGACGAGGCGGAGGGACCAGTCGAGGTCGCCGTGTACCCGTGGGACGTGTCCGTGGCACACGACGCTCCAGACGACTCCGCCCTGAACCACGTCCGCGGCTCCATTACGTCGCTCGTCGTCGTCGGGAACCGCGCGCGCGTCCAGGTGGGAGGGCTCGTCAGCGAGGTGACGGCCGCGTCCGCCGAGCGGCTCGGGTTGGCCGAGGGCGATGTCGTCACGGCTTCGTTCAAGGCCGCGGCGACGCGACTCGTCGAGCGCGCGACCTCCGCGCGGTAGATTCCAGTAGTGGCCGTCGCGACCGATCGCGAGTACGGGCTCTTCATCGGCGGCGAGTCGACGGAGCCTGCGTCAGGCGAGGTCCGGGAGCTCGTCGAGCCGGCGACGGGTGAGGCTCTGGCGCGTGCTGCGATGGCGGGCGAGGCGGACGTCGACCGGGCGGTCGAGGCGGCGCGTGGAGCGGTCGAAGGCGACTGGGGACGGACGCCGGGAACGGAGCGCTCGCGCCTTCTGCATGCGCTCGCCGATGCGATCCAGGCGAACCGCGCCGAGCTCACCGAGCTCGAGTCGCGCAACGTCGGCAAGGCGATCTCCTCCGTCAAGGCCGAGGTGCACCAGGCCGTCGAGAACTTCCGCTTCTACGGCTCCGCGATAGCGTCCATCTCCGGCCGCTCGAACCCGATCGGCGGCTCGCTCCTCTTCTACTCGCTGAAGGAGCCCGTCGGAGTCGCGGCGCAGATCGTTCCCTGGAACTACCCGTTGCTGATGACGACCTGGAAGCTTGCTCCGGCGCTCGCCGCAGGCTGCTCGGTCGTCCTCAAGCCCGATCCGCAGACGCCGTTGACTGCGATCCGGCTCGCCGAGCTCGCAGCTGAGGTGGGCTTCCCGGCCGGCGCGCTCAACGTCATTGCCGGCGATGGGCCGACGACGGGTGCGTATCTCGTTCGCCATCCCGGCGTGGACAAGGTCGCGTTCACCGGCTCGACGAAGACGGGCGGCGAGATCATGCGGCTCGCGTCGGACCCGGTGAAGCGCGTCACGCTCGAGCTCGGCGGGAAGAGCCCGAACCTCGTGTTCGCCGACGCGGACCTGTCGAGCGCACTTCCGAGCTCGGCCTGGTCGATCTTCTACGCGGCGGGCCAGAGCTGCGAGGCGCGCTCGCGGATGCTCGTCGAGAAGGCGCTGTACGACGAGGCGGTCTCGACGATGGCCGAGCTCGCCGGCGGCATCAAGGTGGGCGATCCGCTCGATCCCGAGACGCAGATGGGCTCGCTCATCTCGTCGGCGCATCGCGATCGCGTGCACGGCTTCGTCGAGCGCGGCGCCGGCGAGGGAGCCGAAGTACTGGCGGGCGGTGCGGTTCCCGAGGGCGCGGGCGCCTTCTACCCACCGACCGTGGTCGCGGCGACGAACGACAAGGAGATCGCGCAGGAGGAGGTCTTCGGACCGGTCGTCACGCTCACTCCGTTCGAGGACGAGAAGGACGCGATCCGTCTTGCCAACGACGTCCGCTACGGGCTCATGGCGACGATCTGGACGGGCGATCCGGCGCGCGGCCACCGCATCGCGGCTCGCATCAAGTCGGGCACGGTCGGGATCAACATGCCGTACACCGCGTTCCCCGGGATCCCCTTCGGCGGGTACAAGCAGTCCGGATTCGGGCGCGAGCTCGGGCTGGAGACGCTCGATCTCTACCTCGAGACGAAGAGCGTCATCGTCTCGACGGGCGCGCGGCCGATCAACCCGTTCGGGCTGTAGCCGGCGGCCGCTATCGGTGGGCGGTGCTCGCCGCCGGGACGCTGTCGCAGGCGAGCTTCTCCGCGCTCGCAATCGGGATCCCGGTGCTCGTCCCGACGCTGCGGGAGGAGTACGACCTCTCGCTCGCGCAGATCGGCGTAGTGCTCGCGGCGGAGTGGGTCGGTGCGCTGGCGACGATGCTCGCGTGGGGGATCGCGGCTGATCGCTTCGGAGAACGGATCGTTCTCGGCCTTGGGCTGGGCGGGTGCGCGGCGTTCCTGGTCGGCGCCGCGCACGCCCCCGACTTCGAGTCGCTGGTCGTCTTGCTCGCACTCGCAGGCGGAGCCGGCGCGAGTGTGAACTCCGCGAGCGGCCGCGCGGTGATGCACTGGTTCGGCGCCGAGGAGCGCGGCCTGGCTCTCGGCGTTCGGCAGACCGCTGTGCCCCTCGGCGGGCTCGTCGCGGCGCTCGTCGTGCCACAGCTCGGCTCGTCGGACGACGCCGCGAGGGGCTTCCTCTTTTTCGCCGCGCTGTGCGCGCTGGGCGCGGTCGTCGGGGCAGCCGTCATCCGCAGCCGCGACAACGAGCAGCACGAGCTCGAGTCGGCCACGCTCGCGCGAACGCTTCGCGACGGCCGCCTCTGGCGCCTCGCACTTGGGAGTGGCATCTACGTCTATGCACAGATCGCGATCGTCGGCTTCGGCGTGGTCTTCCTCCACGACGAGCACGGCCTCTCCGTACGGGATGCGGCGCTCGCGATCGCTGCGGCACAGGTGCTCGCCGTCGGGATTCGGATCGGAGCAGGGCGATGGTCGGATGTGGTCGGATCGCGGATCGGGCCGTTGCGCCAGGTCGGCGTTGTCGTCGCCGTCAGTCTCGTCGCCGTCGCGACACTCTCCGGTGGGCCGCTCTGGCTCCTGGTTCCGGTGCTCGCAGTCGCGGGAGGGCTCTCGATGGGCTGGAACGCGCTTGCGTTCACGGCCGCGGCGGAGCTCGCCGGCTCCGCGCGCAGTGGCGCGGCGATCGGCTTCCAGCAGTCGGTGCTGTCGGGGATCGCGATTGCTGCGCCGATCGTGTTCGCCGCGACCGTGTCCGGGACGTCGTGGGCGGTCGCATTCCTGGTCGCGGCACTCGCGCCCCTTGCCGGCCGGCTCGCGCTGCGCCCGCTGCGTAGGCTCCGCTGATGCGAATCTCCGAGAGGCTGGACGCGCTCTACGCGATCGGCGGCGGGCGGGGCGCGAACCGCCCGCATCCTTCCGCGGCGGAGGACGAGGCGCACCGCCTCGCCACGGAGTGGCTCGAGGAGGCGGGCCTCGAGGTCGGGGTCGATCGCCACGGCAACCTCTTCGGGCACGCCGTGCGGCGAGGTGACGTGTGGTCGGGCTCCCACCTCGACACGGTCCCGCAGGGCGGTCGGTTCGACGGTGCCCTCGGCGTCGTCGCTGCGATCGAGGCAGTCGAGCGTGTGGGCGCAGGTTCCGTCGTCGTCTTCAGCGGCGAAGAGGTCGGCTGCATCGGAAGCCGGGCGCTCGTCGCTGCGGGAGGAGTCCTGCCGAAGGCGTTTTTCGAGGTCCACGTCGAGCAGGGCCCGCGGCTTGCCGACAGGGGCGCCCCGCTCGGGATCGTCACGTCGATCGTGGGCTACGCACGCGCCGAGCTCTTCATCGAGGGAACCGCCGGACATGCGGGCACGACGCCCATGGAGGGACGCGACGACGCGCTCGTCGCTGCAGCCGAGCGGATCCTGGCGATCCGCGATGCGGCGCGAGAAATCGAGGACGCCGTGGCGACGGTGGGGGAGCTCGACGTCGAGCCCGGCGCCGGCAACGTGATCCCGTCCCGGGTGCGTCTCTCGCTCGACGTTCGCGCACCCGACCGGGCGCGGCTCGACGCGCTGATCGCAGCGGTCGACTTCGAGCCGGGCCACCGAACCGAGCCGGTCGAGCTTGGCGAGCGCTGTCGCTCGGTGATTCGCTACGCGGTCGAGGCGCGTGGTCTGCCGGTCGTCGAGCTCGCGTCGGGCGCCGGTCATGACGCCGGTGTGCTCGCCGCCGCGGGAGTCGATTCCGGGATGCTCTTCGTGCGTAGCCTCAACGGTGGCGTGAGCCACTCCCCGGACGAGCTCTCCTCGGAGGAAGATGTCCTGCTCGCGGTCGACGTCCTCGCCGACGCGCTCGCCGCTACGACTCGCTGAAGGAGATGTCCTGGGCGCCTTCCCAGAGCATCCGCCGGCCGAGCTCGCGGAGATTCTCGTTCCCGGAGACGATCGTCGCGAAGTGGTTCCCGGCGAGCGCGCCCGCCTTGCTCGCGAACGCGACGTAGCCGTAGGCGAGCAAAAGCTCTGTCTCGCTCACGCCGCCCGGATAGAGGACGAGCTCGCCGGGGCTCGGGTAGCTCGTCGCGTTCTCGGGCCCGATCCCGGTGTCGAGGTCGCCCATCGGGATCCAACCGCCCTCGCCCGACCAGCGTACGTGGATGATCTTCGAGTCGAGCGGGAGCATGCGGCGAAACGCGGCGACGGTCTCGGGCGCCGCGTCCTCCTCGAAGCGCGCGGTGAAGTCGAAGCCCCCTGCGGTGATCGCGAGCATCAATCGACCCTAACGGCTGCCTGTGACCCACGCCGCGAGGAGCTCGCGCTCCTTTTCGGTCATCCCGGTCGCGTTCCCAGGCGGCATTGTCTGCGTCAGCACCGCCTGGCGCTCGATGTCGTCGATGCGCGCTTCGACCTCCTGCTGCGTCTCGAGGCGAACTCCCAGCGGGGCGGCGACGCCCGAGTGGCAACTCGCACAGCGCTCGGCGATGACAGGCGCGATCTGCTCGAAGGCAACCGGGCCCGAGACATCGGACCCGGCCTCCTCGGGCTGGAGCCAGAACGCGAGGGCGATGACGCCGACGGCCGCGAACGCAGGGATCCACCACGAGCGCCTGCCCGAATGCCAGCGATTGAAGAAGACCCGGATCAGGGCGGTCAGAGCGGCGATGCCAACGAAGACGAGCCAGGCCTCGTCGGCGCCGAACACGAACGCGAAGTGGCCGGAGAGCATGGTGAAGAGCACCGGCAGCGTGAGGTAGTTGTTGTGCACCGAGCGGTCTTTCGCTTCGAGCAGCGGTACCGCGTCCGGCTCGCGGCCGGCCTCCATCGCTGCGACCAGCTTGCGGTGCGCGGGGATGATCACGAAGAAGACGTTCGCGGCCATGATCGTCCCGAGCATCACGCCCACCTGGAGGTACGCGGCGCGCGGAGTGAAGAGCTCGCCGGCACCCCACGCGGCCACGGCGACGAGACCGACGCCGATCACCGCCAGCGCTGTCTGGCTGCGCTGTCCGACCGTGCCGCAGAGGACGTCGTAGACGACCCACGCGAGCGCGATCCCGGCGACGCTCAATGCGATTGCCTGCCACTCGGCGAGATCGGCCGCGTCCGCGTCGACGAGTCGCGGGCCTGCGTCGAAGTAGTACAGGACGACCATCAGCGCGAAGCCCGAGAGCCATGTCGTGTACGCCTCCCACTTGAACCAGTGGAGCGGCGCCGGCATCTCGGTCGGAGCGAGCCGGTACTTCTGCGAGTGGTAGAGACCTCCGCCGTGGACTCCCCAGAACTCGCCCGCCACACCTGCGTCGGCGGCCGCCTGTCGCTTCGGCGCGCGCAGCGCGAGATCGAGGCGGATGAAGTAGAACGACGCGCCGATCCAGGCGACCCCCGCGACGACGTGGAGCATGCGCAGAAGGACGTCGAGGACGTCTCTCAGGTACGGATCCATCGATCCCTCGCAATTGCGACGAGCTCGTGGCAGCCGGTGTCGAGCTCCTCCTCGCGCGTGCGGTCGATCCGTTCGCGCAACACCTCGAGGATCTCGACCTTCGACCTGCGGTTCACGAAGACGACGAACCGGAAGCCGAACCGCTCCTCGTACTCGGCGTTCAGACGAGCGAGCTCCTCGAGCACCGCCGGGTCGGGATCGTCACCCTGCTCGGCCGCAGACCGCGCCGAGAGCTCTGTCCGTTGCCCGATCGTAGGGTGCGCGTTCAATGCCTCGAGCTTCTCCTTGTAACCGATCGTTACAAGCACGTCCTCGGCGCGCTCCAGGGGATGCTCGGTCTCGGCGAGGAGCTCGACGAGGCGCGTGCGTCGCTCGAAGAGCTCGCTCAGCTCTTCGACACTCAGCTTCCGCGGTAGCTCGCGCACCCGTACGGCGAGACGAGAAGCGGGATGTGGTGATGGCCGTCGTCGAGGTCGATCTCGAACTCGACACGTCGGAAGAACGGTGAAGGCGGCCAGAACATGAGCTCGTAGCGGCCGGGCTCGAGGTCGTGAGCGAGGTCGGCGATCCGGCCTTCGGCGTCCGTCTCCCCCGCGGCGACGACTTCGCGCCTCCGTGCGAGCTCGACCCGGACTCCGGCAGCCGGTTTCCCGGCTGCGGTGTCGAGCACGTGGGTCGAGACCGAGACGCTCACGACGCGAATCTTCGCGCTTGCACCCGATGGGCACGTGCGATCTCGACCTCGTCGACATTGACGAGGGCGCCTCCTCGGACGACATCCTCTCCCTCGACCACGAGCCGATCCACTCGATGAGGCGCCGAGAAGACGAGTCCCGCGACCGGGTCGTCCGCGCCGCTGAGCTCCAGCCCGTCCGTACGCCAGACGGCGAAGTCGGCACGCTTGCCCGGCTCGAGCGAGCCGATGTCGTCGCGACCCAAGACGGCCGCCCCGCCTCGTGTGCCGAGCTGCAACGCCTCGCGTGCGGTCATCGCCCTGGGCCCTCCGCGGCCGCGCGCGACGAGCAGAGCTAGCTTCACCTCGTTGAGAAGGTCGCCGCGCTCGTTGGAGGCGGAGCCGTCGACCCCGAGGCCGACGCGAACGCCGGCATCGAGGTACTCACGAACGGGCGCGAAGCCAGCTCCGAGCCTGAGGTTCGACGTCGGGCAATGGGCGATCCCCGTCAGCGAGGCTGCGAAGTCGGCCGTGTCGTCCGCGGACAGGTGGACGCAGTGCGCGCACCAGACGTCCGGACCGATCCAGTCGAGATCCGTGAGGTACTCGACCGGCGTACAGCCGTAGAGCTCCATGCAGTACGCCTTTTCCTCCACGGTCTCCGCGAGGTGCGTGTGGAGCGTGAGGCCGAGCTGGCGAGCGAGCTTCGCCGACTCCGTCATGAGCTTCTTCGTCACCGAGAACGGAGAGCAGGGCGCGACCGCGATCTGGACGCGTGCGCCAGCCTGCGGCTCGTGCAGCTCCGCGACGAGCCGCTCGGTGTCTGTGAGCACTGCGTCGATGTCCTCGACGAGCTCGTCGGGCGGGAGTCCGCCGTCGGACTCCCCGAGATCCATGGAACCGCGCGAGGCGACGATGCGGACGCCGATCTCCCGCGCGGCCTGTACTTCCGCCTCGATCAGCCCGGTGCACCCGCGCGGGAAGACGTAGTGGTGGTCGAACACCGTGGTGCAGCCGGAGAGGGCGAGCTCGGCGAGGCCGGTGCGCGCGGCGGCGTACTCGGCCTCGGCGTCGATTCGCGACCAGACGGGATAGAGCTCGCGAAGCCAGCTGAAGAGGTCGGCCTCCTGCGCACGTGCCCGGGTGAGGGTCTGGTAGAGGTGGTGGTGTGCGTTGACGAGGCCTGGAGTGACGACCGCGCCGCTCAGACCGACCCGCTCGTCGGCCTGCGGCTCCGCGCCCGAGCCGACCGCCGTGACGACGCCGTCCTGGACGAGCAGCCAGCCGGACTCGTGCTCGGTACGTGCGTCGTCGCAGGTTACGACCCAGCAGGACGTGTACAGCCTTCGCGAGCTGTTCATAAGGTGTCAGACACCGCGAGTGGGACGAGCTCGAAGCGGTCGACATCGACGAGCCCGCGGTCGGTGATCTTCAGGTGTGGAATGACCGACAGCGCGAGGAACGCGAGCGTGAGGAACGGCGTGGCGCCGGACCAGCCCAGCGCGCGCGCGGCTTCGTTGCAGGCGCGGCTCATCGCGATCACCTCGGCGAGAGGCGCATCCGAGAGCAACCCTGCGACCGGCAGCGGGCACTCGGCCAGGACGCGGAGTCCCTCGACGGCGACGAGCCCACCCCCGAGCTCGACGAGCCGCTCGACCCCAAAGGCCATGTCGCGATCGGACATGCCGACTACGACGAGGTTGTGGGCGTCGTGCGCGACACTCGACGCCAGCGCGCCACGCTGCAGCCCCGACCCCGAGACGAAGCCGAGGCCGACGCGGCCCGTCGCGAGGTGCCGCTCGACGACCGCGATCTTCGCGAGATCGCGCTCAGCGCTGGCGACCGCCTCCCCACCCGCGATCACCGGATCGCGGACGAGTGCCTCCGTCACCACCTGATCCTCGACGAGGCCGATCGCTCGGACCTTTCCTGTGTTCCACGGGATCGCGAAGTCGGCGGGCGAAAGGGGCGCGACGCGAACGGACTGCCGCACCCAGTCGGGGACATCGACTCGCTGTACGTCCTCGATCGTCCGACCGCGCTTCAGCACAGTCGTCGGCTGGAAGCTCACGAGATCGGGCAGGACGAGCAGGTCGGCGACATAGCCGGGCGCGATCGCGCCGTGCCTGGAGAGGCCATGCCACAGAGCCGGATGATGCGACGCGAGCACGAGCGCGTCCTCGGGAGCGATACCCGCCGCGACCGCCTCGCGAACCATTCCGTTGATGTGGCCGGAGTCCGTGATGTCCTCCGGATCGCGATCGTCCGTGCAGAACGCCATCTGCCCGGGCCCGAACTCCTCGACCAAAGGAAGCAATGCGTGGAGGTTGCGCGCCATGGACGCCTCACGGATCAGGAGCCACATCCCGGCGCGCAGCCGTTCGCGGCCCTCCTCGACGGTCAGCGCTTCGTGATCCGAGTAGATGCCGGCTGCTGCATACGTTTGCAAGTCGCGTCCGAGCAGGCCGGGCGCATGTCCGTCCACGTGGCGCGCGCCGTCGAGTGCGAGCTTCTCGAGCTCTGCCGGTGCAGCCGCGACCACGCCCGGAAAGTTCATCATCTCTGCGAGCCCGAGCACGCGCCGCCGCCGCATCAGCGACTCGAGATCCCCCGGGGTAAGTGCGCGCCGCGGCGACTCGAACGGCGAGGCCGGCACGCACGACGGCGCCATGAAGAAGACGTCGAGCTGGAGGCCCGAGGTCGTATCGAGCAGCCAATGGACGCCGTCGACGCCGAGGACGTTCGCGATCTCGTGCGGATCCGCCACGACGGCGGTGGTGCCGAGCGGGAGCACGAGCCGTGCGAACTCGTCGACCATGAGTCTCACCGACTCGAGGTGCATGTGCGCGTCGATGAAGCCGGGAACGACGAAGCTCCCTGTCGCTTCAAGGATCTCGGTCGCGTCGTAGCTCCCGAGCCCGGCGACGACTCCATCCGCCACGGCGACGTCGACCTCCAGCCATTCGCGCGTGAAGACGGAGAGGACACGGCCGCCTCGCACGACGAGGTCGGCCGGCTCGTCACCTCGAGCCACCGCGAGCCGGCGGCGAAGGTCGTCCATGGCGGGGAGGGTAACTACGCTTGGCGCGGTGGACGTCGCCACGCCGCTCACGCTCGACGAAGCGCTCAGGTTGAAGTCCGAGCATCCGGATGCCGTCCCGATCCAGGGCGGAACCGACGTCATGGTCGCGCTCAACTTCGACCGGGCTCGTCCGGAGGTGCTGCTCAATCTCAACGAGGTGTCGGAGCTCCGTGGCTGGTCGCGCGAGAACGGAACGCTGCGACTCGGCGCCGGGCTCACGTACACGGAGGCGATGTCCGGCGAGGTGGCGGAGGCACTCCCGGCGCTCGCCGAGGCGTCGCGCACGGTCGGCTCTCCGCAGATCCGCAACCGCGGGACGATCGGCGGCAACCTCGGAACGGCGTCGCCCGCCGGGGACGCGCTGCCGCCGTTGCTCATCGAGAGTGCGGAGGTCGAGGTTGCGAGCCTGCGCGGCGCTCGGCGCGTGCCGCTCACCGAGTTCCTCGTCGGCGTGAAGCGCACCACGCTGGCCGAAGACGAGCTGATCGTCGCCGTACTCGTCGAGCCCACCGGCGAGCGCCAGACGTTCATGAAGGTCGGGCCACGCAACGCGATGGTCATCGCTGTGTGCTCGCTGGCGGTAGTCGCCGATCGGCGGCGCGGCGAGCTGCGAGCCGCCTTCGGATCGTCGGCGCCGACTGTGCGACTCGTCGTAACTCCGCTCGACGAGGCCGCGGGGTTCTCGGATCGTGTCGCCGAGGCGGCGAGCCCGATCGACGACGTGCGGGGAACCGCCGCGTATCGCCGCCACGCACTTCGCGTCCTCACCGAGCGCGCGCTGGAGAGGTGTCTGCGCTGAGACCTTGTAACGATCGGTTACAAGTGGCGTCGATTCCCGCACCACGCCTGCTGTTCGCGCCTTGTAACGATCGGTCACAAGCCCGGAGTTGCGTGTGAGGATCGAGCTGACAGTGAACGGCGAGGGCCGCGAGGCGGACGTCTGGGCGGGCGAGAGCCTCCTCACAACCCTGCGCGAGCGCCTCGAGCTCCCGGGTTCGAAGAACGCCTGCGAGCAGGGCGAGTGCGGCTCCTGCTCGGTGCTCCTCGACGGTGAGCTCGTCTGCTCGTGCCTCGTTCTCGCCGCGCAGGCAGACGGGCACGAGGTCGTCACCGTCGAGGGACTCGCCGCTGACGATGCCCTCCACCCCGTGCAGGAGGCGTTCGCCGACACCGGTGCCGTGCAGTGCGGCTTCTGCACCCCGGGGTTCGTCGTCGCGGCGGCCGATCTTCTCCGGCGCGTTCCCGACCCGAGTGACGA
>DATKBJ010000107.1:0-11442 GCA_035514135.1 Gaiellaceae bacterium | reverse complement strand
ACCGACCGCGTCGCGAAGTACAACCAGCTCCTGCGGATCGAGGAGGAGCTCGGTGAGGATGCGGTGTACCCGGGCTGGGCCGCGTTCCGCGGGCGCTAGCCTGACCCAGTGCAGCCGGACCGAAGAACCAAGATCGTCGCGACGATTGGCCCGGCGTCGAACGACGAGAAGACGCTTGCGGCGCTCGTCGACGCCGGAATGGACGGGGTCCGCCTCAACTTCTCGCACGGGACACAGGACGAGCACGAGCGCAGCGCGGTGCGCGCGCGAGCCGTTCAGGCCGAGGCAGGGCGTCCCCTCGCGCTGATCGCCGACCTCCAGGGGCCGAAGCTTCGAATCGGCGAGCTCGCTGCGCCCGCGGAGCTCGAAGTCGGCGAGTCGATCGTTGTCGCAGGACAAGAGGCGTGCGGGAGCGATGACCTGCCCGTCGCGCCCGACGTGCTCGGCTCGGTGCTCGAGGCGGGCGACGAGATCCTGATCGACGACGGCCAGGTGCGACTACGCGTCGACCGGCTAGAAGGCACGAGGGCGATCTGCGATGTCGTCACGGGCGGTGTCGTCGAGCCGCACAAGGGCGTCAACGTCCCCGGCGTCCCGCTCCCCGTTCCGTCGCTGACGGAGAAGGATCTCGTGGATCTCGACTTCGCGCTCTCGCTCGGTGTCGACTATGTGGCGCAGTCGTTCGTCCGGACGCACATGGACGTCGCGGCCCTCAAGTCGCGCATCGAAGCCGCCGGGTCGCCGGCCTGGGTGATCGCGAAGATCGAGCTCAAGGAGGCAGTCCTGCAGCTCGAGTCGATCCTCGACACGGCGGACGCGGTGATGATCGCGCGAGGCGATCTCGGCGTCGAGATCGGCGCTGCGGAGGTGCCGCTCCTGCAGAAGCAGATCATCCTCGGAGCGCTCGATCGCGGGAAGCCGGCGATCACGGCCACACAGATGTTGGAGACCATGATCCACCGTCCCGAACCCACGCGCGCCGAGGCGTCGGATGTCGCGAACGCGATCCTCGACGGCACCTCGGCGCTGATGCTCTCCGCCGAGACTGCGATCGGCGAGTACCCGATCGACGCTGTCGCGACGATGGCGCGGATCGCCCGTGCCGTTGAGCCGAGCCTCGGGTACCGCCACCAACTGCCGTCGGCCCTCGAGGAGCCCACGGTCGGCCGCGCGATGTCGAACGCGGCGTGTGATCTCGCCGAGGCGCTCGGTGCGAAGGCGATTCTCGTGCCGACGTTCACGGGACGGACGGCCTCGGCGGTCGCGCGGCTCCGCCCGCGTCGTCCCGTCGTCGCGCTCACGCACGTCGCGGCGTCGCTTCAGCACATGGCCATCGAGTGGGGCGTGACGCCGCTCGAGATCCCCGAGGTGACCGACGTCGAGGAGTTGTGGCGGCTCTCGATCGGCGCTGCCCGCGGCGCGGGGATCGTGGACGTGGGCGACCGCGTCGTGCTCACCGCCGGCACAGCAGTGAACATTCCGGGCTCGACGAACGTGATCAAGGTCGACGTGGCCTGACCCGGGAGGGTCGCGCGCGCCGGCGTTGAAGGTGGCGGCGTGGCGGAGAAGGGGAAGAGTCGGAAGACGCGGAAGACGCAGCCGCGCATCGGCAGGCGTCGTCTTCGGCTCCTGTGGGCGATCGGGATCGTCGGGATCGCCGTCTACCTCTACTACCGCCCGATCGCCTCGTACGTCGAGACGCGAAGCGACCTGGCGACGCGTCGCGCCGAGGTCGAGTCGTTGCGGCTCGTCCGCGCCGAGCTCGAGCTCAGGCTCGTCAACTCGACGAGCGTCGGCGCGCTCGAGCGCGAGGCGCGGCGGATCAACTACGTCAAGCCGGGCGAACGGCTGTTCGTCGTGAAGGGCATCCCGGCTTGGCGCAAGGCACGAAGCTCCGGCCAGCGGCCGTAGGCTTCCTTCATGGACGATCGAGCCGTCGTGAAACGGCAGCTCGGGCGCTCGCCGCGCGCGTTCGGTCGGGTCGCCGTGCGCTGCCCCTTCGGGCTCCCGGCAGTCACGGAGCAGACACCGTACGACCCCGACGGTGAGCCGTTCCCGACGACGTACTATCTGACCTGTCCGCACCTCGTCGCCGCCGTCGCACGCCTCGAGGCGGCCGGCGGCGTGGAGCGCTGGAGCGGTGCCGTGCGCGACGAAGCGCTCGCAGCCTCCTTGGAGCGCGCGACGGACGAGCAGCGACGCATCCGGCGCGAGCTCGCCGGTGACGAGCGCGGCACGGACGGCGGTGCGTCCCTCGATCTCGGGATCGGCGGCTCGCGGAACCCGGCGCACCTGAAGTGCCTGCATGCGCACGTCGCGTACGCGCTCGCGCGGCCCGGGTACGAGCTCGGTGAGCACATCGTCGCCGAGGTCGCCGATCCCTGGCCGACGGACCGCTGCTGCTCGGTCTAGTGTGCCGGCTCGTGTCGGCGAATCTCGAGAGCGCTCGCCTGGAGTGGGAGCACGCGTACCGCGACCTCGTCGAGGTCGCACGCGACCCGGCGCTCGAGCAGCGCATGCGGACACAGCTCGAGGCGATCACGACCGAGCTCAGACGTCGAATCGGCGGGACGTTCACGCTGGGCGAGCTCGCGGACGAGTACGCGACGGCCGATCTCTGGGCGCGTGACGCGCTCTCCGAGCAGGCGGCTCCCGGATGGCCCGCAACGCTCACGCTCGTGGAAGGCGCAGCGTTCCACCTCTACGCGCGCGGGGCCGTCGACTACACGCCGTGACGGTGCACGAGGAGCCCAGGAACGCGCGTCGTGCGCGGTCGAGCCGGCGTCGGAAGGTCGGACGCGTCGTTCTGGCGGTCGTCGGACTCACGCTCGCGTTTCTGCTCGGGATCGCCTTCGCGGAGACGCTCGACGACCGCCCGGCGTCGAGCGGGACGGTGACCGACGTACGCACGCTGACGCCGCTGCCGCAAGGCGCGCCCGTGCGCACCGTGACCTTGACAGTCACGACAACCCCGTAGCTACAGCTCTTCAGAGGCTTCGAGCAAGCCGGCGAGGATGATCGCCACGCCGCACACGAGACTGAGCCAGATGCCGACGCCGCGGCTCGCGAAGAAGAAGTCGTCCGGGATGGAAATGATCCGGACGAGAACGAGGATCGTGGCGAGCGATCCGATGGCGATTGCGATGAGGCTCTCGGGCACGGACGCGGGCATCGACACACCGACCTCGCGCAGAACGACCAGGAGAACGGCCGCCAGCCCGAGGAACAGCACGATCTTCCCGATCGACCCCGTGTGCCATCCGATCACCGAGACGGTCGTGCCGTTGCCCTCGCCGGTGTACCAGCCGGTCAGCGCCGACATTGCGAGGAGGAGGCCGAAGAGGAACGTCAGTCTGCCGCCGTATCCGGCGAACTCACCGGCGCCGGGAAGCCGGCGACCCCGCAGACCTGCGCTCTGCATCGCGCAAGCATATGACGCCGTGCAGACGGGACGGCCTGCACAGAGCGATCCGCGTTCCTAGAATTCCCCTGTGGCACAACCGGCCCCGACGACGCAGCAGCCGCGAATCCGCGAGGACGAGCCTCCGCTCGATCCCGAGGCCGTCTCGCGCTCGTACCGGCAGCACCGGGCGCGGCGTGCGGCGAAGGCCAAGTGGCACCGGGAAAAGCGGTGGGCCGGTGTTCGCTTCTGGCTCGTGCTGGCGCTCGTCGTCGCGGTCACGGGTGTGCTCGCAGCCCGCACGCTCGGTGAGATCGAGCGCGTCTTCGGCCTCTAGATGACCGCCTCCACCGCCGCCGGGCAGCGACCCGGAAGGTTTGCGCTCGGCGCGCTCGTGTTCGGCGCAGGGATCGGCGCGCTGGCCACCGAGATCGCGGCATCGCGTCTGCTCGCGCCGTACTTCGGCTCGTCGACGATCGTGTGGGCGAACCTGATCGGCATCGTCCTCGGCGCGCTCGCGCTCGGCTACTGGCTCGGAGGGAAGCTGGCCGACCGGAGACCGGACCCGCGGCTGTTGGGGCTCATCGTCCTCGTCGCCGCGGTCTGCGTCGCCGTCATCCCGTTCGCCGCCAAGCCATTTCTCGACTTCACGGTCGACGGGCTGGATACCGCGTCGGCAGGTGCGGTGGTCGGGAGCTTTCTGGCCGTCCTCCTCCTGTGCGCGCCACCGGTCGTGCTGCTCGGGACGGTTTCGCCGTTCGCGATCCGCCTCGCCATGACGTCGATCGAGACGGCCGGCGCAGTCGCGGGCAGGCTCTACGCCCTCTCGACGGGCGGATCGCTGGTGGGTGTCTTTCTTCCCGCATTGCTCCTCATCCCCGCCGTGGGAACACAGCGCACGTTCCTCGTGATCGCGGCGCTGCTCGCGGCGTCGTCCTGCTTCCTGCTCGGCGCGCGCTACCTGGTCGTCGCCGGCCTGCTCGCCATGCTGCTCGTGCTCCCGCCGGGCGCGATCAAGGCCGAGGAGGGCCTTATCCATGAGGAGACCTCGTTCCACCAGTACATCGCCGTCGTGGAGCGCCCGGACGGGCGCCGCCTCCTTCACCTCAACGAGGGCGTCGCCGTGCACTCGGTGTGGCGTTCGGACGCGGTGCTGACCGGAGGCGTGTGGGACGCGTTCCTCGCTCTGCCTCCGCTGCTCGGGCGGCCGCTCGAACGTGTGGCGATTCTCGGGAACGCGGGCGGGACCACGGCACGCGCGCTCGGCGTCTACTACCCGGCCGCGGAGATCGACGGCGTCGAGCTCGACCCTGCCGTGAGCCGGATCGGGCGCGAGTACTTCGGGATGGAGGACAACCCGCGATTGACCGTCCACGACGTCGATGCGCGCCCGTTCCTGCGCTCGACCGACAAGCGCTATGACCTCATCGTCGTGGACGCGTACCGCCAGCCGTACGTTCCCTTCTATCTGGCGACGCGCGAGTTCTTCCGACTCGTCCGGGAGCACCTCGCACCCGGAGGCATCGTCGCTCTCAATGTCGCCGTTGTGCCCGACGACGAGCGGCTTGTCGACGCGGTGGGAGGCACGCTCGGTTCCGAGCTCCCGCAGGCCCTCGAGTGGCCCGCGCTGCGCTTCAACACGATCGTGCTCGGTCTCACGGAACCGCTGTCCGAGAGCGAGCTGCGGCGCCGGCTCCTCGACGGACCGGAGGATCTCGCCCCGATTCGAGAGCTGCTCGCTCGCGACGTGCGCGCCGTCGAACCGGCAGCTCGGCCCTGGACCGACGATCGCGCGCCGGTCGAGTGGCTTACTGATCGAATGATCGTCTCGTACGCGGCCGGAGGGGGTCGGCTCGAGGAGGACTACTTGCCCACGAGGCCCGCTCCGTGATCTCGCTCGAGCGGCAGGACGGCCGCCTGCTTCGAATCGGGCACCGGGGAGCCGCCGCGCTCGCGCCCGAGAACACGCTCACGTCGTTTCGGGCTGCGGTCGAGGCAGGTGTCGACCTCATCGAGTTCGACGTGATCGGAGGGTCCGACGGAGCGCTACTGGTCGCGCACTCGCTCGCCGAGATGCAGGCCGAGACGCCGACGCTCGAGGACGTGCTGCAGTTCTTCGTGGAGGAGGCTCCTGCGGTCGGCGTGCACGTCGACCTAAAGCGGTTCGGTCGTGAACGCGACGTCGTCGACCTACTGCGACGCCTCGGACTCGTCGAGCGCAGTTTCGTGAGCTCCGTCTACGTACGCACGGCGCGCCGCTTCGCCGCGCTCGATGGGCCGCGGACAGGGATCACGATTCCGCGCGCAGTGCTCGGAATCTCCGACGACGGGCGTGGGGCGCATGTCGCGCGGTTCGGGTTGGGCGCGCTTCGTGTCGCGGCTCCATATCTCGTCCGGCCGCTTCTCGCGGTGACGCGGGCGAGCGTGGTCGTGATGCATCACTCGATCGTCACGCAGTCGAGTGTTCGAGCTGCGCACGCACGTGGTGCGGCGGTCGTGACCTGGACGGTGGACGACCCGGACGAGCTCGCACGCGTCGACCAGGCGGGGGTCGATGCCGTCGTGACGAACGATCCACGCATATTCGCGCCGAGATCGGTGTCTACTATTCGGGCGTGACGCCGTCCGCTCGTACGCTAGGCGCGGGACTGCTCGTGGTCTGCGCGCTCCTTGGATTTGCAGCTGCTTTCGGCCTCGCGTCGTCGGCCGGCGCGCAGTCGACCGATCCGCCCACGAGCACGGAGCCGCCGCCGACCGAGCCTCCGATCGAGCCCGCCCCTGCGCCGACGCCTGCGCCGATCGCGTTCGGGGTGATCGTCGGCGGAGTGAAGGTCGGCGGGATGATGCCCTTCCAGGCCGGCAAGGCGGTGACCAAGGCGTACTCCCGCCCGCTCGTCCTGGTCGCCGAGGAGGTGAGCAGGGTCGAGCTCGCGCCGAGCGCGCTGGGCGCGAACTCGAACGTCCCAAAGGCCATTCGACGCGCGCGACTCGCGCGTCCCGGGGCCGTCGTGCCGCTCGACGTCGAGGTCTCGCAGGCGCGCGTCCGGAGCTACGTCGATCGTCTCGCCCGCCGCCTCGATCGTGAGCCCGTCGACGCGAGCATCGAGCTCTCCGGGCTCAAGCCGCGCGCGGTGAAGGCTCAGGACGGTCGGCTCCTCAAGAAGCTTGCCACCGGCCGAGAGATTCGCACGTCTTTCGCCACGAACAGCCGAGCGCCCATCCGCCTCGGGTTCGAGATCCAGAAGCCGAAGGTCGGCTCCGCCGAGCTCGACGAGGCGGTCGTCATCCTCCGGGGATCGAAGCGGCTGCTCTTCTTCGATGACGCCAAGTTGGTCCGCTGGTTCGGCGTCGCGACCGGTCTGGCCGCCTTCCCGACGCCGCTCGGCAATTACGAGATCGTGACCATGCAACGGGACCCGTGGTGGTATCCGCCGCCGTCCGACTGGGCGAAGGACTCCGATCCGGTGCCGCCAGGCCTGGGGAATCCACTGGGGACGAGATGGATGGGGATCTCCTCTCCGTACGTCGGTATCCACGGCACTCCAGACGCGGCGTCGATCGGATACTCGGCGTCGCACGGCTGCATCCGGATGCGCATCGCCGATGCCGAGTGGCTCTTCCGCCGCGTGGAGGTCGGGACGCCGGTCTTCATCATCTCGAGGTAGCGATGGCGTCTCGTGCCAGGCTCGTGGCCCAGGGCGTGGCCATCGGACTCGTTGCGCTGCTGTTCATCCTGCTCGCGTGGTCGCTCCTGAACGACGAGGGAGGAGACCTCGCGGCCGCGGCCGCTCGTGGCGACCGGCCTGCGGCTCCGGACTTCACGCTCGAGCGACTCGACGAGAACGGCGAACTGCAGCTGTCGTCGCTCCAGGGCAAGGCCGTGCTGCTGAACGTATGGGCCTCGTGGTGCATCCCGTGCAAGGAGGAGGCGCCGTTCCTCGAGGAGATCTGGCGCGAGAACCGCGATCGCGGTCTTGTCGTCGTGGGTCTCAACGCGAAGGACTTCCGTGCCGACGCCAGGAAGTTCGCGGAGCGCTTCGACCTGACGTTCCCGCTCGTCTACGACGGGCCGGGCGAGACGCTCGACGGCTTCGGCGTGACCGGCTTCCCGGAGACGTTCGTGCTCGACCGCGAGGGCCGCGTCGTCGAGGCGTTCGCCGGCGCGGTGGACGGGGACGACACTCGGGAGCGACTCGCTGCCGCGATCGAGCGCGCCCTCGAGACGTGACCCGCGCCGTCGCGCTCGCGGTCGTGCTCGGCGCTCTCGCCGCGGGAGTCGCTACTGCAGCGCCGCCGAACGCCGCGGACCTCGAGGCCGAGCTCGTCTGCCCGGTCTGCGAGACGACGCTCGATCAGTCGACCGCCCCGGTCGCCGAGCGCATGAAGACGTTCATCCGCGTTCGCATCGCGGCGGGTGACAGCGGGCAGGACATCAAGGACGCGCTCGTCGCGGAGTTCGGCACCGAGGTGCTCGCGGAGCCACCCGGTGGCGGCTTCGGCCTCCTCGCCTGGTTGCTCCCGCTCGGCGCGCTCGGCGCAGGCCTGGTCGTGGTGGCCGTTCTCGTGCGCCGCTGGAGTCGTCGCGGGTCGGGCGACGCCGACGACGAGCAGCTGGATCCTGAGCTCGAGCGCCTCGTGGACGACGAGCTGGCGCGCTTCGACGGGTGAGCTGGACCTCGATCCCGGTCGCGTTCTTCGCGGGGATGGTCTCGTTTCTCGCTCCGTGCGTGCTTCCGCTGGTTCCGGCCTACCTGTCGGCGGTCTCGGCGGTCGACGCGGATCAGCTCGGAGAGCGCGGGAACGCACGGCGCGTCGTGACCGGAAGCGTGCCGTTCGTCCTCGGCTTCACGGCGTTCTTCGTGTTGCTCGGTGTCGGCGCGGCTCTGGTCGGTGGTCGCATCTTCGGCGACCAGTTCCTCCTCGAGCGGATCGCAGGGTTCGTCCTCGTCGTGTTCGGGCTCGCGTTCATGGGGCTCCTGCCCTGGCCGGAGCGGCTCGTGGGCGTAGGGCTCCTGCAGGAGGCGAGAGGCCGCGGCTCGCGCGTGCTTCTCGGCGGCGCGTTCGCAATCTGTGCCGCACCGTGCATCGGGCCGGTGCTCGCGGCCATCCTCGTCCTGGCGGGGTCGTCGGACACGGTGTTCCACGGCGCGGCGCTGCTCGGCGTCTACTCGCTGGGGCTCGCCGTTCCGTTCGTGCTCGCCGCCGCCGTCTTCACGCGTGCGATGTCCGCGTTCCGGTGGCTGCGCGACCACTACCGCGTCGTGCAGGTCGGAGGCGGCGCGATCATGGTCGTGCTCGGGCTCCTGCTCTTCTTCGAGCGCTTCTACGTGCTGCGCGTGTATCTGAACCGCTTCCTCGAGTGGCTCGGGCTCGAGCCCGCGTTCTGAGATCTAACTCGCGAAGCAGCGGGAGGTCCCTCAAATCGTTACAGGCTCGAGATCGAGGTTGCCCGCTGCAAGCTCTCGCTGCGCTCGCTCGATCTGCCTGAAGATGTCCTCGATGTCGACGCCGCGGTGGCTTGGTCGGTAGCAACCGAGACGCCGCTCCGCCTTGGCAAGCTGCCGCTCACAGCCGTTGCGGTTTCCGCGCTCCGCGTGGAGCCAGGCCACGGCGACGTGGACGAGCCCCTGGAGGAAGTCGCGCTCGGTGGCGGGCGCGTCGCGCCAATCGTCCTCGAGCTCTTCGTGCGCCTCGAAGTAGGCGCCCTGGCGGATCAGCTGCAGTCCTTCGTCGAACCCCATTCCGCCGAATTATCGGCGTCCGCCGCCGGTGCTACTGTCGCCGGGTGGCGACGATCCTGCTGGTCGGGGTCGACCTCTTCTTCCGCGGGAAGCTCGAGGGTCTCCTTCCCGAGCACCGGCTTGTCACGAGCGACAGCGTCCACGCACCCGATCTCGTGATCGCAGACATCGCGCGTGTCGAACCGGACGAGGTCGTCGAAGCATGGCCCGACGTCCCGGTCCTCGGCTACACGAATCACACCGACAAGGTGGGCCTCCAGCGCGCTCACACAGCGGGATTCGACCAGGTGATCGTGAAGTCCGCGCTGGTCGAGCGGGCACCGCAGCTTGTCGAAGAGCTCGTTGCAGGCCCTGGCTAGACTCGATCGGCGTGACGTACATCATCTCCGAGCCTTGCATCGACATCAAAGACCGCTCGTGCGTCGACGTGTGCCCGGTCGACTGCATCCACGAATTCGAGCGCATCCTCATCATCGATCCGGAGGAATGCATCGATTGCGGGGCATGCGAACCGGAGTGCCCGGTCGAGGCGATCTTCCCCGAGGACGCGCTTCCGGACAAGTGGAACGCGTTCGTCGAGATCAACTACGCCTTCCCCGATCCCGTCAAGATCAACGCGCTCACGGACGCTTATGCGACCGAGCACGACGTCCAGAACGAACCGATCGAGTAGACGCCGGCTACGCGGGCAACAGGTACGCACAGGGGCGCGGATCGCCCGGCAGCGGCGAGGGCGCGATCTTCGTCACGCGATAGCGCTGGTCGCCGTCCTCGACCTCGGTGCCCGGCCGCGGCGGATCGCCATCTCGCTCGATGAGCGTGTAGCCGGCGGCCGACCAGACGAAGAAGAGGAAACCACTCCTCCCGTTTCCGTCCACGCTCCGATCCTAGCGGTGCGCCGTCGCAGGCGGCACCGAGATCCTGACGGTCGACCCGCGCGGGTATCGGTTCTCGGAGCTGAAGCGCCCGTTGAGCGTTGCGGCGCGGTCCGCCAGCGCCTCGAGTACGGCCGCGCGCCGCTCCGGCGGGCCGTCGTCGGCGACGACCAGCTCGATCCCGCCGCCGTCGGTCTCGCGCAGCGAGATGTCGATCCGGGTGAGCGTCCCGCGCCGCAGCGCCTGCTCGGTTGCCTCGCGGACGATCTGGTACAGCGCGACCGCCGCGCTCTCACCGAGCCCGTCGGCAGCTGCGACATCGAGGTTGATCTCGACCTCGTGACGCGAGGACAGGCGGCGTACGAGTGCCGCCGCAGCAGATTCGAAGCCGAGCTGATGGAGCACACGCGGCTCGAGATCGTCACAGAGTTGACGCAGGTCGCGGGCGGTATCTCGAGCAAGCTCCAGACCGCGCGAGAACACCTCCGTCGCACGTGGCGTGTCGCCACCCGCGAGATCCGCCAGACCCGCATCGAGCATCTGCGAGATCGCAGACAGCTGCTGGATGGGCCCGTCGTGAAGGAGCTCCGCGACGCGACGGCGCTCCTCCTGCTCGGCCAGCATCCGCTCGGCGAGCAGCGCTCGCTCGGTGTCGTCGGCGGTCAATCGATCATCGCCTCGCGGAGCGCGATCGCGACCGCCTGCGTACGCGTGTCGGCTTCGAGCTTCGCGAGGATGTGCCGCACGTGGCTCTTCACGGTCTCCTGGCTGATGAAGAGCTTGGCAGCGACGTCTGCGTTCGACATCCCGTCGGCGAGGAGCTGCAGGATCTCCCGCTCGCGCGGCGTGAGCACGTCCGACTGACCCTGGGCGGCCACGAACTCGGCCATGAGCCCCGGATCGACGAAGGTCTCGCCGGCCGCGACCTTCTCGATCGCGCGCAGGAGCGTCTCGTGGGGCGCCTCCTTGAGGATGTAGCCGCGCGCGCCGGACTCGAGACCTCGCTGTAGGAGTGAGCGCTCCCCATATGCAGTGAAGATGAGAACGCCCGTGGTCGGCACGACTTTGAGCAGCTGCTCCGTCGCTTCGAGCCCGTCCATGTCGGGCATACGAAGGTCCATGATCACGACGTCCGGACGACGCCGTTCGGTCAGCGCGACCGCAGACGCGCCGTCCGCGGCTTCGCCGATGACCCTGATGCGCGGCGACCGCGATAGCGCCAGGCGGAGTCCCTCCCGAACGACCTCGTGGTCGTCCGCGATGAGGCAGGTGATCTCGTCGGCCACTGGGCGATTCTACGGCGCGGCGCCGGATGCTCCTCCCCGTCAGATGGAAAGTGCCAGCTGCCGTGGCTCGGGTCGAAGCGGCGTGGTTCGACGGAGCGATCGCGTCGACGACCCGGCGAGGTGGGCCGGTGCGGTGATGG
>DATKBJ010000106.1:0-18865 GCA_035514135.1 Gaiellaceae bacterium | reverse complement strand
CATCGATCCGACCCGAAGCGGCTGACAGCCGCTCGTATACGCGACAGGCCCATTTTACCCTGACTCGATTCCGGACTATCGGTTGTGGCCGATCCAGCGTCGTGTCGCCCCGCCTCCCGAGACCGTCGAGCCTGACCTGGCCGGCTACGTCGAGTGAGGACTGTCCGCTCGCCGGTCGCCTCCAAATGATCCACCCTGGGGCCTGTTGGAGGGTGCGTTCGCCGAGTTCACCGTGATGCCGGAGATCGCGCTCGCCAAGGTCTCTCCGGAGGCCTCGCTGGAGGTATGCGCGCCGTTCGCGTGCGGCCTTGCGACCGGAATCGGAGCGGCGCTCTATACCGCCGACGTCCAGCCGGGAACGACATGCGTCGTCTTCGGCGCCGGCCTTGTCGGCCTCGGTGCCGTGATCGGCTGTCGGCTCGCGGGAGCCGAGCGGATCGTTGCGGTCGACCTCTCGGAAGGCCGTTTGGAGAGCGCGCGTCACCACGGAGCGACCGATACGCGGGTCGCGGCCGACGACACCGTCGAGTGGATCCGTGCGGAGACCGGCGGCTTCGGTGCTGACTACACCTTCGAGGCGACCGGGAACGTCCACGTCATGCGGCAGGCGGTCGAGTCGGCACGCGAGGCGTGGGGGCTCGCGACGATGTGCGGCGTCGCCGGCAAGGGGGAGACGCTCGACATCGTCCCGCGCTTCCTCATCACGGGCCGACGGGTCACGGGCTCGTCGTTCGGCGGCGTGAAAGGTCGAACGCAGGTGCCGCTCCTCGTCGATCGCTGGCTCGCCGGCGAGATCGACGTCGAGGCGCTGCTGAGCCACCGGTTGACCCTCGACGAGGTCAACCACGGCTTCGAGCTGATGGAGGCGCAGGACGGCATCCGCAGCGTGATCGTCTTCCCGTCGTAGTTGCGGGCTGCTCCACTCGCAACTACCCTGACGCGCGTCGTGCGAGCGCCCACACGCCCTTGGCTCGTCCTCGCGTTCGCGCTGGTCGTCGTGGCGCTTCCGACGGTCGCATCGGGTGCGCTCTCCGCTCCGGCTGTGCCCGCTGCCGCCGCGGCCAACTCGACCACGTATCAGGACTCGACCGGCGAGAACCCCGCCGCGCCCGACATCACGACGCTCACCGTGTCGAACACCGACGCAGGCGTCATCCAGTTCCGCGTCGCGATTCCGAACCGCCCGCAGTTCACGCAGGACATGCTTCTGCTCCTCTTCGTCGACTCGGACGCGAACCCGCAGACCGGTGATCCGAGCGAGCTCGGCTCGGACTATGTGATCGAGATCTTCGGCGGCGAGGCTGCGCTCTTCCGCTGGGACGGCACGAACTTCACGCGCCGCGCCGGGGATCCTCCGGCGACGTCGCTGATCTTCAGCTACCAGGGCGGGGTCACGGTCACGATCAGCGCCGCCGAGCTCGGTAACACGAAGGCGTTCGGCTTCTCCTTCATCGCGGTCTCGGGCATCACGATCGATCCGACGACGAGCGATCTGGACTTCACGAACGCCGTCGCCGACGTAGCACCGGCTGCGAACACCGGTCTGTACCAGTACGAGGTCAAGATCACGCCACCGACGCTCGTCGTGCGCAACCTCAGGCCGACGCCAGCACGGCCGACGGCGGGACGCCCGTTCACGCTGCGGCTCATTGCGGCGCGCTCGGACACGAAGGCGGTCGTCCAGAACGGCCGTGTGACGTGTGTCGGCCGGATCGGGAACGCACGCCTGAGGGCGCGGGTGCAGCGCGTCCAGGGCGGCGCCGCGGTCTGCACCTGGAACATCCCGCCCGGCGCGAAGGCCAAGACGTTCCGTGGCTCGGTCGCTGTCGTGTTCGAGGGCCTTCGGGCCTCCCGGGGTTACACGGCGAAGGTCCGCTAGCTCCGCCCGCCGCCCGTGCGACGCCTAGCGCTCTTCGTCTCTCTCCTCGCTGCCGTCGCCGTCACCGGAACCGCGTCCGGGTCGCTCGACCGTACGCCTCGGAGCGTGATCGAGCAGGCGATGCTGAAGGTGCGCCCGGCGCCTGACGTGGACGGGTTCGAGCGCGCGGACAATCGCGTGCGGGTGATCGTGACGCTGGAGGGTCCGCCGCTCGCCGCGGCCACATCCGCGCGGCGCCTCCCCGGCTTCGGTCCCAACGTGAAGCTGAACCTCGCGTCGTCGTTCTCGCGCTCGTACCTCACCCGCCTCGAGTCCGCGCAGGCTCGGGCCATCGCGAGCATCCGCCGAGCGATCCCGGAGGCAGTCGTCTCGCGGCGCTACCAGGTGCTCGTCAACGGGTTCGCCGTGAGCGTTCCGTACGAGCGTCTGCCCGAGCTGCTCGAGGTCGAGGCCGCAGAGCGCGTGTACCCGAGCTACTCCTATCGGCTCAACATGAACCGCGGCCCCTCGGTGCTCGGAGCTCCTGCCTTCGGCGTTGCGACCGGGGCCCGCGGCGACGGGGTCAAGGTGGCGGTCGTCGACGACGGCGTCGACCATGAGCACCCGTTCCTCGATCCAGCCGGGTTCTCGTACCCGGCCGGGTTCCCGAAAGGCGCCGCCGGCTCGACGACACCGAAGGTGATCGCCTCGCGCGGGTTCGCCGGGCCTGGCGCGAGCTCGACGCCGCTCGATCGTGACAACTCGTTCCACGGCACGCACGTCGCAGGCGTCATCGCCGGCGTGAAGACCGATATCGAAGCCGGCCGTCAGGGGATCTGCGTCGAGGCCCAGGGCGGCTGTCATCCGGCCGTCGACGGGCTCGAGGGAGTGGCGCCGCGCGCACACATCGGGAACTACCGGGTGTTCAACGTCCCGGCGCCCGCACCGCTCGGCGGGTGCTGCTCGGCGAACAGCCCCGAGATCGTCGCCGCGTTCGAGGCGGCTGTGCGCGACGGGATGGACATCATCAACTTCTCGGGCGGTGGGCCGCAAGCGGATCCGCGCACCGACGTCCTCATCGAGGCTGTCTCGAACATCGTGCGCGCGGGTGTCGTTCCGATCATCTCTGCCGGAAACGACCGCGACTTCTTCGGGCTCGGAACCGCCGGCTCGCCGGCCACGGCACCCGATGCGATCAGCGTCGGCGCCGTCGCCAACGGCCATGTCTTCGGGCCGGCGATGACCGTGGTCGCACCGGGTGGCCTCGGCCAGATGCCGTTCAGCCCCGCGGACAGCCTTCCACCCTCGTGGATCTCCACGAACCAGCGTCTCGTCGACGTCGGGACGCTCGGCGGCGCGAATCGTCAGCTCTGCGACGCGGCACTTCCCGCCGGCTCGCTTCGCAACGCCATCGCCCTCGTCAGCCGAGGCGGCTGTCCGTACGCAACGAAGTCGGCCCGCGCGAGAGAGGCGGGCGCGACGGGCATGGTCATCGCGGAGAACCGCCCCGGCGACCCGGGCTTCGCGATCTTCTCACTCGCGGGTGGGACGATCTCCGACCTCGACGGAGCGCGGGTGCGGGCTGCCGCAGCCGCGAACGGCGGTGCTGTCACGGTGCGGTTCACGCGACAGATCACCGAGGTGCCGACGACCTGGGCGGGCGTTCCGACGAGCTTCACGTCATCGGGGCTCACGCCCTTCGGAAAGGCGCTGAAGCCGGACGTGACCGCCCCTGGCGCGCAGATCCTCTCGTCGACGCTCCCCGAGTTCGCGGGCGAGCAGTTCGCGGTCCTCGACGGCACGAGCTTCTCCGCACCGCACGTCGCGGGCGTCGCCGCGCTCCTGACGCAGCGCCATCCGTCATGGACGCCGCAGCAGATGAAGTCCGCGCTCATGTCGACGGCTGGGCCGGCGTTCGCAGACACGTCGCTCACGCAGGAAGCGTCGGTGCTGCTCCAAGGAGCCGGCATGCCTCGCCTCTCCACGGCCGACAAGCCGTTGATCTTCACCGACCCGCCGTCGCTCTCGTTCGGCTACCTCGTCGCCGGCGGGGGAGCAAGCTCGCGTGCGGTCCCCGTGACCGTGTCGGACGGCGGAGACGGCGCCGGGACATGGACGGTAGAGGTTCAGGCACAGGTCGCGTCCGCCGGCGCGACGGTCGAGGCCGCGCCGGTCACGCTCGCGCCCGGAGGATCCGCAGTCATGCAGATCGCCGCGCGCGTCTCCGCCGGAGCAGTGCAGGGCGACAACTTCGGCTTCGTGCTGCTCAAGCGTGGGAGCGACGTGCGGCGGATTCCGTACGCGTTCTCGGTTTCGCGGTCGTCGCTGACAGGAGCACCGGTGACACCTCTCCGCACGGTGCAGACGGGCGATACGCGCGTAGGCGAGGACCGCGCGCGGGTCTATCGCTGGCCGACATCGCCGTTCTCGATCCTCGGGATCTTCGGCGTCGACCCGTCGGTGAACGACGACGGGAGGGAGAAGATCTACTCGCTCGACATCGCGCGCCAGGCCGTCAACGCAGGGGTGGTCGTGACGCGGCCAACCCTGCGCCTGGACGCCTCGATCACGGCAGCGCTGAGCTCGAACCAGCCGATCCATCCCTGGTTCCTCGGCTCGCTCGACGAGAACGACGTCCTCGGCTACGCGGGGATACCGGTGAATGTGAACGGCCAGCTACCCGACTTCCTGTACTCGATCGGAACGGCCGGCGGAGTCTTCCTCCCGCCCGGTCGGTACTACGTCTCCGTCGACTCCGGTCGCGATCTCTTCACCGGACGCTCGCTGGCCGGGCGCTACACGCTGCGCTCGTGGGTCAACGACGTGACGCCGCCCAGGGTGCAGATCCTGACGCGCACGCTCTCGAGCGGCCGCCCGACGATCGTCGCGAAGGTCTCGGACGCGAAGTCGGGCGTCGATCCGCTCGCGCTCCAGCTCTTCTTCGGGCCGACGCAGCGCCGCTCGTCCGTCGGCGCGACGCTCTGGGATCCCGTCACGGGGATCGCGGCCTTCTCCGTTCCTCGGGAGTCGCTACCGCTCGAGGTAGGACCTCAGTTCATGCAGGTCGTCGCGTCCGACTTCCAGGAGTCGAAGAACATCAACACGGACTCCGACAGCCCGCTCCCGAACACCCGCTTCGCCGGCTTCCGTGCCGAGGCCGTCAACCGCCCGACGGTCACCTGGGTCACGCCGGAGAAGGGCAAGTGCCTCGCGGCGCGGCAGAAGCTGCTCGTGGTGGCGAACAACAATGTGCAGATCTCGTCCGTCGGGTTCTTCGACGGGAACCGCCAGATCGGGCGCGTCCGCAAGAACGTCGCCGGGCTCTACGAGATGACGTGGCGTACGACCGGTAAGCGCAGAGGCGCGCACACGCTCACGGCCGTCGTGTCCGACGTGCGCGGGCGCGAGGCCGAGGCGAGCCAGACCGTCCGGATCTGCAGGTGATCGCGGCCACACGGTTCGGCAAGCCGCTTCCCCACGGCGGAACCATCGGCGTGGCCGCGGCGGCCAGTCCCTATGACAGCCGCTCCGACGTGCTGCGCGGCGTCGAATGGTGGGAGGCTCGCGGCTACCGCGTGAAGCTCGCCGAAGGTGTCTGGGATCGCGACGACTACGTCGCCGGCGACGCGAGGCGGCGGGGGGAGGACCTGAACGCGCTCTTCGCCGATCCCGAGGTCGACGTCGTGCAGGCGCTGCAGGGCGGCTTCGGCTCGGCGCAGGCGATCCCGTTCCTCGACTTCGACCTCATCGCCGCGAACCCGAAGCCGCTCCTCGGTTACTCGGACATCACCGCGCTCCATGTCGCAGTTCGCCAGAGAGCGGGCATCGCGACGATCTACGGCAACGGGCTCATGGGGGTCGGGAGCGTCGAGACGACGGCGTTCACGAAGGAGCGCCTGCTCGAGGTCCTCCGCACCGGTGGCGCTGGAGAGGTGCCGCGCGACCCAGGCGACCCGTGGGTGCGCTCGATCGCCGGAGGCCGCATCACCGCGCCGCTCGTCGGCGGCTGCCTGTGGCTCCTCATGCAGACCATGGGAACGCCATGGGAGGTCGAGCTCGACGGAGCCATCCTCTTCTTCGAGGACACGCATACGCCGCCGTACTACCTCGACGGCCAGCTGGTGCAGCTGACGCACGCCGGCAAGCTCGAGCAGGTTGCCGGTGTCGTCGTCGGGCAGATGGAGAAGTCCGAGTACGGAGACCTCAGACCGGTCTCCGACTGGGCGCGGTCACGCACGATCGAGGACATCCTCGAGGAGCGGCTCGGCTCGCTCGGGGTGCCGGTGATCTACGGCCTGCCGCTCGGGCACACGAAGCACCTCGCGGCGCTTCCGCTCGGCGTCACGTGCACGCTCGACGCCGACGCGAGGACGCTCACGGTCGACGAGGCCGCTCTTCGATAGCCCGCTCGTCCTCCTCGTGATGGACGAAGAGGCCGCGGAACGCTCCGGTGATCCGCGCCCGTAGAGGTGGCCCGGGCGGGCCGGCCGGCTGAGACCACGCGTGTGCGAACTCGGCGCCGAGGAGCAGGATCCAGGCGACCACGTAGACGAAGAAGAGGAACGTCATCACGCCGGCGAGCGAGCCGTAGATGAGGTTGTAGCGGGAGAAGTCCGCGAACACGATCGCGAGGACCTTCGTCGCCCCCCAGATCCCGACCGCCGTGAGGGTCGCCCCGGCCAGTGCGCCGCGACGGTTCAGCCGCCGGGCCGGGACGAAGCGGTAGAGCAGCAGGACGGTGACCCCGATCGCGACGAGCTGGAGCCCGTCGCTCAACAGGAGGCCGGAGGGTGTCGCGACACCGGCCCACTCCGTGAACCGGTCGACGAGCCGGCTGAAGAAGGCCCCGAAGGCGGAGAGAGCGACGATCAGGATCACGAGCAGCCCCGCGGCGGCGATGAGCACGAAGTCCACGAGCTTTGCGCGGGCAGCCGGCCGGCCGCGATCCACCTTGAGTGCGGCTTCGAGCCCGAGCCGGATCGAGGCCATCATCCCCGAGGCGCCCCACAGGAGGGCGACGAGCGACACGAGGCCGATTGCGGAGAGCGGCGTCGCGATCTGGTCGATCGACTCCTCGATGCTGCCCTGGCCCGACTCCGAGACGGGAAGGAAGTCGACCAGCTCGTCGATCACGCTCTGCCGCAGCTCGTCGTCCTGGAGCACGAGGCCGAAGATCGACACGAGCGCGATGGTCAGCGGGAAGAGCGAGAAAAGCACGCGGTAGGCGATTGCCGCGGCGTACTGCGTGCAGCGGTCCGTGAACATGTCCTCGATCGCACGGGGGAGCGCGCGGGCGATGCCGCTGATGACCCCGGTGAGATGCTCGAGGGGGCGCCGCGCGAGTCGCTCCACTGGTCCGGGGGCCTCGGCGGCGGGGTCGCTCATCCTGCGCAGTGTAGGTAGCGATCAGCCCGCCGAGCTCGTGGACAGGATGGCGGCTGTGGCCGAGCGGAACGCCCTGGCGCGCCTCGTCGACTCGCCGACCTTCACGGCCGTCGTCGTGGCGACGAATCGACACTCCCTCCGCCTCCTCCGCCTGCTCCGCGTCGTGCGCATCGTTCCGCGTGCTCCCGGATCTGCGGGTGCTCCTCCTCGGGATCTTGGTTCGGCGACGAGATCCCGGGCCAGTGGGGGAACATCGGGCGCGCGATGCTCACGCTTTTCGTGATGCTCACGCTCGAGAACTTCCCGCAGTGCATGGACGCGGCGATGGAGGTCGAGCCGTGGGCGTGGATCTACTTCGTGAGCTTCATCCTCGTCGCCGCCTTCATCATCTTGAACGTCCTCATCGGCGTGGTGCTCAACTCGATGGAGGAGGCGCGCGAGATCGACCGCCGCCAGGCGCTCCGCGAGCGCTACGGCGTCACGAAGCCGTCTCCGGTCGATCCCCAAGCGCACGCGCCCGTCGCCGAGCGGATCGCGATTCTGCGTCGCGCTCTCGACGAACTGGAGTTCGAGCTCGCCCTCGGCCCAGCGAGTGACGAGGGGCGGCGCACGCCGACCTAACGCAGGTCGCCCTTCGGAGCCGTGAGGCGATGAAGGACGTATGCGGAGACCGGCTCGCTTTTCCCTTTCACGTTCATCGGAGGCGCCGCCTCGACGACGGCTGTGGAACCGAGCTCGCGAAACGTCGACTCGGCGATCAGCACGCCGCCGACCGGCGCCGCGGCCTGGAGCCGTGCCGCGAGGTTCACGACGTCACCGACGATGCCGTGCTTGCGATGGCCGCGTGTCGCGCCGACGACGCCGACATGTACTTCGCCGCTCGACACTCCGACTCGGAAGGACGGCCAGCCGGTCTCGTCGGACGCGATGCGCTTCGCAACGCGCTGGAGCACGAGCGCAGCGCGCGCGGCGCGGTACGCGTGATCCGAGACCGCGGCGTCCTTTCCGAAGATGACCATGAGCTCGTCGCCGACGATCTGGTGAACCTCTCCGCCGACGCGCTCCATGAGCGGGATGATCGCGCCGTAGTAGGCGTTGAGCATCGCGGCGACGTCCTCCGCCGCATGCCGCTCGGAGAACGGGGTGTAGCCGGCGAGGTCGGCGAAGACGACGCTCACCTCACGTGCGCCGGCAAGCGTCTCGTCGAGGTAGAGCGCGCTGAAGCGCTCCTCGTGCCACTCCGCCCGCGCGACGAAGGCAATAAGCAGGAACGACGCGAGCATGAGCACGTGCCACTCCCACCATGAGATCTGCCAGTTCCGCGCCCATGCGATCACGACCATCGCCTCGGCGAGAAGCACGCATGCGAGCGCGAACGCGAGTACGAAGCGCTCCTGACGACGTCGATGGAGCCGGAGGAACCCGAAGGCTGCAACTCCGAACAGGGCCACGCCGAGCGCCGCGAGGACGAGCTGCCAGCCGTCGAGCTGCTCGGCGGCAAGCGGGTCGTCCAGTGGCGGCAACTCGGCGAGCGACGCCGCAGCCCACACGAGGACGATCGCGCCGACGAGCACGAGGAGCGCCGACGCACGGCGAAGCACCGCATCGGACTGCTCAGGTCGCAGCTCGAATGCGGCAGCCGCAGCGAAGAGCGCCGCGATGAGCAGCCCGACGGGCGTGGCCAGCTCGAAGCCTGCGTTGGGCCCGAGCAGCACGCCCGGGGTCGCGAGCGCGTGCAGCCCGAGGAACGCCGCGCTCACGACGAACGCGAGCGAGATCAGGAGCAACCGCGCGTCGCGTCGTCGGCGCGCGGCGGTCGTGACGCTGTAGCCCAGCGCGGTGGCGGCGAACGCCGCGCCCAGGACGAGCCAGAAGTGCGCCGGCTGGTTCTCCCAGTCGCGGTCGACGGCGGGACGTGCGAGCAGCACGACCAGGAGCAGGAGCGGTGCAACTGCGACGGCGACCCAGGTGCCGGTACGCATTCCCCTCAAGTATTCCCGAGGCCTGTCTATCCTCACGTCGCGATGAAGATCGTCCTACCCGACTCGTCTGAGCTCGAGCTGCCCGACGGCGCGAACGGCTTCGACGCCGCGCGTGCGATCGGGCCGAAGCTCGCCGAGCAAGCCGTGCTCGCGCGCGTGAACGGCTCCACGCGCGACCTCAGGCTGCCGCTGGCCGACGGCGAGAGCGTCCAGTTCCTGACGACGCGCGACACGCTGGATCCTGATGCGCTGCACGTGCTGCGGCACTCCGCCGCGCATCTCCTCGCCGAGGCGGTCATGCGTCTGCACCCGGGAGTGAAGATCGCGATCGGTCCGCCGATCACGGATGGCTTCTACTACGACTTCCAGTTCCCCGAGCCGATCTCGGAGGCCGACCTCGAGACGATCGAGGAGGAGATCCGGCGTGAGATCGCCGAGGGGCGCGAGTGGGCGCGCGAGGAGCTCTCGCGCGACGAGGCGATCGCGCGCTTCGAAGCCGAGACGCAGCCGTACAAGGTCGAGCTCGCGCAAGACGCCGAGGGAGAGATCTCTCTGTACACGCAAGGCGCGTTCACCGATCTCTGCCGCGGGCCGCATCTCCAGAACGCCGCGCCGATCAAGGCGGTCAAGCTGACGAGCTTGGCCGGCGCGTACTGGCGGGGGGACGAAAGGAACACGCAGCTCACGCGGATATACGGCACGGCGTTCTTCTCGCAGGCCGACCTCGAGGCGCACCTCGAGCGGCTCGAGCAGGCACGCGCGCGCGACCATCGCCGTCTCGGCCTACAGCTCGATCTCTTCCACCTCGACGAGCACTCACCCGGGTCGCCGTTCTGGCACCCGAAAGGCATGGTGATCTACAACGGGCTCGAGACGATCCGCCGCCGGGAGAACTCGCGCCGCGGCTACGACGAGGTCAAGACCCCGCTCATCTACGACAAGGCCCTCTGGGTCACTTCGGGCCACTGGGACAAGTTCCGCGAGAACATGTTCCTGATCCCCGGCGACACGGAGGAGCAGACCTACGGGATCAAGCCGATGAACTGCCCGGGGCACATGCTTCTCTTCGGCTCGAAGCTCCGCAGTTACCGCGATCTCCCGATCAGGTACGCGGAGGCGGCGCCGCTCCATCGCAACGAGCCGACCGGCACGCTGCACGGCATCACGCGGGTGCGCTACGTGACCCAGGACGACGCCCACATCTTCTGCACGCGCGAGCAGATCCCGGCGGAGCTCGACGGCTGCCTCGACTACCTCCGCTATCTCTACGGCCTCTTTGGGATGGAGCCGCACGCCGAGCTCTCGACGCGGCCCGACGACAAGCTCGGCTCGGACGAGGAGTGGGACTTCACCGAAGGCGAGCTCCTCGCGGCGCTCGAGCGCTACGGCGTCCCGTACGTCGTCGGCGAGGGAGAGGGATCCTTCTACGGGCCGAAGATCGATGTGCACCTGACGGACGTGCTGGGCCGGAGCTGGCAAATGGGGACGATCCAGCTCGACGCGCAGATGCCCGCCCGGTTCGGCCTGACGTACATGGGGGCCGACAATCACGAGCATGGCGTCTTCGTCGTCCACCGCGCGCTGTACGGTTCGTTCGAGCGCTTCATCGGGATTCTCGTCGAGCACTACGCGGGTGCATTCCCGTTCTGGCTCTCGCCTGTGCAGGTACGCGTGCTTTCGGTGGGCGAGGGACATCGCGGTGCCACCGCCGCGCTCGGTGACCGACTCGACGCCGAGGGCTACCGCGTCGAGGTCGACGACCGCGACGACACGCTGGGCAAGCGCATTCGCGACGCCGAGGTGGAGAAGGTGCCGTTCGTGGTCGTCTATGGCGACCGGGAGTCGGACGACGCCCTCGCCGTACGCGAACGCGGTGGGGAGCAATCGACGCTCTCTCTCGACGCACTACTGGCACGTTTCGGCGAGCTCGCGGCCGAGGCGGACCCGGCGTAGGTGGTACGATTGCGCTCTGCAAGCAGGAGCTCATCGCTTCCTCACCTCCCGGGCGTTGCTCGCGGAGGTTCAACCGAGCCGGTTGGACGAAGTGACGAGCCGCTGCCTGCAGCGGTTCGTGTCGTTTACAAGGAGGAAGCTGAGAGCTTGATGAAGGGCCTTTGAGACCTCGCCGCCGCCGGCCGGATCTCGACCGGAATGTCCCGCGCAAGCGTGACGAGCGGATCAACGAGGAGATTCGCGCCCAGCGCGTCCGTCTGGTCGACGAGGACGGCGGGCAGGTCGGGATTCTCCCGACGAAGGAAGCGCTGGAGCACGCGTTCGGCAAGGGTCTCGACCTCGTCGAGGTTGCAGCCGGCGCAGACCCGCCTGTCGCGCGGGTCATGGACTACTCGAAGTACCGCTACGAGCAGGAGCAGCGCGCCAAGCAGGCCCGGAAACATCAGCTCCAGATTCAAGTCAAGGAGATCAAGCTCAGGCCGAAGATCGGAATCCATGATTACGAGACCAAGAAGGGGCACGTTGTGCGCTTTCTCGGCCAACGAGCCAAGGTCAAGGTCACGATCATGTTCCGGGGGCGCGAGACGCTGCACCCGGAGCGCGGACGGGATCTCCTGATTCGGCTCGCGGAGGATGTGAAAGAGCTGGGGTCGATCGAGCAGCAACCTCTCCTCGACGGTCGCAACATGGTCATGGTTCTCGCGCCGAACAGAAACGTGGGAGTGAAGACAGATGCCAAAGATGAAGACGGGGAAGGGCGCGAAGAAGCGCTTCAAGGTGACCGGGACGGGGAAGCTCCTGCGCCGGCACGGGATGCGGAGCCACAACCTCGAGAAGAAGTCGTCGAAGCGTAGGCGCGGCTTCCGGAAGATGGAGGACGTCGCGAAGAGCGACGTCAAGAGTGTCACGAAGCTCCTTCGAGGAGGCTGAGCCATGCCACGAGTCAAGAGAGCCGTCCATGCCCGGAAGAAGCGCGCGAAGGTCCTCGACCAGGCGAAGGGCTACTACGGACGCAAGAAGTCGAGCTACCGCTTCGCGAAAGAGCAGGTCGAGCACTCGCTCGTCTACGCCTACCGCGATCGCAAGAACCGCAAGCGCACCTTCCGGTCGCTCTGGATCATGCGCATCAACGCCGCGGCGCGCGAGCACGACCTCTCGTACAACCGGTTCATGGCGGGCGTCAAGAGGGCCGGGATCGAGCTCGACCGCAAGTCGCTCGCCGACATCGCCGTGAGCGATCCTCAGGCGTTCGCCGCGGTCGCCGAGCGGGCGAAGGCCGCGCTCGAGGCCGACGCCGAAGCGGCCTGATCGAATCGCGTTCCAACGAGAAGCTCCGGCTCGTCCGGAAGCTTCTCTCTGCGCGAAAGCATCGTGACCAGGCGGGTCTCTTCGTCGTGGAGAGCGAAGACCTGGTGGCGGCCGCTGCGGATGCGGGCATCGAGCCCGTCGAGCTCCTCGTCGCGGGCGAGAACGTCGTGCCCGGGCTGCTCGGCGAGGTCTCGACGCTCGGCCATACGCCGCGCGTCATCGGCGTGTACCGGCGTGCAGATCTGCCTGCGGGCACGCGTGCTGTCGCTCTCGGCCTGTGGCAGGTCGGCGATCCGGGGAACGTCGGGACGCTCCTGCGCACGGCGGATGCGTTCGGCGCTGGCGTCGCGCTGTCGCCCGAGTGCGCCGATCCGACCGGGCCGCGCGCCGTACGCGCGTCGGCCGGAGCGATCTTCCGCGTCCCGCTCATCGCGTGGGACGCCCTGCCGGAGCGGAAGCTCGCGCTCGTCGCTCACGGCGGCGAGCCGATCTCGGAGGTCGACGTCAGCCCGCCAGTCGCGTTCCTCCTCGGCTCCGAGCGCGAAGGGCTCCCCGACACGCTTGTAACCGATCGTTACAAGGTCACGATTCCGACATCTGGGGACGCCGAGTCTCTCAACGTCGCTGCGGCCGGCGCGATCGCACTCTACGAGCGCTCGCGGCGTGCCACGGCGCCGGTGTCAGACACCGGGTAGAGGCGCTGGCACGCTGCAGCGCCCGAACAGGACAGGTCGCTGGGCAGAGACGCTTTCGTCGCGCGGTCTCGACCTGTGGATCGACTGGCACGGTCTCGGCGCAAATACCCCATGACGACGAACTGTGTCTGACACCGGTCTAGCCGAATCCACCACCTCCGCCGCCGCCTCCACCTCCGCCGCCACCCGAGAAGCCGCCGCCGCCGCCACTCCCACCCGAGTTCGGAGGAGCCAGCGCGTCGCCAAAGCCCGACGCGAGATCACCGATCGACATGCTGGACGCGCCGGAGCCCAGGTCGCCGTGCGGCGAGATCCAGTAGACGGCGCTCGACGCTGCGAGTGCCTCGGGCATGTGGAGCTGTGCGCCCTGGAGGACACGCTCGGCGATCCCGAACGCGATGCCGTAGACGAGGAACCGCTCCCACAGCTCGAGCGTCGCCGGCGGCGCCTCCTGCAGGCGCGGGAAGTCGGCGAGGTAGCGGCGGAAGGCCTCCCAGCGCTCGGCCTCCTCCTGTCCCGGACGTGTGCGTCGTCGCCAGAGCCGGCGATTGAAGATGAGCGTTCCGAGGCAGAGCGCGGCATTGGCGATGAGACACGCGCCGATGCCGACGAAGAGCACGTCCGCGTAACGCGGGAAGACGGGGCGCCAGTCGCGCACGCCGAGGTACACGAGCAGGCCGCCTGCGAGCGCGAAGAGGATGACGGCCACGATGAGCGGAATCGCGCCGGTCGAGCGGAACCACTTCCGCCGGATGGCCTCGTCGGTCACATGCTCCTTGAACGCCGAGAAGCGGCCGTGCATCGACTCCCGCTCGTCCTCGATCTGATCGCGGAAGCGTGAGAGGCGGCGCTCCGAGCCGCCGTCCAGCACGCCGTCCACGACGTTCGCCACATCGCGTTCCCAGGCACGGAGCTCCCGACCGTCTCCTGCGGAGATCTCGAGATCGGAGATCGTCTCCGACCGAAGCCCGCCCCAGATCGAGCGCTCGGTCGTCGTCGGCTCTGCCTTGTAGACGCCGCGCCGGATGAGGTCGAAGAGCGTTGCGGTGAACTCGAACGATCCGGCCTCGCCGCCCTGGCGCAGGAGCGTGGGGACGAGAGCAGGCTCTGTGTCGGTCGGAGGCTCCTGCTCGTACTCGCGGTCGTACCCGGTGCGGCGCTCGCGGCCGAGGAACCAGAAGACGAGCCAGATGACGAGGAGCGCAGGGATCGTCGCGACCGCCAGCGCGACGAGACCTGTGCGGAGCGGATGCGTCTTGAGCGCGTCGATCCGCTCCCGGTCCGTCTCGTAGCGCTCCGCGTCCGCGAGCTCCTCCGCGACGATGCGGTCGAGGGCGTTGCCCCGCTCCACGCGCATCCCCGTCGTCGACGAGAACGCGTTCCGCGGAATGAGCGTTCGCAGCTCGACGAACTGCCGCGGAGGGACGTTCACGGCACGGAGCGTGGCCCGCGTGCCTACGAGCTCGACGTCGCCGCGTACCCAGACCGGCTTCCCCCAGGCGCGCAGAACCTTGCCCGGGGTCGTCTCGATCGCAACGAGGCGTGAGAGCGACGCATCCCACTGGTCGCCCCAGACCTTCAGGTTGACGTCGACGACGTCGTCGTAGGCGACCGCGACGCCGCGGAGCGTGTACGAGATCGTGAACGCGCGTGTCTGGTCGCGGGCGTTGAAGTACCAGACGATCCGCGCGGTGTCGCCCCGACGCTCGACGCCGTACGTCCCGGGAGCTCCTGGCTCGAGCGCGGTCTCGGTTCCGCGCCGGAACGCGATCCCGCGCTCGGCGACCGACGGGAAGACGAGCGTCTCGCCGTGCCGGAGGGGAATGTCGCGGTAGCCGTAGGTGAAGTCGCCCGAGAACGCGACCTCGAGCCGCTCACTGACGCCGAGCGAGCCGTCGCGCTGGACGTCGACGGCGACGTCGGCGGAGAGCAGGGAGAAGCTCTGGGCGAGCGCTGCGCCCGGGACAACCAGCGGTACGACAGCGATGAGCCCGGCGATGAGGAGGCGCCACGACAGCGGCCGCGAAGCGGGCGCCTTCAGGGCTCGCGCGACCGGAAGATCCGCGTTCGCGGACGTCCGGTCCTGCGCGCCTAGAAATCCACCGACGGTGGCTCCCGTTGTGCCTCGTCCTCGACCTCGAAGAACTCACGGATGGTGAAGCCGAACGGCCCGGCAACGACGAGCCCCGGGAACGTCTGGACGACGTTGTTGTACGTGAGCACCGTGTCGTTGTAGACCTGCCGACTGATGGCCACCTTGTTCTCGGTCTCGGCGAGCTCGGTCTGGAGCTGCCGGAAGTTCTCGTCGGCCTGGAGCTCGGGGTACGCCTCGGCGACTGCGAAGAGGCGGCCGAGCGCCGCTCCGAGGATGCCCTCGGCCTGTGCGGCTTCCGCGGGGTTGCCGGCCTGCTGTGCTCGTGTGCGCGCTTCGGTCACGGCCTCGAACGTCTCGCGCTCGTGTGCCGCGTATCCCTTGACGGTCTCGACGAGGTTCGGGATCAGATCCCAGCGGCGCTTCAGCTGAACCTCGACCTGCGCCCACGCGTTGTCGACGCGGTTGCGCAGCCGGACGAGCCGGTTGTAGAGGCTGATCAGCAGCAGGGCGACGACGACGATCAGCCCGACGATCACGAGAATCCAGATCACGTGCGCCCGACTCTAGCGGCGGCATGTGACGAAGACCATGTCCTCCTCTTCGTCGTACGGCCGCGCGTCGAACCAGCCGTAGAGCGCTTCGACCTCGAGCGCGGCTTCGTCGAGCAGGCGGAGCCACTCGGGTGCCGAGAGCCAGTGGAGCCCGAAGCGCGTCTCGACGTCGGCGGAGCGCAAGGAGAGCGAGAGCGTTCGCGTGCTCTCGTCCCAGTCCGCGCGCTCGAAGATCCCCGGTTCGCGTTCGAGCCAGAGCCCGTCCGTCTCCGCGATGTCCTCGCGGCTCGGCGCGAAGACGTCGAAGACGAAGCGGCCGTCATCGGCGAGAAGATCACGCGCCGCTCGCAGCGCTCGCAGCTTCTCGTCCTCGGTCTCCATGTGCAGGAGCGAGCGGAACGGGCAGATGACGAGTGGCACGCGGTCGGACACCGGCGGCTCGCGCAGATCGCCCACCCGTAGGTCGACGAGGTCGGAGACGCCGGCTTCGTCGGCAGCCTCGCGCGCGACGGCGAGCATCCCCGGCGACGAGTCGACACCGATCACACGAATCCCAGCGGCGGCGATGGGGACTGCGATGCGTCCCGTCCCCACCGCCAGCTCGACGACCGGCCCGCCGGAGGCGAGCGCCTGCTCGACGTAGAAGGCGACGTCCTCCGTGACCGAGCGGCTCCACGGGTCGTAGATCCCGGCGATACGGTCGTACAGCGTCACGACGGCTTGCGTGCGACCCAGACGAACTCGCGGCTCGCCTCGTCGAACGGGCACTTGTCGAACCAGCCGTACAGCGCGTCGATCTCCAGGCCCGCGACGTCGAGCAGCCCCTCCCATTCGGAGCGCGTCACCCACCACAGCGACAGCTTGGGACCGTCGTCGAGCGTGATGTCGACACGATTGTCGGTCGGCACGTACTCGGTGAAGTGGTGCGTCGGCTCGTCCCGCCAGCGCCCGTCGTACTCGCACGCGTAGCGATGATCGAAGACGAAGGCGTTGAACGCGAACCGACCGCCCGGCCGCAACGCCCGCGAGACTCGCTCGAAGACGCGGCGCCGATCCGACCAGGTCGGGAGGTGGAGCAACGCGCGAGCCGGGCAGATGACCAGGTCGCTCGCCGATTCGTAGTCGAGGTCGCGCATGTCTCCCTCCTGGAGCTCGACCTCGACGCCCGCCTCGGTCGCGTGCTGGCGAGCGAGCGCGAGCATCGCGGAGGAGAGGTCGATGCCGATGACGCTCTTCCCGGTGCGCTGCGCGATCGGGATCGAGATCCGGCCGGTTCCGACGGCCAGCTCGATCACCGGCCCCTCGGCCTCTCGCGCCAGGTCGACATAGAAGTCGACGTCGTCGGTCATGTCCGCCGCCCATGCGTCGTAGACCGGTGCGAACGCGTCGTAGCCGCTCATCGTCCGCGATTCAACCAGGGTCGCCGTAGTGTCCGCGCGTGAGCGCCGATCGCGATCGCCTGACACTCGCAGCGTTCGTGCTCGGGTCGGTACTGGCCGGCGGCAATGCCGTTGCGATCCGCTTCTCGAATCGCGAGCTCGAGCCCCTCTGGGGCGCGGCGCTTCGCTTCGCGCTGGCGGCGCTCATCCTCATCGCGCTGATGGCTGCGCTTCGACTCCCGTTGCCGCGCGGCCGCGCGCTTGGCGGAGCGCTCCTCTTCGGCCTCGTGCAGTTCGGTGCGACGTTCGGGCTCATCTACTACGCACTGGTCGAGCTCCAGGCGGGCTTTGGGCAGATCGTCCTCGCTCTCGTTCCTCTGCTCACGCTGCTGGTAGCGATCGTCGAACGTCAAGAGCGCCTCCGTGTCGCTCCGCTCGTCGGTGGACTCTTGGCGCTCGCAGGGGTCGTGGTCATGTCGCGCGGAGCACTGCCGGCCTCGCTTCCCACGCTGTCGGTGCTCGCGGCGCTCGGAAGCGCTCTCTGCTTCGCCCAGGCAGCCGTTCTCGTCCGTCTGCTTCCCGCCGTTCACCCCGTGACGATGAACGCGGTCGGTATGTCGGCCGGTGCCTTGACGTTGTTCGCAGCCGCGCTGCTCGCTGGCGAGACGATCGCCTCTCCGGCCGGGGCCGCGACGTGGAGCGCCGTCGTCTACGTCGTGACGTTCGGTTCCGTCGCTGTGTTCCTGCTCTACGTCTTCGTGCTGCGCGAGTGGGAGGCATCGCGGGCGGCGTACTCGTTCGTTCTCATTCCAGTCGTGACGGTCGCGCTTTCGGCCTGGCTGGACGACGAGCCGATCGGCGCGGCGCTCGTTGTCGGCGGGCTCCTCCTGCTCTTCGGCGTGTATATCGGAGCGCTGCGACGGGCCGCCGAGACGCCGGCGGCGTAAGCGGGGCGCGCGCAGGCACATTGGTAACCTCGGCGCTCCCGTGGACGCCCAGGCACTCGAGAACGCCGCGCTCGCAGCTGCCGAGGCGGCGACGACCGTCGATGAGATCGAGGGCGCGCGCGTCGAGTTCCTGGGGCGCAAGAGCGAGCTGAAGCTTGCTCTCCGGGAGGTGCGTGACCGCGACACGGGCATGGCGCTGAACGCGCTGCGCGAGCGCCTCGAGGCGGCGATCGACGCGCGGCAGGCGACCCTCGAGCGCGCCGAGCTCGATCGGCGACTCACCGAGGAGCGGATCGACGTGACCACACCCGGCGAACGCGTGCGCCGGGGGCAACTGCACCTCATCACGCAGATCCGCCGCGAGTTCGAGGACATCTTCCTGGGGCTCGGCTATTCGATCGTGGACGGCCGCGAGGTCGAGGCGACGCGCTACAACTTCGATGCCCTCAATATCCCGCTGGAGCACCCGACGCGTTCGCCTCTACAGACGCTCTTCCTGGACGACGAGACGGTGCTCCGCACGGAGACGTCGCCGGCCCAGATTCGGACGATGGAGAAGCAGGAGCCGCCCGTCTACGTCGTGTGCCCAGGGCGTGTCTACCGGCGCGACACGCCCGACGCCACGCACACCCCGACCTTCCACCAGGTGGAGGGCCTCGCCGTCGACGAGGGCATCACGCTCGCCGATCTGCTCGGGACGCTCGACTACCTC
>DATKBJ010000105.1:0-17875 GCA_035514135.1 Gaiellaceae bacterium | reverse complement strand
CCGTCGACATCGTCCGCTTTCAGCAGCTCACCTGTGACCTCGCCGAAGCCCGTGGCATCGACCCGGACATGATCCGCTGGGACGAGGAGCCATGGGACAGAGCTCGCCAGGCGCAAGGGTGGACGGCCGAGGTCAGACCCCGCGAGTCCGACCCCGGCACGGCTAACGCCGATCCGTGAGGGCGTACCAGGCGGCGAGGAGCTCGGCCTCCCGGTCAGGCGCCATGCCTACGCCATCGACGGTTTCCGCCTCGGCGATGGTGGCAGCGACTGTTTCCGCCAGCGGCCTGAACGTGAGCCCGGCGTCGATCGCGCGCGAGACATTGACTTGGTCAGCAAACTCGGCGTCTGGATGGGTGAGCCACAACGGGAGCTCCATCCACGGCCCAACCCCGTGCTCGACAAGGAAATCCGGCGCAACCCAAGTGATCGATGCGTCGCTCGACGTGACCTTGCGGCACGTCGAGAGGAGTTCGGACCAGCTGACGCCCGGATGGGTAGCGTTGAACGTGCCTGCCGCAGCTCGCGTGCAGAGGTTCAGGATCCATGCAGCGAGGTCACGCACGTCGATGATCTGCGTTGCCGCTTCCGGTGGGCTCGGAGCAAGCACCTCGCCACCTCGCGCGATTCGGTGCGGCCAGTACGTGAAGCGGCCGGTCGGATCGTGCGGGCCGACGATCAGCCCGGGCCGCACGACGAGCGCATGATCGCCGAACGCGGCGCGGACGTCGTCTTCGCACAGCGCCTTGAGCGCGCCGTAGCTCTCGTCGGTGAGCTCATCTGGCGAAAGGTCACCGAGCTGTGCGATCGGACCGTCCTCGTTGTTGATCTGCCTGAAGTGGGCGTATACGGAGATGCTCGAGACGAAGCAGTAGAGCCCGCTGCCGCCCAGAGCCACGGCCGACGCACGCACGACCGAAGGGAGGTACCCACACGTGTCGATGACCGCATCCCAGTTGCGGCCCGCAAGCGCGCCCAGATCGCCGGTGCGGTCGCCGACGATCCGTTCCACGTCCGGATAGAGCCCGGGGTTCGTCGTTCCCCGATTGAAGAACGTCAGCTCGTGGCCACCCACGAGCGCGGCGTCGGTGATCGCCCGGCCGAGGAACCGCGGCCCGCCGAGCAGGAGGATCCTCATGCGAGCGCGGCGAGCCCGTCGAGCAGCCGGTCGACCTCGTCTTCCGTGTTGTAGTGGACGATGCCGGCGCGGACGGCGCCATCCGCGAGCCCGAGGTGCTTCATGGCCTCGACCGCGTAGTAGTCGCCGTGCCAGACGGCGATGTCGCGCTCGGCCAGGAACGTCGCGACGTGTTCGGCACTGTGTCCCGGCACGTTGAAGCAGAAGGTCGGAACGCGTCCCTCCATGCCACGAGGCCCATAGAGGTCGACGGCATCGGGAAGCGCGGAGAGGAAGCGCTCGCCGAGCATGCGCTCATGCGCGACCATCGCATCCCATCCGAGTGCCTCCATGTAGTCGACTGTCGCGACGAATCCCGCGAGGAGCTCGTGCTGGCTCGTTCCGAGCTCGAAACGGTGCCCGACGGGCTCGTTTGCGGCCGGCCGCACCTTGTACGCGCGCCACGACTCGAGGAGCCTGCGCTTCCCGAACGCGAGACCCATGTGCGGCCCGAAGAACTTGTACGGCGAGCAGATGAGAACGTCGACATCCCAGGCGGCGACGTCGATCTGCCCGTGCGGCGCGTAGTGCACGGCGTCGGCCCAGGCGAGCGCGCCGACCGAGTGGGCGAGCTCGACGATTCGACCCACATCGGGCGCAGTTCCCACCGAGTTCGCAGCGACTGGGAAGGCAACGACGCGCGTCCGCTCGGAGAGCAGTGAGGTGAGGTGGTCGTAGTCGAGCTCGAGGTCGTCCGTCAGACCGGCAACCCGTACGACGACACCGAGATCGTGCGCGAGCTCGAGCCACGGCGAGATGTTCGCGTCGTGATCGAGTGCCGTGACGACGATCTCGTCACCCTCGCGCAGCGTGCGCGCGAACGCGCGCGTGAGCAGGAAGTTGAGCGCCGTCATGCTCTGCCCGAACGCCGTCTCGGTCGCCGAGCAACCGAGGAACGCGCCGGCCATCTCGTGCGCGAGCTCGACGAGCTGCGTCGTCCGCCGACTCGTCTCGTACGGCGCGCCGATGTTCGCGTTGTCCTCGCGCAGGTACCGCGACATCGCGTCGATGACCTCGTCGGGGCACTGCGTCCCGCCGGGCCCGTCGAAGAACGCGAGTCGCCGGTCGAGCGCGGAATAGTGCGCGCGCACCGCGGCGATGTCGAGAGCTGTCGTGCTCACGTGACCTCCTGGCCATTGACGATCCAGCGATGCCGCGGCTTCGCGATGAGCGAGTTCGAGACGAAGCAGCCGTGCTCCGCTTTCGCCAGTAGTCCGTGCAGCCCGTCCGGCTCGAGCGTTGGCGCGAGCTGCACCTCGAGCGTCGTCTCGATGTCGACGAGCGCGTAGAGCCCGTCCTCCTCGCGCTTCGTCACGATGCCGTGAGCGCTCCCGGAGCTCACGACGTTCACCCCGGCGCGTCGCGCCGCATAGTCGAGGCTCGCGAGCGTGCAGCGGACGAGGCCGGCGAGGGCGAGATGCTCAGCCCACCACTCGGCCTCTCGGGGCAGCGGGCTCCCGCCGAGCGCGCTGCGCGCGTCGCCCGCCTGGTCGACGGTCACGTCGAATTGCAGGACACGTGGGCGTGTCGGCACGGGCTCGAGCCTACCGCCGCCGTCCGGACCATTGCCTAGCCTGCGACGCTATGGAGCGGCTCCGGACGCTCAGCGAGGCGGAGTGCTACGAGCGCTGCTACGGCTGGCGCTACACCGAGGACTCCGTAAAGGTGCTTCCGCGCGGTGGTGTTCCACCCGTCGAGGATGGGGACGTCGGCGAGCGGCTCCGGATGCTGCTCGAGCTCCGCCTCGACGCACGCGAGCCCGAAGCGGCCTGACCGACGCGGCCGTTCCGGACATCCTCGCGCCGGGGGTGCGCGTCGTCTTCTGCGGAATCAACCCTGGTCGTGTCAGCGCGGCCGCACGTGCGCCGTTCGCCAACCCACGCAATGACTTCTGGCGCCTCTTGCAGGCTGCACGCTTCACGCCCCGGCTGCTCGGGCCGGAGGAGTTCCGCGAGGTTCCCGGCTTCGGGATCGGGTTGACGAACGCCGCGCACCGGACGACGCGCGGCTCGAGCGAGCTCCGAGCGGCCGACTTTGCCGGATCGCGTGAGCGGATGGAGGCGATCGCCGTCGATCTCCGTCCTCGGGTCATCGGGTTCGTCGGCAAAGCCGCGTACCAGGGTGTCTTCCGCACACGCCCCGAGCATGGTCTGCAGGAGCACACGTTCGTAGAGACGCAGCTCTTCGTGCTCCCGTCCACGTCGCCGGCGAATGCCGCCGTCCCGTGGGACGAGCGGCTTCGCTGGTTCCAGGCTCTGCATGACCTCGTCGGATGACCGAGCAGCGCCTTCGAGACGCGGTCCGGCGATGATTCGAGCCGTCAGCCCCCGAAGCGATTCGTGATCGGCGTGCGTCGATCGCGGCCGAACGCCTTCGGCCTCAGCTTCACACCCGGCGGCGCCTGCCGTCGCTTGTACTCCGCTCGATCGACGAGGGCGACGGCGCGCTCGACGACGTCGGGATCGAACTCTGCCGTGAGCTCCTCGCGCGAGCGATCCTCCTCCACATACGCCTCGAGCACCGCATCGAGAGCGTCGTACGGTGGGAGCGAGTCCGCGTCGCGCTGATCGTCGCGCAGCTCCGCTGTCGGCGCGCGCTCGATCGTGCTGCGGGGGATCACGTCGTGTCCTGCTCGTTCGTTCAGGTGCTCGGCGAGGCGATACACGTCGGTCTTGAAGACGTCCTTGAGGAGTGCGAATCCGCCGACCATGTCGCCGTACAGCGTCGAGTAGCCGACGGCCAGCTCCGACTTGTTCCCCGTCGAGACGACGAGCCAGCCGTACGTGTTCGAGAGCGCCATCAAGAGCACGCCGCGAACGCGTGCCTGCAGGTTCTCGGCTGCGAGCCCGGCGAGCCCTCCCTCCATCTCGGGCGCGAGCGCGTCGTGGAACGCACCGACGACGGTCTCGATCGGGATCTCGCGGAACCTGCATCCGAGCGATTCGGCGACCGCACGTGCGTCGCTTCGCGTTCCCTCTGAGCTGTAGCGCGACGGCATCGACACGCAGTGCACGCGCTCGGGACCGAGCGCCTCTGCGCAGAGCGCAGCGGTCACCGCCGAGTCGATCCCGCCCGAGACCCCGACGACGACCTCGCGGAAGCTGTTCTTCTCGACGTAGTCGCGGAGGCCAAGCGCGAGGGCGAGGCGCATCTGCTCCAGCTCCGGCTCGAACGGCGTGACCTCTCCGTCGCGCGTCTCCGAGTGCTCGGTCGCGGCCTCCAGCTCGACTACCTCGACCGCCGGCGGCGTCTCGCGTGCCCGGTCGAGCTCCCGCCGGCGCGCGTCCCGGAGACGACGCCCGATCGTCTCTGAGGGCTCGATGTCGACGACGAGAAGATGCTCGTCGAAACCCGGCGCGCGCGCGACGACCTCGCCCGCGTCGTCGAGCACGACCGAGTGCCCGTCGAAGACGAGCTCGTCCTGCCCTCCGACGAGATTGCAGAACGCGAGATACGAGCTCGTGTCGCGGGCGCGCGTGACGAGCATGTCCTCTCGCTCCTCCGCCTTCCCGACGTGATACGGAGAGGCAGACAGGTTCACGATGAGCTGGGCTCCTGCGAGTGCGAGATCCGTCGCGGGCGGCCCAGGCTGCCACACGTCCTCGCAGATCGTGATTCCGACCGACGTGTCGCCGAGGCGGAGGACGACGAGGTCTCGACCCTCGGCGAAGTAACGGTGCTCGTCGAAGACGCCGTAGTTCGGCAGGAAGTGCTTGCGGTAGACGGCGCGGACGCCCCCGCCCGCGCACACTGCGCACGCGTTCGCGAGGTCGCGGTCGAACCAGGGAGTCCCGACGAGCGCGACGAGACCATCCGTCGCGGCGGCAACTTCGTCGAGCGACTCGCGCGCGGCGCGGACGAACCCGGGTCGCAGGAGCAGGTCCTCGGGCGGGTACCCGGTCGTCGCGAGCTCGGGGAAGACGACGAGACCGGCGCCTGCCGAGCGCGCCTCGTCGATGCCGCCAAGGATGCGCTCGCGGTTTCGGTCGAGGTCGCCGACGACCGCGTTCATCTGCACGAGCGCGACTCTCAAGGTTTTCGCCTCACAGTCACAAACCGAGTGTAGTCAGTAGGCTGGGCGGCATGGAGATCACATTCGAGCGGCGATTCCGCGGGCCACTCACGTCCGCGAACGGAGGCTACGCATCCGGTCGGCTCGCGGCTTTCGTCGCTGCCGACGAGGTCGAGGTCACGCTTCGACTGCCTCCTCCGCTCGTCCGTCCACTCGCGGTGGAGCGCGACGGGAACGCCGTGCGTCTGCTGGACGGCGACGCCCTCATCGCCGAGGCTCGCCCTGCCCCCGTCGACGTCGAGGCTCCGACAGCGGTGTCCCTCGACGCTGCGAACGGCGCGCGGGAGCGTCACGCCCGCGGCTTCAGCCCCGACTTCGACGAGTGCTTCGTGTGCGGCGTTCGCGACGACGGCCTCGAGATCCACGTCGGTCCCGTCGCAGGACGCGAGCCGCTGCGCGCATCGCCGATCGTCCTCCTCGAAACCGCCCCGGAGATCGTGTGGGCTGCGATCGACTGCCCCGGCGCCTATGCGGTCGGAGCCGAGGGGAGAGGAGACATCGTGCTGGGACGGATGACGGCGCGCATTCACCGCGTCCCCGACGCAGCTGAGCCGTGCGTCGTCGCGTCGTGGCCTCTCGGAGAGGACGACCGCAAGCTCTTCGCCGGTACGGCTCTCTTTGCCGAGAGCGGCGAGCTGCTCGCGCTCGCGAGACAGGTCTGGATCGCGCCGCGCTCCTAGCGCGGAGTCAGCGCGAGCAGGAGCCCACCGTCGTCGTCGTAGGCAGGGAAGAAGTCGACGACGACGCGCTTGTCGATTCCCGCGCTCGTTCGGATCTCGAGCTCCTGGCCCATCTTTCGCACGCCCCATTCGCGTACGAGCGCGATCGGGCTCGCGTCCGACAGAGCGAGCGCCTCGACGACTCCGCGCCCGATGAGATCGGCGTCGCGGTATCCGGTGATCTCGAACACGCCACGACCTGCGGCGAGCACGCGCGCGTTGCCGTCGCACACGACGAAGCCGGTCTCGGGCGCGGGATAGTAGTCCTCGAGCAGCTCGTAGAGGAACCCGAACGCACAACTTCTGCACTGCACCGCCTGCGTCGAGAAGCCGTCGTACCCGTCGAGGTCGACCGAGCGCTCCTTGCAGTTGGGGCAGATGAAGAACGGCATGCCGGCGCAGGGTAGGGGATGCGGCGGTTCACGCCGCGTTACGCGGCTACCTGCGGAGACGGATCGCGTTCAGGTCCTGCGCGAGGATCTCGCCCGCGCGCAGGATCAGATCCTCGATGTCGTCGTGCTCGGCGTGGAGGTACCGTCCGGCGAGCGCGTCGGCGCGCCCCGAGGCGAGTACGCGAACGAGGCGCGGCGCGAGCTCCGGCGGCGTCCACGGGGCGTCGTCGGGGAACGACGACGCGGTCATCTCCGTCCGCACGAGGCCAGGGCTGATGAGGAAGACGCGGATCCCGACGAGGTGGAGCGCTGCCGCGAGCGCCTCGGAGAAACGGCCGAGGGCGGCCTTGCTCGGGCCGTACTGCGTGCCGAGCCCTACGCGTGGGCTCGAGATCGGCAGGTACGAGCCGCCGCTTCCGATGTTCACGATGCGGCCGCGTCCCCGCTCGGCCATGCGCTCGCCGACGATGCGGCAGCAGAGGTAGGCGCCGAGCACGTTCACCTCGAAGACATGCCACCACTCCGCGGGTGCCTCCTCGAGGAAGGGCTTGCCGCTGCCTCCGATTCCCGCGTTGCAGACGAGCAGCTCGATCGGCCCAAGCTCCCGCTCCGTCGTCTCCACCCAGCGCTCGACGTCCTCCTCCCGGGAGACGTCGCCGACCAGTGCCAGTCCGCCGATCTCCTCCGCGACGGCGGCGACCGTCTCGGGCGTCCGGCCCGTGACGACCACGCGCATGCCCGCGTCTGCCAGCTCTCGCGCGATCGACGCGCCGATCCCGCGTCCGCCGCCGGTGACCAGGGCGACGCCTTCGAGCTGGTCAGTTGGCACGCGTGATCTCCTCCAGGGACTCGGGGTTCTCGAGCGTCGACAAGTCACCGGGATCTTGCCCGAGCGCGCGGGCGCGAACGGCACGCCGGACGATTTTCGCGCTTCGCGTCTTCGGCAGTGCCGACACGAAGATCACGCGGTCGGGCGCGAACGCCTTGCCGAGCTCGTGCGCGACGGCGGCTGCGATGTCCTCGGCACTCGCGTCCGCACCCGGAGCGAGCACGCAGTAGAGCCACGCGACCTCGCCCTTGACCTCGTGCGGAACCCCGATCGCCGCCGCCTCGGCCACGGCAGGATGGCCCACTGCTGCCGACTCGAGCTCGGCGGGCCCGATGCGCTTGCCCGCGATGTTGAGGGTGTCGTCCGAGCGCCCGTGGAGGAACCAGTAGCCGTCCTCGTCGACGGACGCCCAGTCGCCGTGCGTCCAGACGCCCGGAAACCGTCGCCAGTACGTGTCGAGGTAGCGCTCGGGATCGCCCCAGATCCCGCGGGTCATTCCCGGCCATGCACGCTTGCAGACGAGCTCGCCGACCTCGCCACGGACGGCACGGCCCTGATCGTCGAAGACGTCCATGTCCTCGCCCAGCGCAGGGAAGCCGACGGAGACGGGTTTCGTCGGCTCGAGCATGGTGACGGAGAGGAAGCACGCACCGACCTCCGTGCCGCCGGAGCAGTTCACGATGGGGATCCGCCCGCCACCGCAGACGTGCTCGTCGAGCCAGTCATACGGGCCGCGGTTCCATGGTTCGCCTGTCGTTACGACGGAGCGCAACGACGAGAGGTCGGCGCCAGGCTCCCCGTGTGGGATCAGCCCACGCACGAGTGTGGGCGACACACCGAGCATCGTGACGCGCTCGTCGTCGACGATCCTCCAGACGCGATCGTACGGACGGTCGGGCGCACCCTCCATGAAGATCACGGTGGCGCCGCAGGCCATCGCGCCCACGACGGTCCACGGGCCCATGATCCAGCCCATGTCCGTCGAGAACAGCACGCGATCTCCTGCGCGCAGGTCTGCCTGATACGCGGTCTCGCGCGCGATCGAGAGCAGGAAGCTGCCCTGGACGTGGAGTGCACCCTTGGGTCGACCGGTGGTGCCGGACGTGTAGGCGAGGAGGTACGGCGCCTCGCTCTCCACCTGGACCGGGTCGAGCGCTCCCGGCTGACCCGCGACCGCGTCCTCCCACCATGAATCGCGGCCTTCGGTCATCGGGCAGTCGACCCGCGCCCGACGCCACACGAGCACGTGCGCGACACTCGGCGCGTCCACGAGCGCATCGTCGAGGACCTCCTTCATCGGAACGAGCTTCCCCCGACGGAACGACGCGTCGGCGGTGAGGACGACGCGGGCGCCGCCGTCCGCGAGTCGCGACGACACCGCCGGGCCCGCAAACCCCGAGAAGATGGGCGCTTGTACGGCGCCGATGTGCGCGCAGGCGTGCGAGGCGATGGCCGCCTCCGGCGCCATCGGCAGGAACGTGCCGACGACGTCTCCTTCGCCGACTCCGAGCTCGCGAAGCGCTTCGGCGAGCCGGCGAACCTCGTGGGAGAGCTGGGCCCAGGTCAGCGAGCTCCGCTCGCCCTCCTCCGGCACCCAGACCGCTGCCTCGCGATCGGGCGTCTCCCGCGCCCAACGATGGACGCAGGCGTCGGCGATGTTGAGACGCGCGCCCTCGAACCATGTCGTCCACTCGATGCCGCGAGAGTCGTCGAGCACGACGTCCCAGTCCTCTGCCAACGGAATCCCAAGGTCGGCGACGACGACCCGCCAGAAACGGTCGGGCTCGTCGACCGAGACACGGTGCAGCTCCCGGTAGCTCTCGCAGCCGAGCGAACGAGCGAGACGTGCGACGTTCGCGTCGGCGAGTTGCGCGGACGAGGGCGTCCAGGTGAATGACTCGGCCTGTCTAGTCTCCGACGACATGCGGGCCTGGATCTTCGCAGAGCACAACCGCAAGTGGCTGACCCTCGCCGCAGTCTCGGTCGGCCTGTTCATGATCATGCTCGACAACACGGTCGTGAACGTCGCGCTGCCCGCGATCCAGCGCGACCTCGGTGCCGACCTGTCCGAGCTCGAGTGGATCGTCGCTGGGTATGCGCTGACCTTCGCCTCACTGATGCTCGTCGGCGGCAAGGTCGCAGACGCATACGGGCGCAGGAGGATCTTCGTCCTCGGGATCGTCGTGTTCACGCTCGCGTCGCTTCTCTGTGGACTCGCCAGCTCGTCAGAGATGCTCATCGGCGCGCGTGTGTTCCAGGGAGCCGGCGCCGCGCTCATGAACCCGGCGACCCTCTCGATCATCGCCGCCACGTTCCCGCCGCGGGAGCGAGGCACCGCGATCGGCATCTGGGCCGGCACGTCCGCGCTCGCTCTCGCGATCGGACCGCTCGTCGGCGGTCTCATCACGGAGCAGCTCGACTGGAGCTGGATCTTCTTCGTCAATGTCCCGGTCGGCGTCCTCGGGATCGCGGCCAGCTACGCCTTCATCGACGAGTCGCGCGACGAGACGCATGTGAGCCTCGACCTGCCCGGCCTCACGACGTCTGCAGTCGGCCTCTTCGCCCTCACGTACGGGCTCATCGAGGCGAACACGTACGGCTGGACGTCGGGACGCATCGTCGGGGCGTTCGTCCTAGCAGTTGTCTCGCTCGTCTCGTTCGTCGTCATCGAACGGCGCAGGCGCGACCCGATGCTTCCTCTCGAGCTGTTCCGGAGTGGGACGTATGCGGGCGCGAACCTGGTCGTTCTCCTCGTCGCGTTGGCGATGTTCGGCGTCTTCTTCTTCGTCTCGCTCTACATGCAGAACGTGCTCGGATACTCGCCCGTCGAGGCGGGCGCCGCGTTCTTGCCGATGACGATCCTGATCATCCTTCTCGCACCGATCGCCGGGAAGACGAGTGACCGGGTCGGATCGCGCGGGCTCCTGACAGCAGGGATGCTCCTCGTCGCCGTGCAGCTCGTCCTCTTCTCTCGCCTGAGCGCCGACGCGTCCTTCTGGAACCTCCTACCGGCTCTCCTGCTCGGAGGCGTGGGAATGGCGTTGACCATGACCCCGAGCGCTGCCGCCGCAACGAGGAGCGTTCCCGTCGACAAGTCCGGCGTCGGCGCAGCCGTTCTCAACAGCGCACGCCAGGTCGGAGGCACGATGGGCATCGCCCTCATCGGCGCGATCATGGCCGCCGAAGCCGGCGGCGAGCTCTCGGTCGACACGTTCATGCGCGGCTTCGAGGCGGCGCTGCAAGTCGCAGCCGGCATCGCCATCCTCGGCGCCGTCGTCGCCTTCACTCTCGTCCGCCCACACGAAGGCGCGGGCCACGCCGGTCACGAAGCTGCGATCGAGCCCGTCGCGTAGACGCCGATCGAACGCCGCGCTCGATGGGCCGAAGGCCGATTCACTCGGCCGTAGGCCAGCTGCGGCGTGCATGTGCACGGCAAGAGGAAGGGGGTGCACGGGGGAAACATCGTTTCCCCCCGTGAAACGAAAACGCCCCCGGCTGCGGCTCCGGGGGCGTTTTCCGTTCGAGGCGACCCCTTCCCGGGGAGGCGAGCCGGCGAATCGTGGCTCTGCGGCCCAGCCACGCTCATCCTGCGCCCGCCTGCTGTCCGGCGGTGGTGCCCGCGCATCCGATCTGGCGTCCGATCGTCTGCGGTGTGGGCCTGACTATAAAAGCCGTGTCTCAAAAAGTCAAGTAGTCAGGTCAAGTGATTTCGGCTACCCTTACTTGACTCCAAAGCGGTACCTGGACATCCCCCAGCTGGGGGAGCGCGAGGGCGAGGGAATGTGGATTGACTGAAACAGGCATGCACGAGACCGCCACTACGCTCGCGCCGCTTGCCGGCGCCCGCCTCGGCGACCGCGTTCGCGGGCTTCGCGTCGGTGCGGGTCTCACGCAGACGCAGCTTGCAGGCGACCGCTTCTCGAAGGAGTACATCAGCCAGATCGAGCGCGGCAAGACGCGTCCGACCGAGTCCACGATCGCCTGGCTTGCTGAGCAACTCGGCGTCGACCCCTCATACGTCGCATCCGGCGTCTCGACAGAAGAGCGCACCAAGGTCGAGGCGCAGCTCGAACGCGCCGAGGCGCTGTCCGCCGCCCACCAGTACGACGACGCCGTCGACGCGTTCCGCGATGCGGTTCCCGGTGTGCAGCAGACCGGCTCTCCGGCACTCGAGCTTCGGTCTCTCGCCGGCGAGGCGTGGGCGATGCAGGAGCTCGGCCGCGTGCAGGAGGCCATCGGCCTCCTCGTCGCGGCGCGCGAGATCGCGGAACGCTCCGAGTTCTCGGACGTCGATCGTGCCGACGTCCTCATGCGACTGGGAGTCTGTCGCTACAAGCTCTCGAGCATCGCGACGGCAGTCGCGCTCTTCGACGAGGCACTCGACCTGGCCGAGCGTCCCGGGCTTCCCGTGGGATCCTTGAGGTCGGACATTCTTCAGTGGCGCTCCCGTTGCCATCGTCGGCTGCGCGACTACGTCGCCGCGCGCGAGGACATCGAGCGAGCGCTCGAGCTCGCCCAGGATGTCGGCGACCGGCGGGCGATCGCCAACGCCTACACGCAGGCGTCGCTGGTCGCGCAACGACAGGGCCACTACGTTCTTGCCCGCAGCTACGCGCAGCGGGCGAAGGAGCTGTCCAGGCAACTGAACGACGAGCGCAGCGAAGGTCGGCTTCTGCTCATGCTGGGCGGCTTGACGCTCCTCCTGGGAGACGAGGAGCACGCGGTCGAGCACCTGAAGGCGTCGTATGCGAGGGCGCTCGACTCCGATTCACCCGCGGACGCCGCACAGGCGCTCGAGGGAATTGCCCGGGTTCATCTGAACCGGGGCGAGTACGACCAGGCAGACACGCTCGCGCGCGATGCGCTCGAGCTTCTGCAGGGTCGGGAGGATTACCTCCACGAGGTCTGTCCGTCGCAGCTCGTACTGGGGCGAGCGTTGCTGGAGCGCGGACGGCTGGATGAGGCGGAAGAGTGCTTCCGGGCGGCTGATGCAGCTGCAGAGCAGATGGCATCGATCAGCCACCGGACGGAGGCGTGGGTTGCGCTAGGGGATCTCGCGGCGCGTCGAGGTGACGACCGCGGGGCCGCACGTCTCTACCGGAACGCCGCTGAGGCGCTCCAGGAAATCCGCTTCTAGAGAGGAGGTCGCCATGAAGCCGAAGCTGCTTTTCTTGCTCGTCAACCTGGCCGTCGTCGCTGCGGCGCTCGGGCGCTGGGGCATGCACTCCTGGCCCGACGGGCTCTAGAGAGACCACGGCTACACTCGGGCGTGTATGCGCCCACAAGCGGCAGTGACCGTGTTGCTGTCGTGCTTGCTGCTCGCCGGCTGCGGCGGATCGGGCGGGCAGCAGAGTTCGAGTGACGACTCCGAGCCGGGCGCGACGCTGGAGGAGCTCTGGCGCGCGCCCGGTGACGACGTCGCCTTGATTCCCGGGACGGAGAATCATGTCCCGGGCGACGTGCGCGTGTCGTTCCTCGTCGTGGACTCCGAAGGTGCCGTCGTGGCACTTCCCACCGCCCGCGTCTGGGTCGCCAATGCTCTCGACGAGACGCCCTTCCTCGAAACCGAGGCAAAGCTCGAGCGAATCGGGGTACCAGGTGGCGACGAGGCCGACGCGACGCACATCTACGTCGCGACGCTTCGCCTCCCCCGCGCCGGGAAGTACTGGCTGCTCGCGGAGCCGGCAGGCGGACCCGACCCCGTGCAGGCGCTCGGCAACGTCGTGGTGAAGGAGAACGACGCGCCGCCCGACGTGGGCGAGCCTGCGATCGCATCCGAGACCCCGACGCTCACTCCGTCGGGTGACAACGCCTCCGCGATCACCACGCGCACGCCGCCGGACCAAACGCTGCTCCGACATTCGGTCGCCGAGTCGATTGCGGCGAAGGCTCCGTTCGTCGTAGCCTTTGCGACGCCGAAGTTCTGCTCGAGCAGGACGTGTGGCCCGGTTGTCGATGTCGTCGAGGAAGTTCAGCGCCGCGTCGACGACGAGCGCATCCGCTTCATCCACGTCGAGGTGTTCGAGGGCAACGACCCGGCGAAGGGCTACAACCGGTGGATGAAGGAGTGGAATCTGCCGACCGAGCCATGGACGTTCCTCGTCGGGGCGGACGGGAGGATCGTGGAGCGTTTCGAGGGGACGGTGTCGGTGAACGAGCTCGAGGCCGCGGTACGCGAGAAACTGGCTCAGTAGGCGTCGCCAAGGCGCTCGACGACGATGTTCGGCACGCGGGCCAGTGGGCTCAGCGCGAGCACAGTCCGAACGAGCGCGACGATGTCGTCGGGCTGGATCTGCTCCTCGTCCGGCAAGCCTGTCCACTCGGTCATCCGGGTTGCGACGAACCCCGGCGAGATCGCCGTCGCGCGGATCCCATACTCGGCCTCCTCGCGATTCAGCGAGCTCGTCCACGCGATGAGTGCCGCCTTCGTCGTCCCGTAGACGGCAAGCCCCGGCGTCGGAATCGTTCCGGCGATCGACGCGAGCGTGATGATCTGCCCGCGCGTCTCGCGCAGCATCGGTAGCGACTCGCGTGTGATCACAAGCGTCGCTCGCAGGTTCACGTCGAGCTGGAGGTCGATCTTCTTCGTGTCCTGCTCCGCGAAGGAGCCCCCGATGCCGATCCCGGCGGAGTTGACGAGAACGTTCATGCCTCCGTACTTCTCGGCGTGCGCGGAGACGACGCGAACGCATTCGTCGGCGTCGCCGAGGTTCGCCGGCACGGCGAGTGCCCGGAGCTCTGCCGCAGCGGCTTCCAGAGGCTCCGGTCGCCGAGCCACGAGCGTGAGCTCGTAGCCGTCCGCGCGCAGCCCGCGCGCAATCGCCAGCCCGATACCGGAGGACCCCCCTGTGATCAATGCCGTGGGCATCGGGCGAGTCTATGGGCCGAAACGCCAAGCAGTCGCTCGAAGCGTAGGGCCGAAGGGCGATTTACTCGCCCGTAGGCCAGAAGCGGTGTGCCCGTGCAAGGCCAGAGGGAAAGGGGGCGCGCGGGGGAAAACCGCAGGTTTCCCCCCGCGACATAAAGCGGCCGCCGAGGGGGCGGCGGCCGCTGTGTCAGGGGGAGAGGAGAAGGGGATTGATCTCTCCGTGCGCCATGTTCGTGCCGGCCGAGCGATCTCCTTCCGTACAGTGTCTTCGTGGAGACCGTCGAGCTGACAACGCTCGTCCGTGCGGGCGGCTGTGCCGCCAAGTACTCGGCCGCGCGCCTCGAGACGCTCCTCGCCGGGCTCGTGCCGGCCGAGGCGGAAGACCTGCTCGTCGGGCTCGATCCAGCCGACGACGCCGCCGTGTACCGGCTCGACGACGAGCGCGCGATCGTCTTCACCGTCGACTTCTTTCCACCGCTCGTCGACGACCCGCGCACGTTCGGCGCGATCGCCGCGACGAATGCCCTCAACGACGTCTTCGCGATGGGCGGCTCTCCACTGCTGGCGCTCTCCGTGACCGCGTTTCCCGAGGAGCTCCCAGTGGAGATGCTCGGCAAGGTCCTGTCCGGGGCCGACGAACGCGTACGCGCGGCAGGAGCCATCCTCGCGGGCGGGCACACGATTCGCGACAACGAGCCGAAGTACGGCCTCGCGGTCGTCGGCCTCGTGCATCCGGATCGCATCTGGCAGAAGTCGGGCGCGTGTCCGGGAGACGTCCTCTTCCTCACCAAGCCACTCGGCACGGGGATCGTGCTCCAGGCGCAGCGTGACGGTGTCGCGCCGCGGGGCGCTCTCGACGAGGCGGTCGCGTCGATGCTTGAGCTGAACCGTGCCGCGGCGGATGTGCTGCGGCCGTTCGAGCCGAACGCCGTGACCGATGTCACGGGCTTCGGCCTGCTCGGCCATACGCACGAGCTCGCCTCGCGAAGCCGGGTGAGAGCGATCATCGACTCGAAGGCACTCCCGCCGCTTCCCGGAGCGATCGAGCTCGCACGGAACGGAGTCACGACGGGTGGCGATCGTCGAAATCGTGAGTACGCTGGGCCGCACGTCGAGAGCCACGCACCAGTTGAGTGGGAGAGTCTCGCGTACGACCCGCAGACCGCCGGGGGTCTGCTCGTGTCGATGCCCAGCGAGCGGGCCCCCGTCCTTCAAGCGACGTTCGCCTCGGCCGGTCTCGTCTGTGCGCGGATCGGTCGAGTCGAAGAGGGCTCGGGAGTCGTTCTGAGCTAGTGGGCGTCGCGGTCGCCCGAGCTCGCTCGGTCTCCGCCAGGACGTTCGCGCGAATCGCGCGCGCGTCGTGCGTCGCGCTGTTCGTGGTTATCAGCTCAGGGGCGTTCGTGCGCCTGACGGGATCAGGCCTCGGCTGCGAGAACTGGCCGAACTGCGGCGACACCCCGTTTCCCGAGCAGGGGTTCCATGCGTGGGTCGAGTTCGGGAACCGGATGGTGGCGCTCGCGGGGATCGTCCTCACGCTCGTCGCGTGGCTCGCATCTCGGTGGACGCACGGTCTCTCACGGTGGGGGCGGTGGTCTGCGCTGGGGGCATTCCTCGTCGCGATTGCGCAGATTCCGATGGGCGGCGTGACGATCGCCCTCGATCTGCACCCGCTCGCCGTAATGACGCACTTTCTCCTCGGTCTCGCTGCGTTCGGTCTCGCGCTGATCGCGGCGCTCGAGGCGTGGAGCCTGCGCGACGGGCTCGCGTCGCCCGGCGGCTCGACACGGCTTCGCCAGCTCGTCTCGTGGGTCGGTCTGCCTGCGTGCGTCGCGCTCGTGGTGACCGGTGCAGTCGCCACTGCGTCCGGCCCTCATCCGGGATCGAGCGAGGATGTGGAGCGGCTCGAGCTCGGGATCGCCGACACCGTGTACGTCCACGTGCGCGTGGCGGCCGTCTTCGGGATCGGCGTAGTCGTCGTCGGCTGGCTGCTCTGGCGCGTCCGCGCGAGCTACCCCGGTTTGCTGCGCATTTGGATCGGTCTGCTCGTCGTTCTCGTCGCCCAGGCGATCCTGGGAGAGGTGCAGTACCGCAACGCGCTGCCCTGGGGTCTCGTCCTCGTCCATGTCGTTCTGGCGACGGCGATCTGGGGGTTCAGCCTGGCGCTTGCGTTCGTGTTGTGGCGTCCTCCTCGGCCGCTGACCCGCCAGTAGTCTTGTCACGTGGCTCGTGAGCTTCGGATGTACGAGCGCCCGACGACGCTCGAGCGTCCTGTACTGATCGGCGCGTTCCGGGGATGGAACGACGGAGGGCAGGCGGCGACGCTCGCTGCCGGCTACCTCGCGCGGCTCTGGGGCGCCCGCAAGTTCGCGGACATCGACCCGGAGCTGTTTGTCGACTTCCAGGCGACACGTCCCATGGTCTCACTCGAGGACGGCCGCACGAGGAAGCTCGAGTGGCCGGAGAACACGTTCTACCGAGCGCGCATCCCGAACGCGAATCGCGACGCGATCCTGCTCGTCGGAGTCGAGCCGAACTACCGGTGGCGGACGTTCAGCGAGCTCGTAACGGAGCTCGCCTCCGATCTCGGCGTCGAGCTCGCAGTGACACTCGGTGCGCTCGTCGCCGACGTGCCGCACACGCGGCCGGCTCCCGTGACGGGCGCAGCGACCGATCCGCACCTCGTCGACGAGCTCGGCCTCCAGCTGTCGCGCTACGAGGGACCCACCGGGATCGTCGGTGTTCTTCTCGACTCCTGCCGGCGTGCGGAGATCCCGTCCGTGAGCCTCTGGGCGGCGGTTCCTCACTACGTACAGCTCGCGCCGAGCCCACCCGCCGCGATGGCGCTCTGCGAGAGGCTCGCCGGCGTGCTCTCTACCGAGATCGACGTGTCCGAGCTCGAGGAGGCGTCGGACGAGTACGTCGATCAGGTCTCGCAGGCGGTGGCCACGGACGCGGACACCGCCGGGTACGTCGAGGAGCTCGAGCGCCGCGCCGACTCGCTGGAGTTGCTGGACGAGTCGGACGACCTTCCGTCCGGCGATGCGTTGGCGGCCGAGATCACGCGCTTTCTGCGCGACCGCGAGGCGAACGGCGACACGCCCGATTCGGGCGGGCGCGGCTAGCGCCTACGCGGCGTCCTCGACGTCCGCAGGGGATTCCGGCTCGATCGTCTCCGGAGTCTCCGTGGCCGGTGCTTCGCCCGGTGTTGTGCCCTTGCGCTTGCGCCTCCGGCGGCGTGACTTCCGCGCCGTGAGCTTCGGCACCGGGAGATTGTCGGCGAGCGCATTCGCGATCTCGGTGGTCGTGCCCAACTCCTCGCGAGCGTGGTCGAGCGCCGCGTTCGCGCGAGGGGTGTAGCCGTCGGCCGATGCGAGCAACGCCGCGCCGACCGGGAGCGGCATCTGCGCAGCGACCTGCACGAGCCGGCTCACGTTCTCCTCGTGGCGGTAGCCGCGCGAGTTCGCGGCGGCTCCGAGCAGGCGCTTCGCCTCGGGGAACTCGCTCGAGACGCGCCGATCCTGGATCTTGCGGGTCGCTCGTGCGAGCCGCCAGGTCCAGCGCGCAAGGATCTGATCGGGTGCGACCGGCTTTCCCTCGCCGATCGCGCGAAGCAGGATGCGGACTCCGGCCGCCCGGTCCTTCTCCCATGGCGGCGCCTGCGTCACGAGCGTGACGAGGTCGTCGAAGTCGGCGCGGTCGATCGGCGTCGCGACCCGATCCATGAGCGCCGTCATGCGGAGGCGGCGATTCGGATTCTCGGCGGCGCACGTCGACAGGAACTGCTCGAGCGCGCCCTTGTCCGCGCGGCCTTCGGCGAAC
>DATKBJ010000104.1:0-21365 GCA_035514135.1 Gaiellaceae bacterium | reverse complement strand
CTCAACCACGCGTGCCTCGGAGCTCGGCGACCGGCAGTGGCGGCAGCAGCTCGAGCGACACCACGCGCTCGCCCGGCGTCAGCTCGTCCGCTACGGGGGACGGGAGCTCGACACCGCCGGTGACGGCATCTTCGCGAGCTTTGACGGCCCCGCGCGGGCGATTCGCTGTGCCAGTGCCATCTCCGGAGCGGTCGCCGAGCTCGGGCTCGAGATTCGCGCCGGGCTCCATACGGGCGAATGCGAGGTCGTCGAAGGAAAGATGGCCGGCATCGCGGTGCATATCGGTGCCCGGGTCGCGGGTGCGGCGGCGCCTGGCGAGGTTCTGGTCTCGAGCACTGTGAAGGATCTCGTTGCGGGTTCAGGAATCACCTTTCGCGACCGCGGACCTGCGGAGCTGAAGGGCATTCCGGGGGAGTGGCGGCTGTACGCGGTCGAGTCGGTCTGACGTTCTGTATGCGGCCGGAAGCCGAAGCCGCGCGAAACGACCAAGGCGCGAACTTCTGGCTCAACTTTTGCCCACCTAAGCTGACCTCAGCTGACCTCAGCTGACCTCAGCTGACCTCAGATGATTGAGCGTGGCTCAATGACGCCGTAACGGCGTCAGTTGGCCTAGAAAGCAACGTCTCATAGCCGGCGGAACCTCTGCCCAACTTTTGCCATTCGCCCGCATGATCTTCCTTCAACTAGCTAGGGGCCAGTGGTTGTAGTGCGAATCTTCTCCACGACAGCGGTGGTTCCGAGGAGCAGGATGAGCAGTCGCGCCCTGCGCGACACCTCCTCATGCTGGTGCGCCACGACCTCCGGCAGCTTCGTCAGCACTTCGTCCGGCACCGCGAGCGCATGCAACAACGGCTCGGCCGTCCCCGCGGGCATACCCGCCGCAACGAGCGCCGCCACAGGGTCTGCATCTAGCTCGCTGCGGAAGGCATCGTCCTTCGTGATCCGCTCGGCAAGAGCGACGAGGTCGCGTATTTCCCGCTTCAGTCTCAATGCGAGTTCGCGCATCCCTGTCTCCTCGGCCGCCGTGACGGGATCGGAGTCGAAGCGTTGCCGGAACATCGGGTCGCTCTCGAGCTTCCGCCCGAGCTCCGCCAGATCGCGGTCTGTCAGGACGCCCCTATCCAAGACAATTCGCTGTGCCCTGGTGACCCAACCATGGGGAGCCGGACGAAGCAGTCGCAGGAGGTGCACAAGTCGCTCAACGCCATATGGGTTCACCCGCACATCAACAAGACGCCAACGCAACCGCAGTTCTTCCTCATCCGACACAGTTGTCTGGGCCCGAGACCTCAGATCGCATACCTGGAGGTCGCAGGTTCAAAATTCTGCCCCCGCTACTACTGGAAAGCCCCGGAAACGGGGCTTTTCGTTCTCTCGGCCGTGATCGGCAAGGCGAACCTTTGCCTCCTTCGCTTGGTCTGCTACCTCAGTGTTCGAGTCGAGATGCCGTTCGGATTGCCCGAGCCGGTTAGGAGTGCGGCACAGCGCTCACCGAACGCTGGCGCACTCCCCCGGCTGGACGCGGACTACGGCGCACCTCGCTTTGGGTTCAGGGTGGACGCGTGCGGACTCCGGAAAAACAGTCAATCAAGCACCTCGACGGGCCGCTGTGGAACCGCCGCCCATGGTGAATAGGCAAGAGCGGCGAGAAATGCTCTGCCCACCTGAGCTGATCTGAGATAGCCTGAGCCGATCGAGCGGGGCCGAACCGTGGGGGTCCGGCCGTCGGTGGCCTATCGGGCAACGTCTCATGACCCGGGTCGCAGGTTCAAATCCTGCCCCCGCTACTCGAAGAGCCCCGGAAACGGGGCTTTTGCGTCCCGCCGCCGAGAACGTCTCCTCGCGCGGGTAGCAAGCTATGGCAATCGACGAAGGACTGCTTCTCCTCGTAGTCGGCGCCGTGCTGGGCGCGAGCGTGCTGGTGGCGCTCGGGGCGGCACGTACCGGCCTGCCGGTTCTCGTCGCATTCCTCGTGCTCGGGATGCTCCTCGGCTCGGATGGGCCCGGCGGCGTCGAGTTCGACGACGCGGAGCTCGCGCGCGAGGTGGCAATCGTCGGACTCGCCCTCATCCTCTTCGAGGGCGGCCTGCAGACGTCTTGGCGCCGGCTTCGGAGTGTGGCCGCACCCGCTGCGCTGCTCAGCACCGTGGGCGTCGTCGTCACTGCAGGGCTCACCGGGGCGGCTGCGCACGTGCTGTTCGATCTTTCATGGCTGGAGGCCACTCTTCTCGGCGCTGTCGTCGCATCCACCGACGCGGCTGCCGTGTTCGCGACGCTGCGGTTCACGCACATCCGACGCCGCGTCGCGCGCACACTCGAGGCCGAGTCGGGCGCCAACGACCCGATGGCCATCGCGCTGACGCTGGGGCTCATCGCCTGGATCGAGAGCCCGGACACGAACGGATTCGGAGAGCTGGTGCTCCTCATCGCCCGCCAGATCGGCCTCGGGCTGGTCGTCGGTGTCGCGCTCGGCCTGGCGGCGGCGTGGATCTTCGCGCGGCTCCCGGACGCGATCGGCGCGTTCGCCCCGGTTGCATCTCTCGCGGCTGCAGCGGTCTCCTTCGGCATCGCCGACGTGCTCGGGGGAAGCGGTTTCCTCTCCGTGTACCTCGTCGGGCTCGCGATCGGGAGCACGCCTTCGAGGTACCGGCGAAGCCTCGTCGGTTTCCACGAGGGCCTCGCCTTCGTCGCGCAGGTGACGCTCTTCATCGTCCTGGGATTGCTCGTGTTCCCGAGCCAGCTGCCCGAAGTGGCGCTCTCCGGCCTCGCGCTCGCGCTCCTGCTCGTGGTGCTCATTCGACCGGCGGCCGTCTGGGTGTCCACCGCCTTCAACGACTTCTCGTCACGCGAGCGTCTCCTCCTCGGGTGGGCGGGGCTTCGCGGCGCCGTCCCGATCGTGCTGGCGACGTTCGTCCTCTCCTCTGAGATCGGTACCGCCAACGCGAGCACGATCTTCAATGCCGTGTTCTTCGTCGTTCTCGTCTCTGCGGTCCTGCAGGGGACGACGCTCGAGTGGCTTGCCGGCCGGCTGGATCTGTTGTCGCCGGTTCCGCAGCGGCACGAACCACCGATCGAGGTGGGAGAGAGCAGCAAGCTCGATCTCGTCGACTTCGTCGTGTCGCACGATCATGCGATCGCGGGCGCGGCGGTTCGCGAGGTCGGGCTGCCGCGCGCTGCGATCATCGCCGTGGTCGTACGCGGGGACGATTCGATCCCTCCACGCGGCAGCACGATGATCGAGCCGGGCGACCGGCTCTACGTGCTCGCACCCAGGTCGCTGCGTCCTGCTGTCGAGGACGTGTTCTCGCGCTGGCGCCGACGGGTTTGATGACTACGCTGGCCCGATGGCGAGCGGTATCGGGTCCGTTTCTATCGAGACGCCGATCGGCGTCCTCGGCGTCGAGGCTTCGGAGGTAGGCGTGCGACGAGTCCGCCTGCCCGTGAGCGGCGAGCGGGCGGTGATGGGGAGCGCCGTGGCTATCGCGAACGCGACCGGAGCTGCGGCGCAGCTCGGGGAGTACGTTCGCGGCGAGCGCGAGTCGTTCGACCTGCTCTTCGACTGGAGCGGTGTGGATGCGACGCACCGTCACGTTCTCGAGACGCTCTGCGAGATCGCCCCGTACGGCGTCACGGTCACGTACGGCGAGCTCGGTCGGCGCTCCGGTGTCGACGATCCGCGCGAGATCGGCGTCCTGATGGCCACGAACCCGCTCCCGCTCGTCGTTCCCTGCCACCGCGTGGTCGCGTCGGATGGGATCGGCGGCTACGGCGGGGGGCTCGAGCTCAAGCAGCGCCTTCTCGAGCTCGAAGGTGTCCTTCCGCCGCGGCTCGATCTCGGCGTGTAAGTAGCGTTCGGCCAGATGGAGCTCGTCCAGTTAGGGGACAGCGGCCTGCGCGCCTCGCGTGTCGGGCTCGGATGCAACAACTTCGGCTCGCGCACCGACCTCGACGGGACACGGGCTGTCGTCGACGCAGCACTCGAGGTCGGCGTGACCTTCTTCGACACCGCGGAGGTCTACGGCAACGGAGGGGACAGCGAGCGCTTCCTCGGCGAGGTTCTCGACGGCCGCCGCGAGCAGGTCGTTCTCGCGACGAAATTCGGCTGGGGACAGGAGACCGGTGACGGCTCGGCGGAGTACATCCGCGGCGCGATCGACGGCTCGCTCGAGCGCCTACGCACCGACTACGTCGATCTCTACTACCAGCACAAACCCGACCCGGCGACGCCGATCGCCGAGACGCTCGGCGCGCTCGACGAGCTCGTACGCGATGGGCGCGTGCGCGCGATTGGCTGCTCGAACTTCTCGGCGGAGCAACTCGCGGATGCCGACCGCGTGGCGCGTGAGCTGGGTACCGCGCGCTTCACCGTCCTCCAGAATCACTACAGCCTGCTCCAGCGCGACGACGACGCGGACGTCCTGCCTCTTTGTCGCGAGCTCGGCGTCTCGTACATCTCGTACTTCCCGCTCGCGAGCGGACTCCTGACCGGAAAGTATCGGCGAGGCGAGCCCGCGCCCGAGGGGACACGGCTCGCCGGGAGGGAGATCGAGGATGCGCGCTTCGACCGCGTCGAGGCGTGCGCCGCCTTCGCGCAGGAGCGTGGCCACTCGCTGCACGAGCTTGCGATCTGCGCGCTCGCGTCCACTCCCGGTGTCGGCTCGATCATCGCCGGTGCGACGAAGCCGGAGCAAGTGCGCGCGAACGCCGCCGCCTCCGCCTCGTGGCGACTGGCGGAGCACGACCTCGCGGCGCTCGCAGACCTCTGACAACAGGTCGCAAAACCCTTACAGCGCCCACAGAGAACGCTCACCGCGCAATTCGATAACCCGATCCGAGGGGATTCCCCGGATCGGCGAGATTCAGGCGACGCAGGAGCGTATCCGGGCGAAGATCGCGAGCGGCGATCTCCGTCCCCGCCAGGAAGCACGTGCGAAGCAGGCGCTCCGCAAGCTCGAGGCGCTGCAGCAGGAGCTCGAAGACAAGCTGGCGCGGGTTCTCGCGCTCTACGCGGAGAAGTGCCAGCGCTGAGCTGACATCCGAGGGGTCGGGCCCTCCCGTGTCCGACGCCTCATCCAGAGTCGCGGTGCGAGTATGCAGCGCGATGCTCCTCCACGACATCGCGCTCGCGTCGCAGGATGTCGCGGCCACGTCGTCGCGGCTCGCGAAGGTTGCGCGCCTCACCGAGTGTCTAGGGCAAGCGTCCCCGGACGAGGTTCCCGTCGCCGTCGCGTACCTGTCGGGCGAGCTGCCGCAGGGCGCGGTCGGCGTTGGGTGGGCGACGCTGCAGGAGCGGCCTGCGCCGGTGCGGGAACCGACGCTCGAGCTTCTCGAAGTCGACGCCTCGGTGTCGAGGCTCCAGGCAATCTCGGGGCCTGGATCGAAGGCCACTCGCGCCGCGGAGCTCGCGGGCTTGCTGAGTCGCGCGACCGATCTCGAGCAACGACTCCTGGTCGGGCTCTTCGTCGGTGAGCTGCGGCAGGGCGCGCTCGAGGGCATCATGGCGGACGCCGTCGCGAGCGCGGCAGGTGTGAAACCGGCCGAGGTGCGACGCGCCGCGATGCTCGCGGGCGATCTCGCCGCCGTCGCCTCGGCGGCGATTCGCGAAGGGAGCGCCGGTCTGGCGACCTTCCGCTTGGCTCCGCTACGCGCCATCGGCCCGATGCTCGCCCAGACAGCCGACGACGTCGCCGGTGCGCTCGACCGGTTCGACGCGGGATACGTGGAGTGGAAGCTCGACGGCGCGCGCATCCAGGCTCATCGCGCAGGGAACGAGATCGCGGTGTTCACTCGGAATCTCGCGGACGTCACCGCACGTGTACCGGAGATCGTGGATGTCCTGCGCGCGCTCGACGTCTCCTCGATCGTCCTCGACGGAGAAGCGATCGCTCTCCGTGAGGACGGTCGCCCGCAGCCGTTCCAGGTCACGATGAGCCGCTTCGGGACGAAGGCGGCGGCACACGAGCGCGCACTCTCTGCCTTCTTCTTCGACTGTCTGCACGTCGACGGCCGGGATCTGATCGACGCACCCGCTCGCGAGCGCCTCGCAGCCCTCGATGCCAGCCTCGCACCCGAGCACGTCGTGCCTCGTCTCGAGACGCGCGACGCGGGCGACGCGCAGCGCTTTCTCGACGATGCGCTCGCGCGAGGGCACGAGGGCGTCATGGTCAAGTCACTGGACGCGCCGTACGAAGCCGGGCGTCGCGGCGCCGGCTGGCTGAAGGTGAAGCCCGCGCACACGCTCGATCTCGTCGTCCTCGCGGCTGAGTGGGGACACGGACGGCGGCAGGGAAAGCTGTCGAACCTGCACCTCGGCGCACGCGATCCCGTGAGCGGGAGCTTCGTGATGCTCGGGAAGACGTTCAAGGGCTTGACGGACGAGATGCTCGCCTGGCAGACGGAGCGACTCCTGCAGCTGGAGACGCGCCGCGAAGGGCAAGTCGTGCACGTGAAGCCGGAGCTCGTGGTCGAGATCGCGTTCGACGGAGTCCAGACGAGCCCACGCTATCCGGGCGGGATGGCGCTGCGGTTCGCGCGTGTGAAGGGCTATCGACCGGACAAGGCGCCCACCGAGTCGGACACGGTGGAAACGGTACGCACCATCCACGCGCGGGCGGAGTAATCTCGGCGGGTCAGCAACTCTCGAGGGAGGTATGGAAATGACGCACTACGGAACCCTTCGCTCATGGGCGTTCGTCGCGACGCTCGTGGGGGTCTTCGGAATGATCGCTGCGACGATCGGGGCCATCGTGTGGGCCTTCGAGGTCGACGGTTTCTGGCAGACGCTCGGCGTCCTGCTCGTCGGCCTGCCGGTCTCCGTGTTCATCGCGACGATCCCGATCGCGCTGGGCCAGGCGATGCGTGCGATCGCCGATGTCGGCGACACGGTGGCCGCCCGCTGAGCGCGATGTCGCAGTCCGCGTCCCGGAGCTTCCGGACGCCGGACGAGGTCGTTCGGCTGCCCAAGCTCACCGCGCACCTCGTGGAGGTCGGTGAGCTGACGGTCAGTCGCATCGTCTCCGAGCCCGGATGGCGCTGGTCCGAGCACGTCCGTCCGAGTGTCGGAGGTGAGTGGTGTCAGGTGCGCCATGTCGGCGTGATCCTCTCCGGGCGGCTGGGCATCGTGTTTCCGGACGGGACGGAGATCGTCTTCGAGCCCGATGACGTCGTCGATGTACCGCCTGGGCACGACGGGTACACGGTCGGGGACGAGCCGTGCGTCCAGATCGACTGGACGGGCAACCGTCCGTTCTTCGCCAACTTCCTGATCGGGAGCGGGACGCGAGTCCTCGCCACGTTGCTGTTCACCGATCTCGTCGGCTCGACGGCCATGGCCGTCGAGCTCGGAGACACGCGGTGGCAAGCCCTCCTCTCCGAGCACTTCCTGGGAGCGAGAGCCGAGCTCGAGCGCTACGGCGGGCGCGAGGTGAAGACGACCGGTGACGGGATGCTTGCGACGTTCGACAGCCCCCGGCAGGCCCTGCGTTGCGCCGCGGCGGTACGAGGTGTTGCGAACCGTGACGGCCTGCAGATCCGAGGCGGCGTCCACGTCGGCGAGGTCGAGGTCGTGGACGGGGACGTTCGCGGGGTTGCGGTTCACGAGGCGGCCAGGATCATGGCGGCTGCCGCTCCCGACGAGATTCTCGCCTCCGATCTCACGCGCGTGCTCGCGGGAGCGGGCGGGCTGGTGTTCGAGGATCGCGGAAGCCACGAGTTCAAGGGACTCGACGGCGAGTGGCGCCTGGTCGCGTTCGTCGCGAAGTGATGGACGAGCTCCCGCTCATACTCGCGATCGACGAGGACCCGGATGCGCTCGAGCGGATCACGTCCGAGCTCCAGCGCTACGCGCGCGACTACAAGGTCATCTGCGGCCCGTCCACGCAGGCGGCCCTCGCACAGCTCGAGGCGCTGCACGCAGACAGCAAGGCCGTCGCGATCGTCCTCGCCGCCCGCGGAAGCCAGGGTCTAAGAGGGGAGGAGCTCCTCGAGAGAGTCCACGACCTGCACCCGCACGCGAAGCGCGCGCTCCTGATCCCGTGGGGCGGGTGGGCCGACGACGAGACGGCGGATGCGATCCGGAATGCAATGGCGCTCGGGTACATCGACTACTACGCCCTCAAGCCGTGGAGCTCGCCGGACGAGCTCTTCCACCGGCTCGTCTCGGAGTTCCTCCAGGAGTGGCGCCGGCAGAACGCTCCAGGGCGGCGGGAGATCACCGTCGTCGCTGATCCATGGTCGCCGCGCGGGTACGCGCTGCGGAACCTCCTCGCGCGAAACGGCGTCCCGCACGCGTTCCACACGCCCGACTCGGCGGAGGGCAGCGAGTACCTCCGGCTGTGCGACCAGGCGGGCACAGAGGTGCCGGTGGTCATCCTCCCGGACGGCACGCCGCTCGTCGACCCGCAACCTGCGGATCTCGCCCAGCACGGGACTCGCATGCAGACGGAGATCGATCACCCAGGCCCCTTCGACGTCGTGATCGTCGGCGCTGGGCCGGCCGGGCTCGCAGCGGCGGTCTACGCCTCCTCGGAGGGCCTCGACGCGCTCGTGGTCGAGCGGGAGTCGATCGGGGGGCAGGCGGGCGCGAGCACGCGGATCCGGAACTACCTCGGCTTCTCGCGCGGCCTGAGCGGAGCGGAGCTGGCGCAACGCGCGTACCAGCAGGCGTGGGTGTTCGGCGCGACCTTCCTGCTCACGCGTGACGTCGAAAGGATCGAGCTCTGTGACGACATGCTCTCGCTGTCGATCTCGGGCGGGATGGAGGTCGAGGCGCGCAGCGTGATCCTCGCCATGGGTGTCTCCTACAAGCGTCTGGACGTCCCTGCGCTGGCCGGGCTCGAAGGGGTAGGCGTCTTCTACGGATCGTCACCCTCCGAGGCGCGGCAGTTCACGGGTGGGAGCGTGTACGTGGTGGGCGGTGCGAACTCGGCCGGACAGGCTGCGGTGCACCTCTCTCGCTACGCGGCGAGCGTGACGCTGACGTGCCGCGGCGAGATCGAGAAGAGCATGTCCCGCTACCTCATCGACGAGATCGAGGGCAAGGCCAACATCGACGTCCTCGAGAGCGCGGAGGTCGTGGATGCAGCCGGCGACGGGCGTCTCGAGACACTGACGCTCAAGACCGCTGACGGCGTCGGGACGGTCCCTGCGGACGCTCTGTTCATACTCATCGGCGCCGAGCCGCGGGTCGAATGGCTTCCCGACGAGATCGAGCGTGACGAGCGGGGATTCGTGAACGCCCACTCGGAGTATGCGACGAGCGCACCCGGCGTCTTCGCGATCGGGGACATTCGGGCCGGTTCGGTGAAGCGCGTCGCCTCAGCCGTCGGCGAGGGCTCCGTCGTAATCCAGCACGTGCACCGGTACCTCGAGTCGCTGGAAGCGCGGGCCCGCGCGAGCTGACCGTCAGCTCGAGATGCCGGCGCACTCGGGCGAATCTTCGAGCGCGGACTGAAGCTCGCCGCCGACGTCCGCGGCTTCGATGGTCTGCAACGACGACGCGAATGCTCTGCCCATCGCGGACAGCGACGTCGAGACCGCTGTGATCGCGCTCGCGATCCCGGTGATGCCGGAGATACCATCGACCGCTTCCTCGATGTTGCCGGCCTCGGTCTGGAGCGTCGTCGAGAGCGACTCCAGCGACGACCTGATCCCGTCGCCGGAATCCGTGTCCGGAGAACCGAGGTCACGGAGATCGTCGACGAGTTGCTCGGTCGAGCTCCCGACGTCGTCGGCGGCGGACTGGAGGCCGTTCTGCGAGAGATTCGACGTGTCGGAGAACTGCGACGTGACCTCCTGAATGGAGTCGGTCCAGTCGGTTATCGCCGTGCAGAACCCGCTCGCCCACGAAGCCGTCGAATCGCCCTCCTCGTCGGACCCTCCGCATCCGGCGGCGACGAGTGCGAGAGCGACGGTGAGGGCGGCGACGGCGGCGCGCGTGGTCATCGACTCGGAACCTACCGGTTGCGGGCTGCGACGAGGGCGAGGACGGGAACGAGGAGCCATGCTCCCACCTCGCGTACGCCTTGCCGTGCTGAGAGACGGTCGTCGGTCGCTGCGACGCGGAGCCGGGCTCCCGATCCGGCCAGTGCTGCGCGAACGAGCGCCGACGCGCGTCGCGCATGCCAGCGAGATGTGACCAGCACGACCTCCTCGGCGTCTATTGCGCGAGCCGCACGGGCCACGCCCCGTGCGTTGCCGAGCGTCGTGCGCGCCCCTCGGTCGAGCAGGCGCCGGGCGCGTGGATTGCCGTTCCAGGACGCGACCATGAGGTCGGCCTCCGCGTGCGCGGACGTTTCACGGGCCCAACCCGAGAACAGGATCACGTCGTCGGGACGGGTCTCCTGCGCGGCGCGCGTGAGTCGTGCGGCGCACACGGAGTGAAGCTCGGTGGTCGCGTCGTCCGAGTAGCCGAGCACCGCCACGAGCCGGGTCACGCCCACCTCCGGACGCGGCGCCAGACGCCGTACAGAAGGAGAGTGCTCGCCACGGTGAGCACGAGTTTCACGGCCTTGCTCCCGCGCAGCTTCGATTCTCCGCTCGCGCGCTCGCGCATGTGAACGGGAACCTCCACGACGCGGAGGCCGGCCGCACGCAGCCTGAGCAGCGACTCGACCTCGGGGGCGCCGCTCGTGTAGGGCACGCCGAGCGCGGGCATCGCCGCACGGTTGGCTGCGTACATCCCGCTGGTCGCATCGTGGAAGGGACGACCGAGCGCGGCGCGCATCGCACGGCGCAGGAGGGAGGTTCCGAGGCGCCTGCTCGGTGAAGGCTCGTAGCGATACGCCTCGTAGCCGTCGCCGGTCGCAAAGCGCGACCCGACAGCTACGTCGGCCTCGTCTGCGCGGACGATCGTGAGCAGCCGCGCGAGCTCGTCGACGGGGTGCTGGCCGTCGGCGTCGACCCGTCCGACGTACGTGTAGCCGTGCTCGTCGGCGTGGGCGTAGCCGGCGGCGATGCCCTCCTGGAGGCCCCGGTTCTCTCCGAACGAGAGCACCTCGGCGCCGTGCTCGCGCGCGACGGCAGCCGTCCCGTCCGTCGAGCCGTCGTCGACGACGAGCACGGTGACATCGGGCAGGCCCGCGCGCAGCTCGTCGAGAACGGCTGCGAGGTTGCTCTCCTCGTTCCAGGCAGGAATGAAGACGAGGGTGTCACTGGAGACCATCGCGGAAAGCTAGATGACGTTGTGTTCAGGTCTCGATGCGGCGTGGGCGAAGCGTTCGGCCGAGAGCGGCGTGACATCGACGAACGGTGCATGTCCGAGAACGAGGTCGCGCACGATCTCCCCGACGGCAGGCCCCTGCAGGAAGCCGTGGCCCGAGAAGCCGGTTGCGTAGAGGAGGCGCTCGACCTGGGACGACTCGCCAACGAGCGCGTTGTGGTCGGGCGTCACCTCGTAGTAGCCCTTCCAGCCGCCCGCGATGCCCAGGTCGAGGAGCGACGGACAGCGGCGTTCGGCGACGGCCATGACTCTCACGAGCCAGTCGGGATCGGTCGGTGCGTCGAACCCCGGTTGCTGCTCGCGGTCGGCCATGCCGAAGAGCAGTCCGGGGCCCTCGCGGTGGAAGTAGAAGCCGCTCGAGAAGTCGATCGTCAGCGGGATGCGCTCCGGGTGTCCGGCAGCCGGGCCGGTGAATCCGACCTCGCGAACGTACGGCTGGACCGGAAGCTCGAGCCCGACCGATTCGGCGAGCGCCACTGACCACACTCCCGCCGCGCACACGACGGTGCGGGTCTCGATCGTCCCGAGCGTCGTCTCGACCGCTCGTACCTCGGCGCCGTCGAGAGCGACTCGCGTCGCGGCGCACCCGGTCACCACCGTCGCGCCGTTGGCGCGTGCTCCGGCTGCATAGCCGTGCACGACGGCCTCCGGGCTCACGTGACCGTCGAGTGCGCAATAGGTCGCGCCGAGAACACCGTCGAGCCCGGCGAGAGGGCAGAGCTTCGAGACCTCGTCGAGCGGGACGAAGCGGCTCGGCACGCCGAGCTCGTTCTGGAGTGCGACGCTCGTCTCGAACGCGGCAACGTCCTGTTCGCGATCGAGCAGGAAGAGGTATCCGACCTGGTGGAGGTCGATCTCGGCCCCGGGGCGCTCGTGGAAACGGGTGAACGCCTCGATGCTGCGCAACCCGATCGCGACGTTGAGCGGGTCCGAGAACTGCGCGCGGATGCCTCCCGCGGCGCGGCTCGTCGACCCGGCTGCGAGTTGATCGCGCTCCAGGAGGCACACGTCGACACCGACCTCGGTCAGATGGAACGCGATGCTCGTCCCCATGACGCCGCCACCGACGACGACGACGTCGGCCGCGACCGGAAGGGCGGTCACCGTCGAACGAGGTTCTTCAGGAAGAAGCCGACATTCGCCGGGCGCTCGGCGAGCCTGCGCATGAGGTACGGGTACCAGTCCGGGCCGAACGGCGTGGCGACGAGCACCTTGTAGCCATCCGCCGCGACCGAACGCTGGAGTCCCGGTCGCACCCCGTAGAGCATCTGGAACTCGAAGCGGTCGCGCGGGATCTCCTCGCGCGCAGTGAACGCCTGCACCTGCCGGATGATCGCCTCGTCGTGCGTCGCGATGGCGATGTACGCGCCGCCACGGAGGCCACGTTGTACGAGCTCGACGTACGCGCGATCGACGTCTGCCTTGTCGGGATACGCGATCGTCGCCGGCTCCAGGTACGCGCCCTTGACGATCCGGAGGTTCGGCGCCAGCGGGAGCAGGCGCTCGAGGTCGTCGACCGTGCGGTAGAGGTACGACTGCAGGACCGTGCCGACGCTTCCCTGTCCGGTGTCACGGAGGCGTTCGAAGATACGAAGCGTCACGTCGACGTAGTCGGATTGCTCCATGTCGATCCGGACGAACGTGCCTAGCTCGCCCGCGCGCGCGGCGAGTCGCGCGACGTTCTCGTAGGCGACCTCCTCGTCGAACGTGAGCCCGAGGTGCGTGAGCTTGAGAGAGACGTTCGCCCGTAGGTCCTCCGCGACGAGTCGCTCGACGATGCGTTCGAACTCGTCCGTTATGGCAGCAGCACCTTCGGCGTCGGGGATCGCCTCTCCGAGCAGTGCCGTGTTCGCGTGGAGCCCGGCGTCGTTCAGCTTGTGCAGCACCGCGACGCATTCGTCGAGCGTCTCGCCGGCGACGAACCGAGCGGCACCGACGCGCTTGCCGTGGCTCTGGGCGAGCCGCTGGAGCCGGCCGCTCTCCGCGGCGTGGAGGATCGCGGCGCGGGGGAGAGAGGACAGCGTTGTCGCGACGTCTGCCACGCGCGGGCGAGCCTACCTCTCAGTTCCGCGACGGATCCGGTGGCATCGTGGCCAGCACGCCGAAGGGACCGCCCTTGCGGCGAAGCACCGCGCTCCAGAGGTCGTCGGGCTCGTCGGTGAAGACGTCGTCCGGGACGGCCGGCTCCACGATCCAGGAGCCTTCGTCGAGCTCGTCGTCGAGCTGGCCGGGGCCCCAACCCGCGTATCCGACGTAGACCCGGGCGCGGCGCACCTCGCCGAGCTCATCCGGGTCGACCTCGGCCGGCAGGAACCCCACGGACTCGACGACGACCGCATCGTCGTCCTGCGGCTCGACGAAGTCGGCAAGGACGACGACCGCGGACGGTTGAACAGGACCTCCGACGTGGACGTAACCCATCCCGTCGGCGATGCCCGCGAGCTCGGGCGCGCCTTCGGCGACCGGCGTCTCCGACGAGCGATTCAGCACGACACCGAGCGCGCCTTCCTCGGAGTGCTCGCCGACGAGCACGACCGTGCGCCAGAAGTTCGGGTCGAGGAGACCGGGTCCTGCGACGAGCAGCTGTCCTTTCAACGACTCCACGGCCGTATCATCGCCGCATGGAGGGCACGGCACGCGAAGTTCGGCTCGTCGCACGGCCGCAGGGCTGGCCGGACGAGGATCTCTTCGAGGTCGCGGAGGCGACGATCCCGGAGCCGGCGGACGGCCAGGTTCTCATCCGGAACGCTTACTTCTCGGTCGACCCGTACATGCGTCCGCGGATGAACGACGTCCGCTCGTACGTCGCGCCGTTCACGCTCGGCGAGGCGATGACCGGAGGTGCGGTAGGGCGGATCGCGGTGTCGCGCAACCCGCGCTACGCAGAGGGAGACTGGGTGTTGCATCAGCTCGGCTGGCGCGAGTGGGCTCTGTCGGACGGCTCGGCACTACGGCGTCTCGATGCGTCTGCTGCACCGGTCTCCACAGCGCTCGGCGTCCTCGGCATGCCTGGATTCACAGCCTGGTACGGTCTGTTCGAGCTCGGCGCGCCGTCGGAGGGCAACACCGTGTTCGTCTCCGGCGCCGCTGGCGCTGTCGGGAGCGCGGCCGGGCAGATGGCGCGGATCGCCGGATGTCGCGTGATCGGGAGTGCCGGCTCCGAGGAGAAGCTCGCGTGGCTTCGCGACCTCGGGTTCGACGACGTCTTCAACTACCGGGAGCAGAGCCCCCGGCGCGCGCTCGCAGAGCTTGCGACCGACGGAATCGACATCTCGTTCGACAACGTCGGAGGCGATCACCTCGAGGCGGCAATCGGCGCAGCGCGACCGTACGGGCGCATCGTCGCGTGCGGGTCGATCGCTCGGTACAACGATGCCGAGCCGGCTCCCGGACCGCGGAACATGTTCATGATCGTGACGAAGCGCCTGCGGTTGCAGGGCTTCATCATCAGCGACCACTTCGACCGGTTCGACGAGTTCGTGAGACAGGCCGAGGAGTGGATCCGCGACGGGCGGCTGCAGTATCGCGAGACGATCGTCGACGGGATCGAGAACGCCCCGAGCGCGTTCCTCGGGCTCCTGCGCGGGGACAACATCGGCAAGATGCTCGTCAAGGTCGGCCCGGACGAGTGAAGCTGCGCTGCCGGCTCTTCGGCCATCGACTCTCGCGCCGGCGCCGGCCGTTCTTTCTGACCGAGCGTTACCAGCGCTGCGATCGGTGCGGTAAGCGCGTGCGCCTCGCGAACCGCTGACGTCGCGTCAGTCGACCTTCCTGCAATCGGGCGGCGACTCTGGTATCAACCTTCCAGCTTGAGCACCCACGTGAGCGGCGGAGTGGGGGGGCGACTGCGCATTGCGAGGCGTAGCGTCGGGCTGACCCAGAAGCAGCTCGCCGAGAACATCGGCGTCCAGGCCATCACCGTCTCGCGCTGGGAGCGCGGGGCGACGACGCCATCGCTTCCGCGCCTTCGTCGCATCGCCGAGCTGACGGAGACGACCGTGAGCGACCTCGTGCGCACCCCCGACGTCGCCACGGACCACGCGGTCGAGCTAGCGGCACTCAGGGAAGAGCTCGCAGAGACGCGCGAGCTCGTGAATCGTGTCGCACGGGCTCTGGAGCGCCTAACGCCTCTGCGATCCGCTCCAGGCTCTCGGCCAGCGTCCCGAGAGTCGTGACGTCGAGCGTCGCGAGCCGCTCGAAGTGCACGGCGAGGCCGTCCTGGGCGGGAATCGCGGTCAGGCGCTTGACTCTCCCCGAGTAGTAGACGAGCTGCGCGACAGTCTCCCCGGATGCACGCGCTGCGTCGAAACACGGCCCGTATACCTCTCGCGCGCCCGGGAGGTGGTCCCAGAGAACGTGCCCGACCCAGCGCCCGAGCTCGTCCTGGAGCCCGGCGGAGACGTAGGACACCCGATCCTCGGCATCGAGCACGACATACAGGTCGGAGGTGGTCACGCCCCTCCCGCGATGAGCCGCAGGGATCCACGTGCCTGCAGCCTCAGCGCCGAGGAATGCTCATCGTCGATGACCGCGATCGTTCGCGCGATGGAGTCTTCGAGGCTCGTGAGCGTGAGGCCGTCGATCACATGGAGCTTGTCCCACCAGACAGCGAGGTCGTCACCACGGGGCTCGGCGCGGACACGCGTGACGTAGCCGTTGTAGAACTGGACGAACTCCTCCACAGCGCCTGTTCGACGCGCCTTGTCGTAGTACGGGCGAAACAGGCTCTCGGAGCCGGGGAAACACTCCCACAGATTCTTGCCTGCGAGCGGACCAAACCCGCCTTCCGCAGAGGGGCCGACCTCGACGATCCGGTAGTCCGCATCGAGGACGACCGAGGGCGATTGCTGCACCGTGACGGCCACGGTGCGCCCATCCTACGACGCAGGTCGGCGAGTGTCGAGGTGAAGAGCGACGAGAACTGCGCGCACCGACGGGTGCGCCACTGTCCGTTCCGGACAGTCAGGGGTCAGACCCCTGGACATGGCCCAAAGGTACGCTGGGCGTATGGGCAGCTCGGTCATCGTCTCCGCTGTGCGCACGCCGTTCGGGCGCCTCGGCGGCGGTCTCGCGTCGCACCGCGCGACCGAGCTCGGAGCTCTCGCGATCCGCGGTGCGCTCGATCGCGTCGGACTCGAGCCTGATCAAGTCGAGTACGTGATCATGGGGCAGGTGCTGCAGGCGGGCGTCGGCCAGGCGCCGGCCCGCCAGGCCGCCGTGGGCGCCGGCATCCCGAAGGAGACGCCGGCGGACACGATCAACAAGGTGTGTGCGTCCTCGATCCGCGCGATCGAGATCGCCGACCTGATGATCCGCGCCGGAGGGCACGAGCTCGTCGTCACGGGCGGAATGGAGTCGATGTCGAACGCGCCGTATCTCCTGCCGAACGGGCGGTTCGGATACCGGCTCGGCAACGGCGAGGTCATCGACCACATGGTCTTCGACGGGCTCACCTCGACGTTCGACGGGATGCACATGGTCGAGCAGGCGTCGATGGTGTCGCGTGAGCTCGGCATCACGCGCGAGGAGCAGGACGAGTGGGCATACCGCTCGCATCAGCGCGCCGCGATGGCGCAGGACGAGGAGCGCTTCGCAGACGAGATCGTTCCCGTGGACGGTGTGGTCGCCGACGAGGGTATCCGGCGCGACACGACGCTCGAGAAGCTCGCGGCGCTGAAGCCGGTGTTCGACCCCGATGGCACGACGACCGCAGGGAACGCGCCCGGTGTCAACGACGGCGCGTCGTGCGTGGTCGTCTGCTCCGAGGAGTTCGCGACGCGGCGGGGTCTCGAGCCGCTCGCGACGATCCTCGCGCAGGCGTACGTCGCCGACGACTACGCGTATCTCGCCCGAACGCCCGCGCGCGCGGGCGAGCAAGCGCTCGCGAAAGCTGGCAAGTCGATCGCCGACGTGTCGCGGGTCGAGATCAACGAGGCGTTCTCGTCCGTCGCGAAGAACTCGACGCGCATGCTGGGCGCCGACGAGGAGATCGTCAACGTCAATGGTGGCGCCGTCGCGCTCGGGCACCCGATCGGCGCGTCGGGCGGCCGGATCGTCGGCACGATGATCCACGAGCTGCGTCGCAGCGGCGGCGGGCTCGGGCTCGCAGCAATCTGTTCGGGTGGCGGCCAGGGCGACGCGCTGGTGATCGAGGTCTGAAACCGCTCTTCCTCATCTCGCTGGCCGCGCTCGTCCTCGCGAGCCCGGCGGCTGCGTGTGTCTGCTTCGACGCCCCCATGTCCGAGCGGCTCGACGACGCGGATGCCGCTGTGGTCGGACGCGTCGTTGCCGAGCGGCCCGGGGAGCTGAACGGCGTGCCGCAGACGTTCCTCACGGTCGAGGTCGATCAACGCGTGAAAGGCGACGTGGAGCGCACACTCGAGGTGCGCGGCCCTTCGGGCACGAACTGCGACGTCGAAGTGCCTCGGGACGAAGCCGTCGGGCTCCTGCTGACGAGCGCGCCCGACGGAGCGTGGCTGGCCTCGACGTGCAGCGTCGTGAACCCTGCTCAGCTCGTCGCGGAAGGCGGCGAGCCACGCGGCGGGCCGATCAAGGTGGTCGTCGGCGTGATCATCCTCGCGTTCGTCCTCCTCTGGGCGCTTCGACGCCTGCGGAAGGGGGCGCGCCCGAACCTCCCAGGGGCGCCGGAGCCGTAGAAGACGGGGTCTGACCTGGTCTGACCCCACGGGTCTGACGCGGTTTTCCGAAATACTCGGGTCGTGCAGTTCGAGCACGTCCTCGTCGTCGGAGCCGGCCAGATGGGAGGGGGCATCGCGCAGGTCGTCGCGGCGTCCGGTCGGCGCGTGTCGCTCTACGACGAGACTCCCGGTGCGGTCGAGCGCGCGCGCGGCATCATGGAGAAGAGTCTCGCGAAGCTCGCCGAGAAGGGCGGTGCGCCTGCCGCCGACGTGATAGCTCGCGTGGCCCCGGTGGATTCGATCGTCGCCGCCGATCTCCTCATCGAGGCCGTGGTCGAGGACAGGGCCGTGAAGGAGGGGATCTTTGGCCGTGCAGACGAGGTGCTCCCGCCCGCGGCGATCCTCGCCTCGAACACGTCGTCGATCCCGATCACCTCCCTCGCAGCTGTCACGAGCCGGCCCGACAGGGTCATCGGAATGCACTTCTTCAACCCGGTACCGGTGCTCGAGCTGGTCGAGGTGATCCGCGCGCTGCAGACCTCGGACGAGACGGCCGCTGCGATCGCTGCCCTTGCCAAGGATCTCGGCAAGACGCCCGCGGAGGCGAACGACTTCCCGGGCTTCGTCTCCAACCGGATCCTCATGCCGTTCCTGAACGAGGCGGTCTACGCGTTGATGGAAGGCGTTGCGGAAGCCGAGGCGATCGACACGATCGCGAAGCTCGGGTTCGCACATCCCATGGGTCCGCTCGCGCTTGCCGATCTCATCGGCCTGGACACGTGCGTCTCGATCATGGAGGTCCTCGATGACGGGCTCGGCGATCCGAAGTACGCCCCGTGTCCGCTCCTCCGCCAGTACGTCGCAGCGGGCAGGCTCGGCCGCAAGTCCGGCCGGGGCTTCTACGATTACACCTGATGGACTTCGAGCTCACGCCCGACCAGAACGCGATCCAGTTGCTGACGCGCGAGCTCGGCGAGACCGAGATCGCGCCGCACGCGGGCGAATGGGATCGCGCGCACCGCTTTCCCGACGAGCTCTACCCGAAGCTCGCCGAGCTGGGTCTCATGGGCGTCTGCGTGCCGGAGGAGTACGGCGGCGCGGGTGCCGACTTTCTCTCGTACATCCTCGTGCTCGAGGAGCTCTCACGTGCCGATGCCGGCGTGGGCGTGACCGTCGCCGTGCACACGAGCGCCGTGACGCTGCCGATTCTCACGTTCGGCACGGACGAGCAGCGCGCACGCTTCGTCCCGCCGCTCGCGCGTGGAGAGCAGTTCGGCGCGTTCGCGCTGACGGAGCCGGGGTCGGGCTCCGATGCGGGCTCGCTACGGACGACCGCGTCGCCGGAAGGGGACGGGTGGATTCTCAACGGCTCGAAGCAGTGGATCACCAACGGCTCGCGCGCCGGAACGTTTCTGCTCTTCGCACGCACGGCACAGGGCACCGCCGGGGCACGCGGCGTGTCCTGTTTCATCCTCGACGCGGAGCATGTGCGCGTCACGCGCGAGGAGGAGAAGCTCGGTCTGAACTCGTCGACGACGTCGGACATCGCGATCGTCGGCGCGCGAGTGGGACGCGACCGTCTCCTGCACGACGAGGATCGCGGTTTCCGAGTCGCCATGGCGACGCTCGACGGCGGGCGGATCGGCATCGCCGCTCAGGCGCTCGGCATCGCGCAGGCGGCGTTCGACGTCGCGAGCGCGTATGCGCAGGAGCGGGAGCAGTTCGGACGCAGGATCGGTGACTTCCAGGCGATCCAGTGGAAGCTCGCGGACATGGCGACCGAGATCGATGCGGCGCGCTTGCTGACGTACCGGGCCGCCTGGCTCAAGCAGGAGGGCCGCCCGCACACGGCCGAGGGTGCCAAGGCGAAGCTGTACGCGTCGGAGATGGCCCGACGGCAAACGGCCGAGGCGATCCAGATCCTCGGCGGGTACGGGTATACGAAGGAGTTCCCGGTGGAGCGCTACTACCGCGACGCGAAGATCACCGAGATCTACGAGGGAACGAGCGAGATCCAGCGGCTCGTCATCGCGCGGTCGATCCTCGGCAGGCAGCTTCGCGAGGAGCCTCTTCCTCAGGAAGCTCGCTCGTAGGACCACGGTGCCGCGCGAACACGACGAGCCCGTCCGCCTCACGAAGATCTACACGCGCGGCGGAGACGCAGGGGAGACGTCCCTGGGCGACGGCTCGCGCGTCTCCAAGCTCGACGCGCGTATCGCCGCATACGGGACGGTCGATGAGCTCAACGCCGTCCTGGGCATCGTCGTCGCGGGCGTCGCCCCCGATGCGATCCGCGATCTGCTCGTGCGCGTCCAGAACGAGCTCTTCGACCTGGGCGCTGACCTCTCGGTGCCACTCGAGCACGAAGGGCGGCTTCGGGTCACGCAGGGTCTCGTCGACCGGCTGGAGGCCGAGTGCGATGAGTTCAACGCAGAGCTGCCCGAGCTCAAGAGCTTCGTGCTTCCCGGCGGGAGTGAGGCTGCGGCTGCGCTGCATCTCGCACGGACCGTCTGTCGCCGGGCAGAGCGAGAGGCACTGGTGGCGTCGGACGTGCACGAGATCAATCCGTCGACGCTCGTGTATCTCAATCGGCTCTCCGACCTTCTCTTCATCCTCGCTCGAGCCGCGAACGAGGCCGACGGCCACGACGAGCCGCTTTGGAGGCCCGGCGGAGGCAGGTCCGTTTCGGCGGATGAGGGGTCAGACCCGTAGGGTCTGACCCCGGGACATGTCTCGAACGGTCAGGCGACCGCGGGCCAGCTCGCCCCGAGCCATTCGACGAGCGCCTCGGGGCTGCGCGGTGTTGCGACGTAGAAACCCTGCGCGTAGTCGCACCCCCACTCCGTCAAGGCGTTCCAGGCCTCGCGGGTCTCGACGCCTTCCGCGACGACCGCGAGGCCCAGTGCGTGTCCGATGTCGATCATGCCGCGGACGAGCGCTGCGTCGGCCGCGTTCTTTCCGAGCCCGTGGACGAAGCCGACGTCGATCTTGAGCTCGTCGAGCGGGAGGATTCGCAGGGCCGCGAACGATGCAGCGCGTCCGGCGTCGTCGAGCGAGAGGCGGACGCCGAGCGCCTGGAAGCGGCTGAGGATCTCCTCGTCGACCTCCGCGCCCGCGCCCGGTCCCGACGGAACCACTTCCAACGTGATCTGCGGTGAGGTCGGGTCGACCGTGCGGAGCAGCTCGGCGAGGCCTTCGGCGAATTGAGGATCGTCGAGAAGGCGGTACGGGATGTTGATCGAGACGCCGAGGTCGTGCCCGGCCTTCGACCACTGTTGCGCGGAGTCCAGCGCGTCGGCGACGACGAGGAACGTGAGCTCGCGCACGACGGGCGTGCGTTCGACGTGCGGCACGAACTCGGCGGGGTGGATGAGCCGACCGTCGGGAAGGACGCGTCGGATGAGCGCCTCTGCGGAATGGGGGGAGCCGTTCGCGAGCGAGAGGATGGGCTGGTAGACGACGAGGAGCTCGTTGCGCTCGAGTGCCGACTCGACGTCTCGCACGATGCC
>DATKBJ010000103.1:0-11531 GCA_035514135.1 Gaiellaceae bacterium | reverse complement strand
GAGCCGAATCGGCCGCGTCTTCAAAACTCGTGCGGTCGTGTAGCCCACGGCTCGGTCGGTTCGACTCCGGCGCCGCTCCGTTGTCCGCTCACCGACAGAGCCGCTGACCGCGATCGTCCGAGAATGGACCGCCACCCACCCTGACCGGCTCCTGCCACGGGAGGCACCCCTGGTTCTGCGCAGTTCCGGCGACGAGAACGATGAAGCCGAACAACGCCGCGATCCCGAGCACGACGAGGAACCTCTTCATGCTCTGAATGTAGACCTGCCCGCGGTCGGCGCCTGCCCCTCTCGGGCCTGGAGCGCGCCCCCGGATGGAAGGCGGCTAGCGGCGCTCGGCGTATTCCTTCAGGAGCTCGAGCTCCTCGCGCGGTCCCTTGCGCATCGGCCGGCGCATGAACGGAGCGGCGAGCTTCAAGAGGAGCGACTTCGGGTAGAGCGGCCAGTCCATCGTCACCGTCGTCCCGTGGTCGGCCTGCTCGAGGCGGAAGTCCGACCACGATCTCGGGAACGTCGCCTGCCTCGAGGCCGTCCGGCAGCCGGACCGCCGTCGGCGCACGAAGCACCGCCCGGCGCGGCTGAATCCGCCACCGGTTCCAGTACGGCGTGAAGACGGCGAAGTGGTCGCCGCCGCCCGAGGGCACGACCTCGCCGGGCGGGATGACGGTGACGCCGGGGAACGTCCGGACGTCGAGCCCGGCGGCGCGCAGGCGGCCGCGCTCCCGGCGGCGTGCGTACTCGCTCACGTCCTCAGCGAGGTAGACCACATTCGCGCCGATGCGAGCCACGTCGCCGACGACGTCGCCGCGGCGCACGACGAGCGCGCCACTGCGCTCGCGCAGCGAGCCGTCGAGATCGAGCAGCGCGTCGAGGAGGAATGCGACGCGATTCGGTGCGCCGAAGCGCTCGAGGACGTCGTCGTCGAGCACGAAGAGCGGAACGACGCGCTCGCACTCCTCGCACGCGGAGCGCAGGGCCGGGTTGTCGTGCACACGCAGGTCGCGCGTGAAGAGAGCGATCCGACCCGCATCGGAGCCACGGTACGCTACGGCGACGAGCAGCCGGCGCAGGGAGGGCGAGATGAACTCAGCGGTGACGACGGAGCTTCGGACGATCGGCCACTGGATCGGCGGCGGGCCGATTCACGGCGAGTCGGGCCGCACCGGCCCGGTCTACAACCCGGCCACCGGCGAGCAGACCGGCGAGGTGACTTTTGCCTCGCCGGAAGAGATGGAGCGCGCGGTCGCGACCGCGAAGGCGGCACACGCGACCTGGCGGCACTGGTCGCTCTCCAAGCGCGCCGAGCTCTTCTTCCGGATCTACCAGCTGTTCGACGAGCACCGCGACGACCTCGCGCGCCTGCTGACCGCGGAGCACGGAAAGGTCCTCTCCGACGCGCACGGTGAGGTGCAGCGCGGGATCGAGGTCGTCGAGTACGTCTGCGGGATTCCCGAGCTGCTCAAGGGCGGGTACTCCGAGCAGGTCTCGACAGGCATCGACGTCTACGCGATCCGCCAGCCGCTCGGCGTCGTCGCGGGCATTACGCCGTTCAACTTCCCGGTGATGGTGCCCATGTGGATGTGGGCGCCTGCGATCGCTTGCGGGAACACGTTCATCCTGAAGCCGTCGGAGAAGGATCCGTCCGCGTCGATCCTCGCCGCGGAGCTGCTCAAGGAAGCGGGGCTGCCCGACGGCGTATTCAACGTCGTCCAGGGCGACAAGGTCGCGGTCGACGCAATCCTCGAGCACCCCGACATCGCCGCTGTTTCCTTCGTCGGCTCGACGCCGATCGCCCGCTACGTCTACGAGACGGGGACGAAGCACGGCAAGCGCGTGCAGGCGCTCGGCGGAGCGAAGAACCACATGATCGTGCTGCCTGACGCCGACATCGACATGGCTGCCGACGCCGCGGTCAGCGCGGGATACGGCTCGGCGGGAGAGCGCTGCATGGCGATCTCGGTCGTGGTCGCCGTGGGGGAGGCCGGCGACGACCTCGTCGGAGCGATCAAGGAACGGCTCCCGAAGGTGAAGGTCGGCGACGGCCTCGATCCGTCCTCGGAGATGGGCCCGCTCGTCACGCGCGAGCACCGCGACAAGGTCGCCTCGTACCTCGAGTCGGGGCCTGCGCAGGGTGCAACGCTCGTCGCCGACGGGCGCGAGACCGCACCGGACTCGGGTGGCTTCTTCCTCGGCGTGTCGCTGCTCGACAACGTCAAGCCCGAGATGGACGCGTACCGCGACGAGATCTTCGGCCCCGTGCTGTCCGTCGTCCGGGTGGGCACCTACGACGAGGCGCTGACGCTCGTCAACGACAACCCGTACGGGAACGGCGTCGCGATCTTCACGCGCGACGGCGGCGTCGCGCGGCAGTTCCAGTTCGACGTCAACGTCGGGATGGTCGGCGTGAACGTCCCGATCCCCGTGCCCGTCGCGTACTACTCGTTCGGCGGCTGGAAGAGCTCGCTCTTCGGCGACCGGCACATCTACGGCCCCGAGGGGATCGACTTCTACACGCGGACGAAGGCGGTCACGAGCCGCTGGCCCGACCCGGCGACGAGCAAGGTCGACCTCGGGTTCCCGCAGACGCGGTAGTGGCGCACGTCCGGCTCATCGCGGAGGACGAGGCCGACGGGCTCCTGAGGAAGGAGTACGACGCCGCCGTCGAGCGCGCGGGGAAGGTCTTCAACATCTTGAAGGCGATGAGCCTGAACCCGCCCGTGCTCCGAGCGTCGATGGAGCTGTACCAGGAGATCATGTTCGGCGAGTCGGGGCTGTCGCGCCACGAGCGCGAGCTGCTCGCGACGGTGACCTCTGCCGAGCAGAGCTGCCGCTACTGAACGGCGGCACATGCCGACGACCTCCGTGCAGAGGGCGCAGACGACGAGACCGCTCGGCATGCGATGCACGACTACCGCCAGGCGGACCTCTCCCCGCGCGAACGGGCGCTCTGCGACTTCGCCGTGAAGCTCACGCACCTCGCGGCCGAGGTGGACGAGACGGACATCGACCGGCTCCGCGCGCAGGGTCTCTCCGATCGGGACGTCTCGGATGCGATCCAGGTCGTCGGCTACTTCAACTACGTGACGCGCGTGGCAGATGGCATCGGGATCGAGGACGAGCCCGAGTGGCGCAACGGCTAACGAAGCGCGGAGACGATCCGACGCTGCTGGGCGCGGGCGAGAGCGAGCACCTGCGCCTTGCCGAGCCCGCGCCCGCCGAGCGCTGACCACACGACGCCGTAGCGCCAGTACACGTAGACCTCGCCGGATGAGCCCGCCGAGACGAGGAAGGCGTCCGAGCCGAGGCGCACGCTCTCCCGCCTGAGCCCTTTGATGCCGGAGAGCCGTACCTGGCGGTCGGCCCACCGCAGCATCTCGGGCGGCCCGGCGCGTGAGCGGAAGACGTCCGAGCGCGCTTCGATCGTTCGCTCGCCGCGGTCGTAGATCACCTGGTAGCCGGTCACGCGACCCCAGCGCCGAAAGAGGCGACCGCCCTCGGGGCTCTCCTTCGCCTCCTGCGCATTCGTGCGCACGCCGGAGCTCGCGGCCTCGAGGCGGTAACCGGCGGGCACGTCCGCGGCGCGGATCACGAGCGCCTGCGGAAGGACCGCCGCGGTGGCGGCGCTCGCCGCCAGGGCGGCACCCACCACGACCGACGCCGCGAAGATCCGCACCGATCGAAGTGTGAGCGCTCCGACCGTCGACGTCATCCCTCGAGCGGGACGATCACCGAGGCGGCCCGTGCGTGGCCACCCTGCGCAGCACGCGCCCGTCGCCCTGGCGACGGGTGAACCCGTCCGCGTCGAAGCGCTCGAGCAGGAGCTGGGCGTCCCGCCGTCCGACGCCGACCAGATCGCGGAAGCGCGCGAGCGTGATGGCCCCGGCGGCGCGGCACTCCGTGACGAGCACATCGGCCGCGACGTCGTACGCATCCCGCGCGATCGCGTAGCCGTCACCGAGCCGAACGAGACGGCCGCGCGCCTCGAGGAAGCGCGCGAGCGCGTCGTCGGCGACTTTCGTCGCACGGGTGCCGGCCGCGTCCAGCTCGCGTTCGAGCGCGGCAGCGTCCGACTCACGTGCTCCCAGGCTGGGAGCCGCGCCCGGGACATAGAGCTTCGAGCCTCGCCGCTCGAGCGGCAGGAGCGGCACCACGTCGCCCGCCCATTCGGCCGCCGGCAGCGGGACTCCCGGATCGATCGGATCCGCCGCGTCGATTCGGGCTCGTAGCTCGGTCTCGTAGTCGGCCAGCCACGCGGCCGAGAAGACCCAGGGCCCGGCTCGCTCGACGCCGTCGAGCCCGCCGTCGAGGACGAAGCGGAGGGAGTCGAGGCGGACCGGCGCGTGGATCGTCGCCGCGACATCGCCGGTGTCGAGAAGCGCGAGACGCGCCTCGTCTCGATGCCGCGGAGGCATCGGGTCGAGCACGGTGCCACCACCGAGCGTCGACTCTCCGCGGAGGAGAACGCGATCCCCCCGCGTTGCGACCACGGGCGAGCCGAGGCGCAGCTGCGCGTAGCGCTCCCCAAGCCGCACGACTCGCGCCGGAACGTGAGCCGTCCCGATGTGGACGTGCACGCGAGCGTCGTCGTCGATCGCCGCGATCTCCTCGAGCACGACGTCGAGGCGGTACGAACGCGGGTATGCCCCGGGCGCGACGAGCGCCTCCCCTCTCACGACGTCGACTCGCTCGACGCCAGGCAGGCTCACCGCCACGCGTTGACCGGCATCTGCGCGACCCACGTCCTGGTCGTGCACCTGCACGCTGCGTACGCGCACGTTCCGTCCGGACGGCTCGAGCCGGAGCTCGTCGCCGGCGCCCACCGTGCCCGACCAGAGCGTCCCGGTGACGACTGTTCCGAACCCCGGCACCGAGAAGGAGCGATCGATGTAGAGACGCGTCGGCCGGTTGGCGCGCGCGCGCTCGACCGATTCGGCGACACGGCCCAGGGCCGTGCGGAGGTCGTCGAGCCCCTCCCCGGTCCGGGCGCTCACGCGAACGACCGCGATACCAGGCGCCAGCTCTCTCGCCTCGTCCTCGACGAGCTCGGCGCTCTCGGGGTCGACGGCGTCGATCTTCGTCAGCGCGACGACACCCTGCTCGATGCCGAGAAGCCGCAGGATCGCGAGGTGCTCGTGGGTCTGCGGCCGTGCTCCCTCACCGGCATCGATCACGAGCAGGAAGAGGTCGATCCCGGTCGCTCCCGCAACCATCGTGCGCACGAAGCGCTCGTGACCGGGAACGTCGATCACCGAGATGCGGCGTCCGTCGGGGAGCTCGAGCGGCGCGTACCCGAGGTCGATCGAGATCCCTCGCCGTTGCTCCTCGGGCAGTCGGTCCGTGTCCTTCCCGGTAAGCGCCCGCACGAGCCACGTCTTCCCGTGGTCGATGTGCCCGGCGGTTCCGACCGTCAGCGGCATCATCGGGAGCGCGCGACGCCGACCGCAGCAGCGACCTCGTCCACTTCCGCCTCCGTGAGCGTCCGGCAGTCGAGGAGCGTGCGCCCGTCGCGGACGAGCGCGATCACGGGAGTCTCGCCGCGGCGAAGCGGCTCGGCCAGCGACTCCTCGACCGCGCACGCGGCGCTGGGGAGCTCGGCAAGCGGAAGCGCGCCACCTCCGACGCGCGCGACGGTCTCCTCGACCTCGCCGCCGACGAGCCCGGCCAGGCGTTCGGCACGAGCTCGAACGGCGCCGATGGGCTCGTGGAGCATCCGCAGCACGGGTACCTCGTCGCGTGTCTCCGGGTCGAGCGCAAGCATGAGCGTTCCCTCGAGCGCGGCGAGCGTGAGCTTGTCCGCGCGGAGCGCGCGCTGCAGCGGATGGCGGCGCAGCCGCTCGACGAGCGCGGAGCGTCCGACCACGATTCCCGCCTGAGGGCCTCCGAGGAGCTTGTCGCCGGAGAAGCAGACGAGGTCGGCGCCGGCACGAAGGCTCTCGGACGGGGTCGGCTCGTCCCCAACACCGACGAGCGCGCCGGAGCCGAGGTCGTCGACGAGCGGGAGCTGGTGCCGTCGCGCGACGTCCGCCACCTCGGCGAGCTGTGGCAGTTCGGAGAAGCCCACGACGCGGAAGTTCGACTGGTGCACGCGGAGGAGGAGCCCGGTCTCGGGCCCGATCGCCCGCTCGTAGTCGGAGGCCCGCGTGCGGTTCGTCGTCCCGACCTCGACGAGTCGAGCACCCGAGCGCGCGAGGACGTCAGGAATGCGGAAGCCGTCGCCGATCTCGATGAGCTCGCCGCGCGAGACGAGCACCTCCTTGCCTTCGGCCAGCGCGGCGAGAGCGAGCAGGACCGCAGCTGCGTTGTTGTTGACGACGAGTGCCGCCTCCGCGCCTGTCAGTCGCTCGACGAGCGCCCCGAGATGATCCTGACGCGACCCACGCTCACCCCGCTCGAGGTCGTACTCCAGGTTCGAGTAGCCGGCGCCGACCTCCGCGACGCGAGCCAGCGCCGCATCCGCGAGCGGAGCGCGGCCGAGGTTCGTGTGCACGAGGACGCCGGTGGCGTTGAGCACGCGCCGGAGCGAGTGCCGTCGTCCCCTCGCGAGCTCCTGCAGAACCCCGTCGGCGATGGGGGCCGGATCCTCGCCTGCCGCGATCTGCGCGCGCGCGCGATTCAGGACTGCACGGGCAGCCGCGAGTGCGAGCTCGCGCGGCTCGGCTGACAGCCGCTCGTCTCGCAGCAGCTCGTCCACCGACGGCAGGTCGCGAAGCTTCACGCGGAGAGTGTAGGAACGAGCTCGCGCACGAGCGCGATCAGCGAGCCTGCCGCCTGCGCTCCGACAGCGAGAACGGCCTCGTGATCGATCTTCTCCGGCAGGACCCCGGCGGCCATGTTGGTCACGACCGAGATCCCGAGGACGCGGATCCCCATGTGCCGGGCCGCGATGACCTCCTGCACGGTCGACATCCCTACGAGATCGGCCCCGATCGCGCGCAGGAACCGGATCTCGGCCGGCGTCTCGAACTGCGGGCCGAGCCATGCTCCGTAGACGCCCTCCCCGAGGTCGACCCCGAGCCGTCGTGCGGCCTCCCGCGCGCGCGCCCGAAACTGCGAGTCGTACGCGTCGGACATGTCCGGGAAGCGGGGCCCCAACAACTCCTCGTTCGGCCCCACGAGCGCCGACGTACCCTGGAGATTCACGTGATCCGTGATGAGGACGAGCTGCCCCGGGCGAAACTCGGTGCTGATTCCCCCGGCCGCGTTCGTCACAACCAGCGACCGTATCCCGAGCCGCCCGAGCACGCGTACGCCGAACGCGACCCGATCGGCGCCGATCCCCTCGTACAGATGCGCACGGCCGCACATGACCGCGACGGGGGCGTCGGCCAGTGACCCGACGACGAGCATCCCGGCATGGCCGACCGCGGTCGACCCGGGCCAGCCGGGGATCTCCGCGTACGGAATCTCGATGCGGGACTCCACCTCCTCGACGAGCCCTCCGAGGCCGCTGCCGAGGACGAGACCGATGCCGGCCTCGACGTCGGTCCGCTCGCGGATCCGCTCGACGGCGGCGTCGAGGCTCATCGGACGACCTTGGTTGCTTCCCCCGCGACCACTCGCCGGAGGCGAGTGGTGCTCACGCCGAGCCCTCCGCCAAGCGGTTGTCGTAGTGGGAGACGACGAGCTCGACCGCCTCGGCCGGATCGTCGGTTCGGAGCATGCCCGCGCAGTCGTCCGCCGAGATGAGCCCGTGGCCGAGCATCTCGTCGCGAACCCACTCGACCAGCTGCTCCCAGTAGTCGGAGTCGTAGAGGACGATGGGGAAGTCCCCGATCTTGCGCGTCTGGCGCAGTGTGAGCGCCTCCCAGAGCTCGTCCTGCGTGCCGAATCCGCCGGGAAAGATCACGAAGCCTTCGGCCGCCTTGACGAACATGACCTTCCGCACGTGGAAGTGGTCGAACGTGAGCGAAAGGTCGCACCAGGGATTCAGACCCTGCTCGAACGGGAGCGCGATGTTGAAGCCTACGGAGAGTCCACCGGCCTCCTTGCAGCCGCGATTGGCGGCTTCCATCACTCCCGGCCCTCCCCCCGTCACGACCGCGAAGCCCGTCTCGGCGAACGCCCGGCCGGTCGCTCGCGCCTGCTCGTACGTCTCGGATCCCTCGAGCACCCGCGCAGACCCGAAGATCGACACCGCCGGCCGGTCGATCTTCTGGATGAGCTGGAAACCTGCCAGGAACTCCGACGCGATCAGGGAGACATCGGCCGCGAGCGGCTCCTGGCTCCGCCGAAAGATCCGGCGCGGAACCTCGACGCCGTCCGGCATCAGAAGTCGCGCTCGACGTACGTGGCCGACATCGCGAGCGCGAGTACCGCAACGAGGCCGAGGTACACGATGCCGACCGTCGCGCGCTGGGCCACGGTGAGCCGGTAGTAGTCGCCAGCGTCCCCGCGCTCGCGCCAGCGCCGCCAGAGATCGAGCCCCCCGAGGAGCACGATGATCAGGAGGAGCGGGTTGGGATTCACGACGACGAGGCCCACCATCATCACGAGCCCGAGAAACCAGAGCGCGGGATGCAGCGCACCCGCTGCGCGCCCACCATCGAGCGGCACGATCGGGATGAGATTGAAGAGGTTTAGGAAGAACCCGACGAAGGCGAGAGCCATGAGGAGATCGGATCCCGTCGCCTCGGCAGCGACCCAGCACGCTGCAGCGCCGATGGAGCCCAGGATCGGGCCGGCGAGCGCAACTCGCGCCTCCTTCCAGGCGTCGTCGGGAAGCTCCTTCATCCCGATCACGGCGCCGAGGAACGGGATGAAGAGCGGCGCGCTGGCCGGAACGCCTTGCCGGCGCAGCTCGAAGACGTGTCCGAGCTCGTGGACGATGATCAGGAGGACGAAGCCCACGGCAAACGGTAGGCCCCAGATCCACGCGTAGGCCGCGATTGAGACAACCATCGACAGGCCGGTCGTCACTACCTTCAGCTTGAGCAGCAGCCCGCCGAACTTGACGACGAGGAACCCGAGCGCGATGACCGGCGCGACGAGCTTCTTCGCGAGGTCGACGAGCCCCGAGCGCGGCTTGATCGGCTCGTAGCCGCGCTCGCCGTCGACATACGTGTCCGGAACTGGGAAGCTCCGGGCGTCCGGCGCGTCGACCGGCTCGTATTTCGGCTCTTGCGTGGAGGAACCCGTGGCTCCCCCACGGCCCCCCTCCTCGGCGCCGTGCACTGCTCACTGCTCCCGTGCGCCGCCGCGGAGTGAGTCCGCCGCCGCGCCGCCATGAACTCGACGGGCCAGCGTCACGACCCCTGCCCGATCCACTCTTCTCCCCCCACGTACGTCTCCTTCTTCCACAGTGGCACCGACACCTTCAACTCGTCGATCGCTTCCTTGCACGCCGTAAGCGCGGCGGCGCGATGCGGTGCGGAGACGGCGATCACGACGCTCGTCCCGCCGATCTCCACGAGGCCCACCCGGTGGTGGATCGCGACCTTGCACAGCGAATGGCGCTCGGTGAGCGTCGCGCCGAGATCGGCCATGACCTGCTCGGCCATACCCTCGTAGGCCTCGTACTCGAGGTGGACGACGTCGCGCCCGCGCGAGTGGGCGCGGGTCGTGCCGATGAACGTCGCGATCGCACCTGCGTCGTCGTCGCGCACCTCCGAAACGGCGACATCCACGGAGAGCGGCTCGCCAGAGAGCCTGAAGGCGCCTCCTGAGACGGGCGGGATCACGGCAACCTCGTCACCTGCGCTCAGCACCTCCGAACGGTCGACGTACGCACGGTTGCGGGCATACAGGAGCCCGGCCGGCTCGTCACCGAGACCCAGTAGCGGCCACACGTCGGCGACCGTCGCGCCGTCGGCGACGTCGATCTCGAGCGCCCCGGTGCCCGCCTGCTCGCGGAGTCCGGCGAACAATCTGACTCGCACGGTCACGCGCGGCAGGGTAGCCGTCGGTTGCCTCGGCGCCTCTGACATGTTAGGTCCCGCCCGTGCAGTCGATCCTGACCGGCGTAAATCTCAACGAGCAGGTGTACGACGAGCTCCGAGCGCGGATCCTCACGAGGCAGGAGCCGGCCGGCGCGAAGCTCAGCCTGCATGCGCTCGCCGATGAGATCGGGGTCTCGCGCAGCCCCGTCCACCACGCATTGACGCGACTCGTCGCGGAGGGTCTGCTCACCGTGCAGCCACGTCGCGGGTACTACGTCGCGCCCGTGACCGCACGCGCGGTCGCCGAGGGCTACGACGTACGTCTCGCGCTCGAGCTGCTCGCCGCAGAGCGCGCCGTCGGAGCCGTGGACGAGAACCGGCTGGATCGCTTCGCCAACCTGCTGGAGACGACGGACGCGGCGATCTCGCACGAGCAATGGGACACCGCGAATGCCGCATTCCACGAACACCAGATCGACGTCGCCGGAAACGCACTTCTCTCCCGCTTCTATCGCGAGCTGTCCGTGAACCTGATGATGCAGGTGATCCGCGGGGGGCACGTCGAAGGGCATGCCAACCTCGTGATCGAGCACCGCCGGATCGTCGACGCCTTCGTCGCAGGAGACCTCCGCGCAGCCGAGCGCGCGATCCGCGAGCACATCGAGACCGGCCGCCGCATCGCCCTCGATGCGATCGAGCGCGCAGGCGGCGTTCTGTAGCCGCATACGATGCGATCGGTGTCAGACACCGATTTCTGTCAAGAGCAAGACGCGCCGAGAATGCAACTATCGGCCCACACGGTCCTTCACGGCCGCACCTTCTCTCTCGCCTCCGTGACATGGCGGGTCGAGACGATTGCAGCGAAGCCACGTCCGCACCGGCCCTGGTGCAGTGTCTGACACTCCGTTCGACCGGGGTGTCGACGACCGCCGACTGACGGACTCGGGCATCGAGGTCAAGCCGGTCTACACCGCGGCCGATGCCACCGAGCGCGAGCTCGAGCGACCCGGCGAGTATCCGTTCACGCGCGGCCCGTACGAGACGATGTACCGCGGACGCCCGTGGACGATCCGCCAGTACGCCGGCTACGGATCGGCCGGAGAGACGAACGCCCGCTTCCGCTACCTCCTCGCGCGCGGTCAGACCGGCCTCTCCGTCGCCTTCGACCTCCCGACGCAGCTCGGCTACGACTCCGACGACCCGCTCGCAGAAGGAGAGGTCGGCCGCACCGGGGTCGCAATCGACTCGCTTGCGGACATGGAGGTGCTCCTGGACGGGATCCCGCTCGGAGGGGTCTCGACATCGATGACGATCAACGCACCGGCTGCGCTCTTGCTCCTTCTCTACGAGCTCGTCGCCGAGCGGCAGGGTGTACCGAGCGAGAAGCTCCGCGGCACGGTCCAGAACGACGTCCTCAAGGAGTACGTCGCGCGTGGCAACTACATCTTTCCACCGCGGCCGTCGATGCGGCTCGTCACCGATCTCCTCGAGTACTGCGCGGAGCGACTGCCGGACTTCAACACGATCTCGATCTCCGGGTACCACATCCGCGAGGCAGGAGCGAGCGCAGCACAGGAGCTCGCGTTCACCCTCGCGAACGGGATCGCCTACTGCGAGGCCGCTGTCGCGGCTGGACTCTCGCCCGACGACTTCGGC
>DATKBJ010000102.1:0-4358 GCA_035514135.1 Gaiellaceae bacterium | reverse complement strand
GAAGAAGTGTGCGTACTGCGCGCGCTCGTCGAGCTTGAAGTACGGCGGGCCGATGACGACGACGGCGTCGGCGCCGACCTCGGCCGCATGCGCGGCGAGCGTGACCGTGTCGGCTGTCGTCTGCGCTCCGCAATGGATCGCAACCTGTAGGCGTTTGTCGGCTGCCTGCAAGAACAAGTCGGCGACGCGACGTCGCTCCTCGACGCTGAGGAGGATCCCCTCCCCCGCCGTTCCGAGCGCGAGGATCCCGTCGAGGCCTTCGCACACGTAGAAGTCGGCGAGCGGACCGAAGGCGTCGTCGTCGATCGCGCTGCCGTGCTCGCGCAGCGGCGTGATCGAGGCGGCGAGGGCTCCGTTCAGCATCGCGTGACTCTAAGCTCCGCGGCGATGAGCGCGCTCAGGGTCGTCCGCGACGGACACGTACTCCGGGTCACACTCGCGAAGCCCGAACGACGCAACGCTTTCGATGCGGCGCTCATCGCCGAGCTGACCGAGGCATTCGCCGACGTCGGCGATGCACGTGCCGTGCTCCTCGAGGGAGAGGGCCCCGCGTTCTGCGCTGGCGCGGACGTCGAGTGGCAGCACGCCGCTATCGACCTCTCCTACGACGAGAACGTCGAGGACGCGATGCGCCTCTACACGATGCTCGAGACCATCGACTCTTGCCCCGCCCCGGTCGTGTGCTGCGTGCACGGATTCGCGCTCGGCGGAGGCTCGGGGCTGGTCGCGTGTGCCGACATCACAGTGGCTTGGCCTGACGCCGTCTTCGGCTTCACCGAGGTGCGGCTCGGGATCATTCCTGCCGTCATCTCACCGTTCGTGCTGGCGAAGATCGGCGGCGCGGCCCGTCATTACTTCCTCACCGGAGAGCGGTTCGGTCCAGATGTCGCGCTGCGGATCGGGCTCGTGTCGGAGGTATCCGAGGACGCCGGCGAGCGCGCCGAGGCGGTCGTGCGCGACATCCTCGCCGGGGGCCCGATCGCGGTGCGAGAGGCGAAGAAGCTCATCCGAGCGCGCCCGCTCGGCATCGACACCGCGCACATCGCCGCTGCCCGACGGACAAGCGACGAGGGACAGGACGGCCTCCGCGCGTTTCTCGACCGCCGCTCGGCGGGCTGGCTCGACGACGCAGACTAAGCGGGACGGTTCTCGAGGTACTTCTTCAGCCCGAGATAGGGCAGGATGAAGACCGCGAGCAGCGATCCGAGCCACACAATGACCGTCGCCGCGATCCACGTTCCGATGCCGCTGATCGAGAGACCGTCTGACAGGAGATCCGTGATCAGCAGCGCGACGAAGGTGGAGATCAGCGCGACACCACCGAGTGCGGCCGACGTCGACTGATTCCTCCGCATCGTGCTCGCGAGGAACGGAGTCATGAGCGCGACGGCGACGGTGAAGATGATCAGCGAGAGGATGAAGCCGGTGACGTTGATCCGGAAGTCGTCGAGGACGAGCGACGCGACGATCAGTCCGACGGCGTTGCCGGCCAGCACGATCACGGGTGCGAACCAGAAGGCGGATCACGCACCGCGCCTACTAACGGGCGAGTGCGGCTGCATAGAGTGCGCGCGTGCCGATCCGGCGACTGCTCGTGGCCAACCGAGGCGAGATCGCGCTGCGCATCTTCCGGACATGTCGCTCGCTCGGGATCGAGACCGTCGCGGTCGCTGCGCCGGACGACCTCGAGTCCCTGCACGCGCGATCTGCCGATCGACGTGTCGAGATCGCGTCGTACCTTCACCCGGAAGAGCACGTCCGGGCGGCCACCGAGGCGGGTGCGGACGCCGTTCATCCCGGCTACGGCTTCCTCGCCGAAAGCGGTGACTTCGCCGAAGCCGTCGAGGCTGCCGGGCTCACGTGGATCGGCCCGCCGGCGAGCGCCCTCCGACTCGGCGGAGACAAGATCGCCGCGAAGCGCGTCGCGCGGGACGCCGGCGTTCCCGTTCTCCCCGACGGCACGCCCGAGGAGATCGGGTTCCCGCTGCTCGTGAAGGCAGCTGCAGGCGGTGGTGGGCGCGGTATGCGAGTCGTGCGGTCGCCCGAGGAGCTCGACGATGCCCTCGCTGCTGCCGAGCGCGAGGCGACCGCCGCGTTCGCGGACGGCACCCTCTACTGCGAGCGCTACCTGGAGCGTCCGCGACACATCGAGGTCCAGCTCCTCGCCGATGCGCACGGCAACGTCGTCGCGGTAGGGGAGCGCGACTGCTCGGTGCAGCGACGCCATCAGAAGGTGCTCGAGGAGGCCCCCGCGCCGAGGCTCGCACCGGAGCTGCGCGACGCGCTGCACGAGGCGGCCGTGGCGTTCGGTCGCGCGATCGGGTATCGCAGCGCGGGCACGGTCGAGTTCGTCGTCGACGGTGCCGCGTTCTTCTTCCTCGAGCTGAACGGCCGCATCCAGGTTGAGCACCCCGTCACCGAGGCGGTCACGGGCCTCGATCTCGTGGAGCGCCAAATTCGCATCGCCGAGGGCGAGGCGCTTGTAACCGATCGTTACAAGGCCTTCGGGCACGCGGTCGAAGTGCGGCTGTATGCCGAGGATCCGCGCACGTTCCTGCCCCAGGCCGGCCGTATCGAAACGCTCACCCTCCCTTGTAACGATCAGTTACAAGCCGGTTTCAGCGTTCGAGTCGACGCCGGCGTCGAGGCGGGCGACGAGGTGGGCCTCTCCTACGATCCGATGATCGCGAAGGTGATCGGCCACGGGCCGACGCGCGACGCCGCCCTCGCCGCCCTGACCGACGTGCTTGCCGAGACGCACGTCGAGGGCATCGCCACGAACCTGTCGTTCCTCCGCTGGCTCGTGCGGCATCCGGTCGTGCGCGCGGGGGAAGCAACCACCGCGTTTCTCACGGAGCATCCGCCCCTCTCCGCGGCGCCGCTCCTACGACCACCGGCACCGTTTCGCAGCTCGTGGCGTCTCAACCTGCCCGCGCCTCCACCGTCCCCACCTCCCGACGTCGACGCCGAGGCGCATCGCGCGGGGGCGGCACACGGCGAGAGCACTGTGACCGCTCCGATGCCGGGCACGGTCATCCGCCTCGAGGTCGCCCCCGGCGACTCGGTCCGTGCACGCCAGCCGCTCGTCGTCCTCGAGGCGATGAAGATGGAGATCCCCGTGCACTCGCCGTTCGAAGGGACTGTGAAAACGGTGCATGTCGCCGAAGGCGACCGCGTCGCCGGTGGAACGCTCCTCGTCGAGCTCGAGAGCTGAGAGCGACGGAGCTCAGTCGGAGGATCCGAGCGGTTCGACCCACTCGGCGCGCCAGGCCGCCGGAGGTGCGGGCGTCGCCCAGTACGCAGTCTCCCGCGCGATCCTCCCGTCGCGAAACTCGAAGATGAGAACGGTGCTGTAGATCGCGTCGGCTCCATAGTCCAGCGTGGCCTCGGCGATCCAGAGATCTCCTTCGCCGAAGATCCGCCGCGTGGAGATCTTCGGGAGTGCCGGGATGCCCTCGTAGACGTGGCGACGGTTCTCGGCGCCGCGGACTCGCTCGGAGAACTGCGGCCAGTCCATCAGCGCGTCGTCGTGGAAGACCTCGTCCAGCACACTCACGTCGCCGCGATTGAGGCCGGCGATGAGCTTCTCGATCGTCTCGCGTGGTGCCATGTGGCCGGTCAGGCGCGGACGCGGTCGAGGACCCAGCCCACCGTCACGTTCACGAGCCAGACGACGATCGTCGCGCCGACGTACGTCCAGAAGCCGTCGATGGAGAAGTCGGGTGCAATCCACTCCGCCAAAGCCAGCATCAACACGTTGATCGCGAAGTACGCGAGCCCGAACGTGATGACGATCAGCGGCAGCGTCAGGATCGCGAGGATCGGCTTGATGATCGTGTTGCCGATCGTGAGGATCGCCGCGCCGAGCAGGAGCGGCCACCATCGGCCGATCGAGACGCCGCCGAACATCCAGTCGACGACGATCAGCGCGAGGGCGTTGATGCCCCAGCGGATGAGGAGTGCAATCCAGATCATGGCGCTCGGTCGGGCCGTCCCGGCACGCTAGAAGATCTTCTGCAGCTTCATCGCGGCGCCCATGTCTCCCTTGATCTTGAGCTTGCCGGTCATGTACGCGGTCGTGGCGTTCTGCTCGCCCGAGGAGATCTTCTCGAAGGTCTCCTCGCTCGCCGAGAACGTGCAATCCGCATCGCTCGCGCCCTCGGTGACGGTGATGGCGCCGTCCGCGACGGCGACCGTCCACACGCCCGCGCCCTCGATGTCGAAGACGTAGGTGTTGTTCATGCCCTCGATCCGGTCGGGTGTGACACGGCTCGGCAGGGCCTCGAAGAACTCCTGTGCGCTGGCCATCGTGTCTCGATCTCCTCCTGGTAGGCGAACCGCGGGAGCCTATCGCGCGG
>DATKBJ010000101.1:0-42226 GCA_035514135.1 Gaiellaceae bacterium | reverse complement strand
TCGGTCACGCTCCGCAGGCATGCCGGGCACTGGGCGGCCGTGTACCCGATGACGTGGCGCTCGGCGTGACGAGCTTCTCCCTCCGCCGGGAGATCGCGCTCGGTGCGGGCGTATACGCGCTCTACCTGCTCGTCGCCCGGTTCGTGCTTCGTCGCGACGGCCGCGCACGGGCACGCCACAACGCCGAGCGGATCCTGGCGGTCGAGGCCCGGCTTGGGCTCGACGTCGAGCCGGCGGTCCAGCGGGCTCTCCTTCGCTTTCCACGAGTCGTCCACGGCCTCAACGTCGGCTACGGACTGTTCAACGTCACGCTGACTCTCGGCTGGCTCGTTCTTCTCTACCGGCGCCGCGACCCGAGCTACCACCGCTTTCGACGGACGTGTCTTCTCGCGCACGTCGGAGCGCAGCCGGTCTTCCTTCTGCTGCCGACCGCGCCACCGCGCGTGCTCGACGGTTTCGTCGACACCCTCTCCGAGATCAGCGGTCTCGACCTCGAGCACCCGCTGCTCGTGCGTCTCTACAACCCGGTCGCGGCGATGCCGAGCCTGCACGTCGCGTTCGCCGTCGTCACGGCGGCCGAGATCGCCGGGCGCGCCGACTCGGTCGTCGTAAAGGCCGCCGCGTACTCGTATCCGCCGCTCGTGGCCACGGTGGTCGCGGCGACGGGGAACCACTACGTCCTCGATGCGGCCGCCGGCGCCGTGCTCGGCACCGTCGCGCGCTCGCTGAGCTCCTGATCGTGCGTGGCATCGGAGTGTGAAAGGAGTGCGCCAATCGATCGACAGCCGGGTCGTCCCCTCGGGGTGGAGGGCGCTCGTCGGCGTCGTCGCGGCCATGCTTCTCGTCGTCGGCGTCGGGTTGCTCATCGCGCGGGCCGCCGGGTTCGCCGAGGTGCGCGACGCGATCGAGAAGGCCGACACGACCTGGTTTGCCGTGTGTCTCGGCGCTCAGGTGCTTGCTCTGTCCGCGTACGCCGGCGTCTTCCGCGGTGGGTTCAGATGGCGCGGCGGGCCCGACCCGGGGTTCCGGCTGAGTGCCGAGGTCATGCTCGCGAGCGTCGGCGCGACCCGGGTCTTCGCAGCCGGAGGAGTCGGCGCGATCGCGGTCACGTACTGGTGCTTCCGGCGAGCACGGTTCTCCGCGGACGAGGCGCTCGTCCGCATCCTGGGGTTCAACACGCTCTTCTACGTGGCCTTTGCAGGTGGTGCCTGGACGGCGGCACTGCTCGCGGCGACGGGTGCGTGGGGGGAGGTCTCGCTCGTGTTCGCGGCGCCCTGGCTCGTCCTGATCCCGATCTGCTCTGCCGCCGCTGCCTACGTGACACAGCCGCGGCGCGTCGGGCGCTTTGCGCGCAGCGACGGGAACCTCGCCCGGCGCGCCCTTGGCTACGCCATCGCCGGAACGGCCTGGGTGCGCGACGTGCTGCTCGACCCGGCCGGACGGCGGATGCTACTGGCGACCGTGCTCTACTGGACGGGAAACGTCGTCTGCCTCTGGGCGTCGTTGCGCTCGGTAGGCGAGACGTTGCCGCTGCCGGAGCTGATCCTCGCGTTCGCAGCCGGCCACGCAGCCATGATCCTGCCGCTGCCGCTCGGTGGCGTCGGCGGCGTCGACGCCGCGATGACCTACGCCCTCACCGCGGTGGGTGTTCCACTCGCGGTCGCGCTCGTCGCCGTCGGGGTGTACCGGCTGTTCGCGTTCTGGGCTCCGACGATCCCGGCGCTTGCGTCGCTGCTCCTCCTGCCTCGCGCTGGACGCCGGCTCGAACGGCTCGACGCCGCTCCGTCCTAAGATGCGGCCGATGCGGCTCGTCCTCGTCTGTGGCGCCTCGATCCTGGCGTTCGCTGCCACGGCGGTGGCGGCGAACCATATTCGCGCAACCATGTCGACGAGCTCGACCAAACCTGTCGCCGGCACTCCGTGGAGGTACACGATCGTCGTGAAGGATCAGAACGGCAGGCCGGCAGTGACAAAGGCGCGCCTGCAGATCCTCCTCGGCACGGTCGTCGTCGGCTGCTTGAAGCGAACGGCGATGGTGCCGTGTCAGGGGGCGAAAGCCGGCACGTGGATCTCCTTCAAGGGGAAGCGCAAGGGTGTGGTTAGGTGGCCCGCGCAGTCGGTGGGCGTCAAGCTCACCTTCCAGGCCATCGTGGTGGCGGGAGGGCGCACGGTGCGCCTGCGCGTCCCCGTGACCGTGCTGCCGGTGCCCTAGGCCCCACGTCACCAGCGGCGAGGGCTTTCCCCAGGCGGTGAAGAGACGGACGATGAGATCCCACGCGTCGGCGAACGACTCCGACCGGAAGAAGATCCACGCGAAGCAGACGATCTGGAACGTCACGAAGCGATGCCACGCCCGCCGGCCGCGCGTCCAGGCCGCTCGACGAACCCGGGCGCCCACGCCACCAGCGCTCGACGACGAGCGCCATTCCGTGGATCCCGCCCCACACGACGAACGTCCGGCCCGCGCCGTGCCAGAGCCCGCCGATGAGCATCGTCAGCATCAGGTTGCGATAAGTGAGGAGAGTCCCGCCGCGGTTCCCGCCGAGGGGGAAGTAGAGGTAGTCGCGGAGCCAGCGTGAGAGCGTCATGTGCCAGCGCCGCCAGGGTCCGTGATCGAGGTTGCGGAATACGGCGCGTCGAAGTTCTGCGGGAACGTGAGCTCGAGCAGCAGCGCGATCCCAATGGCGATGTTCGTGTAGCCGAGGGCGAGTGTTGGTTCGGGGCGCCGAAGACCTCGTCGACGATGTTCGCCACGAGGTGGTTCGCGATCACACCTTTCATCAAGAGCCCGGTCCCGATGAGGAAGAACGCGCGCGACGTGTCGACGTAGCGTGGGGTCGCGCGGAGCTGCGAACTGCGGGATGAGCTCGCCCGGACGCACGATCGGCCCGGCGACGCGGTGCGGGAAGAACGAGAGGTACGTCGCCAACATCCCCATGCTGGTGGGTGCGAAGTCGCTGCGGTAGACGTCCACGACGTAGCTGATCGCCATAAACGTGAAGAAGGAGATCCCGACGGGCAGCCGGGTCGACCGGGCTTCGAGGGCACGTCGATGCCGACGAGCGCGGAGAGGTTGTTCGTCGACGCGACGAAGAAGTCGTCGTACTTGAAACGCCGAGGAGGCCGAGGTTCCCGACCAGCGCGACGACGAGCAGCTGCTTCCTCGCGCTCTTCGGCAAGCGCCCGTGGATGGCGAGCGCGAACGCCTGGTGTCAGACGATCGAGAGGGCCAGCAGGAAGCAGAACCGCTAGTCCCACCTGGCGTAGAAGACGAAGCTCGCCGCGATGATGAACGCGCGCCCGCGCTCACCGTGCCGCAGAGCACCACGAGAGCGGCAGCAACGATGAGGAAGAGGATCGCGAAGGTTGCGGTCGGGAAGAGCACGGGCTCGAGCTAGCCGCTACCGCGTCGCGGTGTGCGCCTACTCCGGTGGCGGGAGGCGAGCAGGCGGACGTTCGGCCGACCGCCCGTCGAGCAACGTGTCGTCCCCGTTCGCATCGAACCAGGCGCGATCGTCCTGGGCCGGCGCGACGACCGTCGATCCCGCTTCCGCGCCGTAAACGGCCATGAGTCGTTGCCGCGCGCCGCGCGCCGCGAGCCACTCGCCGAGCGCCACGAGTGCCCAGGCGCCGAGCATGACGCCCGCGATCGCATAGGGGTCGAGCTCGGCGACGATCGCGAGCACTGCGACGGCGACGAGAAACACGATCTCGACGAGCAGCCACGGGATCGCGAGACCGCGGGCGCGAGGCGAGTCCACAGACCGCACCCATGCCGGGCCTTCGCGGACGATCGGCGCTCCCTCGTCCCAGCCGTGTCGATCCGCCTCGCTCGACGGCAGCGCCCGTGTCTCGACGCGAAGAGCCTGGACGTCGGCCTGGAGGCTTCCGACCTGCGCTGCGAGCGCCCGGACGGCGCCTGCCAGCTCTCCCTCCGGTAGCGACTGCTCGCGTGAGATCTGCGTCGTCTCGGACGGATCCGCCACAGCGACCGGCTCAGGCCTCGTCGGAGGACTTCATCACGTCGAGCGCGGCTCGGCCCTGCTCGTGCACCTCCGTGCGACGCTCGGCGACGGACGCCTCCGGTGGGGCAGGCGTCTCCGCCGGCCCGTCGTCGTCTCGCGAGTCCGCGAGCTTGCGTCGGAGCTCGTCCGCCGGGTCGGGCACGGGCGCGGTGGACGTCGTCGCGCTCTCCGTCGCCTGGCGGCTCTTGCGCCAGCGCAGAAGCGCGCGGATGCCGACGGCGATCAAGGCGATCTTGATGAGCTTGCGCACGGGACGATGGTATCGCGGCTGCCAGAGCGACGGCTGGTACCATCCCCGGGCTTCCTGCCTCGCCATGGCTCCGTCCGTTCCCGGCGGCGCCGCACCGGTGAGGCCGATTCAGACCGAGGGAAGGAGATCGGGAACGTGTCGGAATACGAGATTCTGCTGCTGCTCGACCCCGACCTGGATGACGATCGCCAGGCCGAGATCGTCACCCGCGCGCGCGAGCAGGTCGAGTCCGGCGGCGGCACCTGGGACTTACACGACGTCTGGGGTCGACGCAAGCTCGCGTACGAGATCGGCCACAAAGGCGACGGGAGCTACCACCTCCTGCACTTCACCTGCGACGCCGGGACGCTCGACGAGGTGTCGCGCGTGCTCCGGATCGACGACGGCGTGATGCGTCACATGGCGACACGTCGGATCGAGGGGAGTCCCGTTCGGCCCGTAGCGATCAGCGCGCCGACGCGCGAGGATGCAGCGGTCGCATCCGACGTCGAGGCAGTCGAGGAAGAGGAGGCATAGACATGGCAGCCAGCATCAACCGCGTCGTTCTCGTGGGCAATCTGACGCGGGATCCCGAGCTCCGGCACACGCCGTCCGGGACCCCGGTCTGCTCGCTGCGGCTCGCAGTCAACACGCGCCGCAAGGACGAGTCGGGCCAGTGGACGGACAAGCCGAACTACTTCGACATCACCGTCTGGGGCCAGCAGGGCGAGAACTGCGCGCAGTACCTCGCAAAGGGCCGTCCGGTCGCGATCGACGGTCGTCTCGAGTGGCGCGAGTGGGAGGCGCAGGACGGCGCGAAACGCCAGGCAGTGGAGGTCGTCGCCGAGAGCGTCCAGTTCCTCGGCGGGCGCCAGGACGGCGAGTCGTCCTACGTGCCGGCAGGCGCAACCGCGGGCGCCGCTGCAGGTGCGGGCGGGGACGACTTCCCGACCTCGCCAGCCGACGACGACATTCCGTTCTAGGAGAGGATCCATGGCACCTAAGAAACAGCAACCCCGTCGCCGCACCGGCCCCGCAACGGCGCCCGGCAAGCGCAAGAGCTGCCACTTCTGCCGGGACAAGGTGAAGGAGATCGACTACAAGAACCTCGCGCAGCTCCGTCGCTACATCTCGGAGAAGGGGAAGATCCGGTCGCGCCGGATCACTGGCGCCTGCCGTCGGCACCAGATCCAGGTGGCAGCCGCGGTCAAGCGCGCGCGAGAGATGGCCCTGCTTCCCTACGTCGGCTGAGAGCGATGGAAGTCATTCTCTTGAAAGACGTGGAGAAGCTCGGCCTCCGCGGCGAGGTCGTTGATGTCGCGCGAGGGTACGCGCGCAACTACCTCCTCCCCCGCCGGCTCGCCGAGAACGCGACGCCGGCTCGCGTCGCCGAGCTCCGCAAGGTCGACGCCGAGCGAGCGAAGCACGAGGCGCGTACGGCCGAGCAGGCAGAGGAGATCGCGGAGCTTCTCGGCAAGACAGTGCTCCGGTTCGAAGTCAAGGCCGGCCCGACGGGGTCGTTGTTCGGCTCGGTGACTCCGACGGACGTCGCGGACGAGATCTGGCGAGCTCGGAAGGTGCGGGTCGATCGCCGCAAGATCGGGATCGATCCGTTGAAGCGGATCGGCCGCTACTCGGTTCCGATCGAGCTGTTCGCCGATGTGCACGTCGAGGTGAAGATGCTCGTCGTTCCCGAGGGTGGGGAGCTTCCTCCCGAGGAGGAGCTCGCCGCGCTCGAGGCTGCGGAGGCCGAGGCCCAGGCTGCTGCGGCCGAGGAGGCCGAAACGCAGCACGTGGAGGCCGAGACCGTGCTCGCGGAAGTGCTCTCCCAAGGGGATACGGCGGAGGACGTCGAAGAGGTCGTCCAGCTCGAAGGAGCGCAGCCCGATGACCCTGAGACAGACGAGCACGACCCGCCCGCGGCTGCCTGATCCCCGCCGCTCGTCGGGCCTTCTGGCGACTCTCGCCATCATTCTGCCCTGCTCGTCGCGGCACCGGGCGGTCGGCCTCGCTCGGCTCCTGCGGCCGCTCGTGCTGGCCGGTACGACGTCGTAGCCTGTCCACACGCCTGTTGACGACGCGAGGAACTTCCCGCTCGCAGCGTCTGTTTCCGGGTGGACAACTTCCAGCACCCTGTCGACAGGCCGTCCGCTGGCGGGGATAACCTAGGAACGTATGTTCCCTTGTCCCTGCACGGGAGGCATCTTGCTGACTCGCTGGACGCGACCCTTCGGGACGGCTTGACTCCCGCTCCGTGATGAACGCTCGCCTCCAGCCCGGAGCCACCGCCAGCGCGAGCTTCGTCCCGAGAGCCCGGGGAGGCCCCCGCGTCACGCGTGGCGGATCCCAGCCTCACGGGCCGGTCTGTCAATGAGTCATACCGAGCTCGACCGCGTCGGGGAGCGCCTCGGCGCCGTCGTCCCGCCACAGAACCTCGAGGCCGAGGAGTCGGTCCTCGGCGCCATGCTGCTGTCGCCCGTGGCGGTCGGCACCGTCAGCGAGATCCTCGCCGCTTCCGACTTCTATCGGGAGAGCCACGCGAAGGTTTACCGTGGAGCGCTGGCGCTCTGGGCGAAGGGCGAGCCGGTCGACGCGATCACGCTCGTCAACGAGCTCGAGGAGCGCGCCGAGCTCGACGCCGCCGGTGGCCAGGCACGCGTGGCCGAACTGGCAGCGCTCGTTCCGGCCGCGTCGAACGTCGAGCACTACGCCCGCATCGTCAAGGAGATGTCGACGCTACGGGGGCTCATCCGCGCGGGCCAGGAGATCGTGCGGCTGGGTCAGGAGCGCGAGGGTGAGGTCTCCGATCTCGTCGACCGCGCCGAGCAGATCGTCTTCGAGCTCGGGCAGCGGCGCGCGACGAGCGACTTCGACCACATCGAGGTCCTCCTGAAGGAGAGCTTCGAGCGCATCACACACCTCTACGAGGCCGGCGCGGAGATCACGGGCGTGCCGGCAGGCTTCAAGGAGCTCGACCTCCTCACCTCCGGCTTCCAGCCCGGCAACCTCGTCATCCTCGCGGCGCGGCCGTCGATGGGGAAGTCGGCCCTGGGGCTGTGCATTGCCGCGAACCTCGGGGTGCGGCACTCCACACCGGTCGCGCTCTTCACGCTCGAGATGTCGAAGTCCGAGGTGACCCAGCGGATGATGTGCAGCGAGGCGAAGGTCGAGTCCCAGCGGCTGCGAACCGGGCGTCTCGCGCCCGACGACTGGCCACGGCTGACAGCGGCGTGCGACCGTCTGATGAAGGCGCCGATCTACGTCGACGACACCGGGTCGACCTCGATCATGGAGCTGCGCTCGAAGGCGCGGCGCCTGAAGTCGCGAGAGCCGAACCTCGGGCTCGTCATCGTCGACTACCTCCAGCTCATGGCGTCGGATCGCAACGTCGAGAGCCGCGTGCAAGAGGTCTCGCAGATCTCGCGTGCGCTGAAGGTGCTCGCGCGTGAGCTCGAGGTTCCGATCCTCGCGATGTCACAGCTCTCACGTGCGGTCGAGCAGCGCCAGGACAAGCGGCCGATCCTGTCCGACCTGCGCGACTCGGGCTCGATCGAGCAGGACTCCGACCTCGTGTTCTTCGTCTACCGCGACGAGTACTACCTCGGCGAGGAATCCGACCAGCAGGGAATCGCCGAGGTCATCCTCGCGAAGCACCGCAACGGGCCCACGGGCACTGTCAAGCTGTCGTGGCTCCGGCGGTATGCGAAGTTCGCCGATCTCGCGGCCGCGTAGGCCGCGCGCGGACATCGTCGGGCTAGCGAGAGACGGGCGCGTGCCGCCGGCCGTCGAGTTCCCGCCGACCTCTGCGGAGTAGAGGTCGCTGCGGGCCGTCGCACACGCTCGTGGCGTACCAAATCGTCCAGAAAGGGATGCTCGCCCGCAATGCCGACGAGTCCGCGCCCGGTGCGAGCCTCATGACCGGGACCGCCAGGTTGGTCGGCCGCCGGGCCTCGTAGCCGGAACCGCGGCTCTACGCTTGGCTGGTGTCGGAGCCCTCGGCTGCCCCGCAGGCACAGACGAGTCGTCGCATCCTCGCCGGCTACTTCACGCTCGCCGGCCTCTACACGCTCTCGGCCGCTCTCATCTGGGGCGTCAACACGCTGTTCCTGCTCGACGCCGGGCTGAGCTTCTTCGAGGTCTTCGTGGCAAACGCCGCCTTCTCGGCGGGCATGGTGCTGTTCGAGGTGCCGACGGGCGTCGTCGCCGACACACTCGGTCGCCGTGTCTCGTTCCTCCTGTCCGTCTCCGTGCTCGCCGCGACCACGCTGCTGTACGTCGCTCTGGCGGAGGTGGAGGCGGGCGTCGTGCCGTTCGCAATCGTCTCCGTCGGGATGGGCCTGGGGTTCACGTTCTACTCCGGGGCGATGGAGGCATGGCTCGTCGATGCGCTGAACGCGACCGACTATCGGGGCCTCCTCGATCGCGTCTTCGCGCGCGGCCAGCAGGTCACGGGCGCAGCGATGCTCGTCGGCACTGTGGGAGGCGGGCTGCTCGGACAGCTCGATCTGTCGTGGCCCTACGTCGTTCGCACCGTGCTGCTCCTCGCGGTGTTCTGCGTCGCGTACGTCGTCATGCACGACCTCGGCTTCGAGCCGCGCACGCTTGCGGCGAACGAGCTCCCGGCCGAGATCGCGCGGAACGCGCGGGCCGGCATCGAGTTCGGGTGGCGCCAACGCAACCTTCGCCTGCTGATCCTCGCCTCGACCGTGCAGATGGGATTCTTCACGTGGGCCTTCTATGCCTCGCAGCCGTATCTCCTCGATTTGCTCGACAGCGACGCGATCTGGATCTCGGGGCTGGTCGCCGCCGCGATCGCGCTTTCGATGATGGCCGGGAACCAGGTCGTCGCGTTTGCGTCGCACTACTGCGGCAGGCGAACGACGCTGCTCATCGGCGCGGCCAGCGTCCAGACCGCTGCCGCGGTCGTGCTCGGCTTGGCGGGTTCGTTCTGGGTCGCGCTCGCCGCCCTCCTCGTGGTGACGGCGTCGATCGGGGTCACGAGCCCGGTGCGCTCGGCCTACCTCCACCAGGTCGTCCCGAGCGAGCAACGAGCGACCGTCGTGTCCTTCGACTCGATGGTCTCGAGCACGGGCAGCATTGGCGGTCAGGTCGGCCTCGGTGCCCTCGGCGAGGCGCGCTCCGTCGGCTCCGCGTTCGTCGTGGGAGGGCTCGCGACCGCCGCGGCGTTGCCGCTCCTCGGCCGCCTTCGACGCCTCGGCGGAGCTCCGGACGTCATCGTCGGCGATCGTGGCGGCGTGGAAGGCGCGTGCGCTGCGTCCGGATTGCCGGCCGTCTCAGCGGTCGAGACCCACGTGCTCGAAGACCCCGAGCTCGTAGCCGCCGCGTCCAACGTCTGAGCACGGCCTCACGTGCAAGACTGGCGCGCGTGCCCGCGACCGTCATCGTCGGCGCGCAGTGGGGCGACGAGGGCAAGGGAAAGATCGTCGACCTCCTCGCGCAGGACTCCGATCTCGTTTGCCGCTATCAGGGCGGCCCCAACGCCGGTCACACGGTCGTCGTCGGCGACGAGACCTACAAGATCCGACAGATCCCGACCGGCGTCATCGGCGGCAAGCGCTGCGCGATCGGCGCCGGCTGTGTCGTCGATCCGGCTGTTCTGATCTCCGAGCTCGACGAGCTCGAGGCCCGCGGCCACGAGACGCGCGGGCTGCTCGTCGTGTCCGGGAACGCGCACCTCGTCATGCCGTGGCATGTTGCCCTCGACGGAGCTCGCGAACGCCGTCTCGGGCGGCTCCAGATCGGAACGACCCGACGCGGGATCGGCCCGGCGTATGCGGACAAGGCGACGCGCATCGGGATCCGCATCCAGGATCTGCTCGATGCCAAGATTCTCCGACAGAAGCTCGAGCTCGCGGTCGCGGAGAAGAATGTATGGCTCCAGCGCGTGTACGACCTCGAGCCGTTCGGCGTCGAGGACGTCGTCTCAGAGCAACTCGCGCATGCGGAGCGGCTCGCCCCGTACGTCGCGGACACGTCCCTCCTTGTCGATCGTGCTCTTCGTGCCGGCGAGCGTGTGCTCTTCGAGGGGGCGCAGGGCACGCTCCTGGACCTCGACCACGGCACGTACCCATTCGTGACGTCGTCGAGCCCGATCGCCGCCGGCGCTGCCGTGAGCTTCGGGATCGGCCCGAATCGCATCGACGAGGTCCTTGGGGTGGCCAAGGCGTACGTGACGCGCGTCGGTGAGGGCCCGTTCCCGAGCGAGATCGTTGGCCCCGACCACGAGCGTGTTCGCACCCTCGGTCACGAGTTCGGAACGGTCACCGGTCGTGAGCGACGCTGCGGGTGGCTCGACCTCGTGGCGCTCCGCTTCGCGGTTCGCGTGAACGGCACCACGTCGCTCGCCCTGACGAAGCTCGACGTCCTTTCAGAGTTCTCGGAGCTCCCCGTCTGTGTGAGGTATCGGCTTGCGGACGGCTCCGAGACGGAGGACTTCCCTGCGCACCAGAGCGACTTCCACAATTGCCGGCCTGTGTTCGAGGTGCTGGGGGGGTGGGGCGCCCATATCGACGACGAGCTTCCGGACGCGGCGCAGGCATACGTCGCGTTCATCGAGCGCGCGCTGGACGTGCCGGTGACCCTCGTCGGCACGGGCGCAGCACGCGAGCATGTGCTCGCGCTCCGCTAGGAGCTGCCGGAGCGCGGCATGTACAGCTCCGTGAACGATTTGCAACGATCGTCGGCGTCGAACTCGAGAAGGAAGACGTTGCGGTACTCGCGGTCGACGGCCTCCGGGTCGTCGGTGAGATAGCGCGTCGCCCCGACTGCGACGGCGCGCTCGCCGGTCACTGCCCACGGGTGGTACTCCGCTATCCACGAGTCCGGTGGATCTTGGTCTTCCAGCCAGTTGGAGACGATGGCGGCACGTCCGCGGATGACGTCCTCGTTCTCGTCCCAGGAGTGGTACCGGTACACCGCCTCCTCGCTGAAAAGCGCACCGATCGCTGCAGCGTCGTACGTCTGCCATGCGTCGACGTAGCTCGAGAGCCACCGCGAAACTGCTGCGTCGTCCACTGCGACAGGCTAGCGCCGCGGGAGCCTTCCAGCTCGCTACTAGACTCGGGCGGTGCGGGTTCTCGTTGTCGGCTCCGGTGGTCGCGAGCACGCCCTTGTCTGGAAGCTCGCTCAATCGCCTTCTCTGACCGCGCTCCACGCTGCGCCCGGTAGTCCGGGGATTGCGTCGTTCGCCGAGTGCCATCCGATTCGCGCCGACGATCCCGAGGGCCTGCTCGGGCTCTCGCGCTCGCTCGAGGTGGATCTCATCGTGATCGGCCCCGAGGCTCCACTCGTTCTCGGTCTCGGCGATGCGCTGCGCAGGTTCGGCTTCCTGGTCTTCGGCCCGAGCGCTGCTGCGGCGCGCATCGAAGGCTCGAAGGCGTTCGCCAAGGACGTCATGGTCGCAGCCGGTGTCCCCTCGGCGGCACGAATGGCGATCGCTCGGCCGCCGTGCGTCGTGAAGGCCGACGGGCTCGCCGCAGGAAAAGGCGTCTTCGTCTGCCGCAGTCAGACCGAGGTCGACGAGGCGTTGCGAGCACTGAGCGGGACGGGCGGCGATGTCGTGGTCGAGGAGTTGCTCGAGGGGCCTGAAGTCTCGTTGTTCGCGATCTGCGACGGGCGGAGCGCCTTCCCGATCGTCTCCGCGCAGGACTACAAGCGCGCGTTCGACGGTGACGAAGGGCCGAATACCGGCGGGATGGGGGCATACGCGCCCGTCCCGGGGATCGGCGCCGCCGAGACCGCCGAGCTCGTCGAGGCGGTTCACGTACCCGTCCTCGAGGAGCTCGCGCGCAGGGGCTCGCCGTTCGTCGGTCTGCTGTACGCCGGCCTGATGTTCACCCCCGACGGCCCGCGCGTCCTCGAGTTCAACTGCAGGTTCGGCGATCCCGAGGCGCAGGCGGTTCTTCCGCTACTCGAGTGCGACCTGGTGCAGGTCTTGGGCGGGGCGGCACGTGGGGACGGCGCCGTTGCTCTCGGCTCAGGCGCCGCGGCCGCTTCGGCCGTGACGGTCGTGCTTGCAGCAGAGCGCTATCCGACAGAGGGCGACCGCGGCAGCACGATCGTCGGAGTCGAGGATGCGGAGGCCCTCGGCGCGCTCGTCTTTCACGCGGGCACGGCGCGACACGGGGATCTTCTCGTGACGAACGGCGGTCGGATCCTGGCGGTGACCGGGCTCGGCTCGTCCGTACAAGAGGCGCGGGCGCTTGCCTACGAAGCCGCCGGGAGGATCACGTTTCCGGGGGTGCGGTACCGGTCGGACATCGCCGCGGCAGCTGCCTCGGGAGCAGTCCTCGACGTCTCCACCGCGCGGTGACCGGCGAAAAACCCCTGGGGCCACCCCTCGCCTCCACCCACTTTCGAGCCTATCGGGGAAAGTCGTACGGATGGTGTACGCCTTCGTGCCGAGTCGGTCACGGGCGTCCTCGTGGCCGGCAACTAGAATCGCTTCGGTGATCTCCCGCTACTCCAGGCCTGCCATGTCCCAGGTCTGGTCGGAGGAGGCCAAGCTCGAGCACTGGCTCGCGGTCGAGCTCGCAGCGCTCGACGCCTGGTCCCAGGTGGGCACCGTTCCGTCGTCGAGCGTGGCGGCCGTGCGCGAGCGCGCGCGGGTGCCGACCCCCGCCGCCGTCGCGGAGCGCGAACGAACGACGAACCACGACCTTGCTGCATTCGTCGACACGGTGGCGGCGGGTCTCGGCTCGGACGGTCGTTGGTTCCACTTCGGTCTCACCTCGTCCGACGTGCTCGATACAGCGCTGTCGCTGGCCGTTCAACGCGCCGGGGCACTCATCCGCGAAGGGATGGATCGTGCCGCCGCGGCCGTCCTCGCTCGCGCGGACGAGCATCGCGACACGCTCACAATCGGACGAACACATGGTGTTCACGCCGAGCCGACGACGTTCGGGCTGAAGCTCCTCGGCTGGGCGTTCCAGCTCGAGCGTGACCGGGCTCGTCTGGAGCACGCTTTCGAGGGGATGCGCGTCGGCAAGCTCTCCGGAGCGGTCGGGGCGTATGCGACCACGACTCCCGAGGTGGAGAGGATCGTCTGCGAGGCGCTCGGCCTCGAACCCGCGCCGAGCTCGACGCAGATCCTCCAGCGAGATCGTCACGCGGAGCTGCTCTCGGCACTCGCGCTGGTCGCGTCGTCCCTCGACCGCTTCGCACTCGAGATCCGACACCTCGCGCGGACGGAGGTCCGAGAGGTCGAGGAGCCGTTCGCGGCGGGTCAGAAGGGCTCCTCGGCGATGCCGCACAAGCGCAACCCGATCGTGTCCGAGCGCATCTGCGGCCTGGCGCGCGTCGTTCGCGGGCACGCGGTCGTCGGTCTCGACAACGTCGCCCTCTGGCACGAGCGCGACATCTCGCACTCATCGGCGGAGCGGATCGTGCTACCCGATGCGTTCCTTGCCGTCGACTACATGCTCGACCGCTTCGCCTGGCTCGTCGAAGGGCTGGTCGTACGGCCAGAGCGCATGCGTGCCAACCTCGAGTCGACCGGCGGCCTGTTCTTCAGTCAGCGCCTGCTCCTCGCGCTCGTTGCGTCCGGTCTCGCGCGGGACGACGCGTATCGCGTCGTGCAGCGTCACGCGATGCGGGCGTGGGAAGAGGGCCTCGACTTCCGGAGTCTCGTGCGATCGGATCGGGAGATCGCCGCCCGTGTCGATCTCGACGACGTCTTCGAGATCGGAGCATTCATGCTCCACGTCCACGCGATCTTCGGTCGCGCGGCGGCGCTTCGGGGTCGAGAGGAAGTGCGTGCGTGAGCACCACTCGCCTCCGGCGAGTGCACGCGCGGGAAACCCTGTTTCCCCCGCGTGCCCACTTCTCCTCGAGAACGTGGGGAAACTCCCGGTTCCCCACACCACCCCTCCAGCTCATAGCGAAACCAGGGTTGCCCCATGAGCGCTGAGGCGACGCACGTCGGTAGTGGCAAGGTGCGCGAGATCTATGCGCTCGACGGCGAAACCCTCGCGCTCGCGGCGAGCGACCGCATCTCGACCTTCGATGTCGTCCTCCCGACGCCGATTCCGGACAAGGGGCGCGTGCTGACGGGACTCTCGGCGTTCTGGTTCACACGGACGCGCGACCTGACCTCGAACCATCTCGTGGGGCTCCGCCCGGACGGTCGCACGATGGTATGCCGACGGCTCGAGATGCTTCCGATCGAGTGCGTCGTGCGCGGCTATCTTGCAGGCTCGGGCTGGAAGGACTACCGCGACACGGGAGCGATCTGCGGGCACGTTCTTCCCGTGGGGCTCGAGGAGGCGTCACGTCTGTCGGACCCGATCTTCACGCCGGCGACGAAGACGGTGGAGGGGCACGACGAGAACATCGACGAGGAGCGCGCGGCAGCTCTCTGCGGCGAGGCTCGATACGCCGCGGCCAAGGAGGCGTCGCTGTCCCTCTACCGTTTCGGGACGGCTCACGCCGAGGCGCGCGGAATCATCCTCGCCGACACCAAATTCGAGTTCGGCATCGACCGCGACGGCGCAGTCGTCCTCGGAGACGAGGCCATGACGCCCGACTCGTCGCGTTTCTGGCCCGCATCGGAGTACGAGCCCGGGCATCCGCAGCCGTCCTTCGACAAGCAGTTCGTCCGCGACTGGTGTGAACGAACCGAGTGGAACAAAGAGTCGCCCGGCCCCGCGCTCCCACCCGACGTCGTCGCCGGCACTCGCGCTCGCTACGTCGAAGCGTTCGAACGCCTGACGGAGATCTCGTTCGATGCGTACATCGCCGACCCGGAGGTCGTCCTGTGAAGGCCAGCATCCTCATCCGCCCCAAGGAGGGGATCCTCGATCCTCAGGGCGACGCCGTCCGGCACTCGCTCCAGAAGCTGGGCTTCGACGTCACGATGGCTCGTGTCGGTCGGGTCGTCGATCTCGAGCTGGACGCGAACGACCGCGACGACGCCCACGCGGAGGCGAAGCGCATGTGCGCGGAGCTTCTCGCGAATCCGCTGATCGAGAGCTTCGAGATCCGGATCGAGGACGCGTGACCGCTCGGCCCCGCGTCGTCGTCGTCGTGTTCCCCGGTTCGAACGACGATCACGACGCCGCTTGGGCGTTGGGGGCGGTCGGCGCCGAGCCGGTGATGGTCTGGCACCAGGACGAGCACCTTCCACCCGACGCAGGCGCAGTCGTCCTGCCGGGCGGGTTCTCGTACGGCGACTACTTGCGTACGGGCGCCATGGCGAGCGTCGCGCCGATGATGGCTGCCGTCCGCGACTTCGCGGCCCACGGCGGGCCGGTGCTCGGCATCTGCAACGGCTTCCAGATCCTCTGCGAGTCGCGGCTCCTTCCCGGCGTACTCCTGCCCAATGCTCAGCTCGAGTTCGTCTGCCGGGATGCGTCCGTCCGCGTCGAGAACACCGACACGGTCTTTACGCGCAGGTGCTCGCCCGGACAGGAGCTCGTGATCCCGGTGAAGCACGGGGAGGGTGCGTGGTACGCCGATGAGGGCACATTCGTCCAGCTCGCGGCCCGCGGTCAGATCGTGCTGCGCTACACGGAGAACGTGAACGGAGCGCTCGGCAACGTCGCCGGCGTCGTCAACGAGGCCCGGAACGTGATGGGCCTCATGCCCCACCCGGAACACGCCGTCGACCCGTTGTTGGGGTCGGCCGACGGAGGGCTCCTGCTCGCTGCTCTCGTCGACGCCGCCGCCGCGCACCGGGCGTCGCTCGCGGTCGTGTAGCGCCGCCTCGGGTCGACCGAGCGCGGAGTGTCAGAGCCGTAGCGTCTCCTCCGGGCGACGCTCAGAGTCCCAACGTCTCCCTGAGAACGGGCGCGCGTTCGAGCGCCGCCCGCAGTCGCTCGAGATCGCGCGCCCGCATCGTGACGGGTCCGCGCCGGGCGCTCCCGTCGGTCGTGTATGCGAAGCGGATGAGTCGCTCACCGTTCGGCGCCTCCAGCAGCTGCACAACGACGGAGAACCGCCGGTCGCCCACGCGCTGCGGTAGGGCCGCCTCCTCGAGAAGCGCGGCCGCACCCCACGGTGTCGCCGCGGTGACCGTCCTGGAAGAGCGCTTCTTCGCCACCGTCGCCATGTGGTGAGCGTAGGCGTCGAACGGTCACAGGTGGGACACGGCTTCGTACCAAAATAGTCACGTCGTATCCTCGATCGTGCACGACGTCGTCATCGTCGGTGCGGGGACGGCGGGATGTGCCCGCGTCACGCCTCACCGAGAACCCCGACGTGTCGGTTCCTGATCGAGGCCGGGACGCGCTCGCGGAAGCTCCACGTCGAGATCTTGGCCGCGTTCTCGAGCTCTACCGGACGGACGTGGGCTGGGGCGACACCACGGTGCCGAAAGCGGCGCGCGACCTCACGCTCGTGGCGGACACGCGTGTGGGCCACGTCCTCGTAGAGGGCTGGCGGGCCGTGGGCGTCACGGTCGAGGACGACCCTTGCCCCACCGTCACACGAACTGGCCGACGGTGATGATCGCCGAACGGGCTCGGATCTCGTCGCCGCGTATCTAGCGCGGCGGCTGCTCGACGAAGCGCGCGCGCACGAACCGACCGGCCTCCACCTCGAGCACCCACGCACTCGCGACGGGCACGTCACGCGGGCCGTCGAGCGGGACGCCCGAACTCGCGACGGCATCCGCGATCTCGAACACGACGTCTCCGTGCGTGCAGCACGCGACCGAGCCGGATCTCGCAAGCCTCAGCAGCAGATCGACGGCATCCGCGCCGTACGCGACGGCACCCTCGGCGAGCACATCCGTCGTCTCGATGGGAAGGTCGGTCGCGACGGCGAGCGGCTCGAGCGTCTGGATGCAGCGCAGGTACGGGCTCGAGAGAAGCCGCGCCGGCGGTTCGTCGCTCAGCCGCTCCGCGATGGCGTTGGCTTCGCGTCGGCCACGTTTGGTCAGAGGGCGCAGGTCGTCCGGCTCGGCCCACTCGACGCGGTTCTTCGCCTTGGCGTGCCGGATGACGTGGATCAGGCTCACGACGCCGGCTACTCCAGCCACGCGAGTAGCTCGCGGTCGTGCTCGTAGGTGAGGAGCGCCGAGGCTTCGACCGGCGACACGAACCGAGCGTCGTCGACCTCGTTGGCCGCCTCGACCGCCCCGCCGACCGGCGTCATGAGCCAGTAGCGAACCGTCTTCGTGCGACCGCGACCGTCGCCGTATGCCGTCGTCGCGAGCTCCCGGTCGAGCGCGCAGCGGAGGCCGGTCTCCTCCTCGACCTCGCGAAGCGCGGCGTCTTCCTCGCTCTCGCCCGGCTCGAGCTTTCCCTTCGGGAACGACCAGTCGTCGTACGCCGGACGATGAACGAGGAGGATCTCCGTAGTCCCGTCGTCGCCACGACGTCGGACGAGACCTCCGGCAGCGCGAACCGTTTCGCTCACATCCAGGCGCGGAGCTCGGGCGCGGCGAGACTCTCCCAGGCGCCGCGCCAGCCCGCTCTCAGGGAGATAGCTGCGGCACGCTCTGACGCTGCCAGCGCTTCGGCGGCCCTCACGCCGGCGGCGTCTCGCTCGCCGGTCGCCCAGGAGCCGAGCCACGCGCCGGCGACGACCGCGTCGTTCAGGTCGCCCAGCACCTCCTGCAGACCGGCGGCCGCGCGGGCGAAGGCGCGTGCCTGCTTTCCGACGACAGGTGCTGCGGAATCCGCCGCGTAGCGGACGCGCTTCGTGCGGATCCTGATCTCGTGCAGCTCGTCGTCCGACGGGGTCGAGTCGAGCGCCTGCACGCGCTTGTCGAGCTTGTGCCAGGGCCGCCGCACGAGGGCGGGGACGACCTCGGTGGCAGCCTGCTCGGCGCTCCCGCGCAGAGCAGGAGCGTTCGCGGCATCCACGAGCGCGGTGAGGAGCTCGACGTACCGCGTGCTCCCGAGCGTCTCGAGCAGGCGTCGGTGGGCGGCGGCGCGAGCGCCTTCCAGAGTCTCGAGCACGGCCCCCGCGCTTCCCTGCTCGTCCTCCGGAAGCTCCGAGATCTTGCCGCGGAAGCGCTCGAGCAACACATCTCCGTCACGAACTTCTCCGAGGAGGGAGGCGAGCCAGCCGAGCTCGTCACGGATGCCCGACGCGAAGGATGGCTCGACGAGCGAGCGGAACGTCCGGAGATCCGAGCGCAGCCTGCGTGTCGCCACACGCGCCTGATGTACGCCCTCCGGGTCGACGTCGAGGCGCACGACGGGGTCGTGGAGGATGAGGCGGATGACCGACAGTGCGATCGCGCGATGGACGACCTCGCCGGCTGCGGCATCGCCCGTGAGATCGGGCACGGCAACCTCGGGCGCGAGCGGCGTGTGCAAGGCCAGAGCGCGGATGTACTTCGCCGTCTGGTCGGGAGCACCGGCGCCGGCCTGACGCAGGCGCTCGACGAGGGCGTCGAGGAGCATGGGCGTCATCCCGTCGCCGATCTCGACCTCGAGCTCGCGGAAGCTCGACGGCGGGTAACCGTCGTCGAGCACGGACACGGCGTCGTCCACGACCCCGCCGATGAGGCGCCCACCCGATTCGTGGAGGCCTGTGCGGCGGCGAATCGTCGTCATGCGCAGGCGAGTGTGGAGCTCCCCGTCGCGCACGAACCCGCGCACGAGCTCCACGGCGGCAGCCGGCGGGGTCCCGCCGTTCCCCTCGAACACGATCTCCGGGCGCACGAGAAACGGCGCGTCCCGCTCGGCCGGGAGCTTGACCGTCCAGCCCTCGCCCGGACGATGCCGGAGGCTCGCCCCCCAGCGCGCGAGGCGCAGGTCCTCGGTGTCGAAGTACGTCGTCGCGTTCCGCTCCGGAGGAGCGTGCCGCAACGTCGCCCCGGCGAGGCCGTAGATGCTGGGCATCCGGAAGTCGGTGTCGGCTGCCAGCTTGAGCTCGCGTTCGGGGCCGTGCTCCACGGTCGTCTCAGGGTAGCGTCCTGCTCGATGGGGTTCGCGGGTGAGAAGCAGCTCGCGGCCGAGGCTGCGGCCGGGCTGGTCGAGGACGGCATGGTCGTTGGGCTCGGCACCGGGTCCACGGTCGCGTACCTCTTGCCTGCGCTCGCGGCTCGGGATCTCGATCTCCGCTGTGTCGCGACATCGCCGGCGACGGAGGTCGCCGCTCGCGAGCTCGGGCTTCGGGTCGAGCCCTTCACGGGAACAGATGGCCCTGCGCGATTCGACATCGCGATCGACGGCGCCGACCAGGTCGCTTCCGACGGCTGGATCGTGAAGGGAGGCGGTGGCGCCCACACGCGCGAGAAGCTCGTCGCGGTCGCCGCAGCTCGTTTTGTCGTCATCGTCTCCTCGGACAAGCTCGTCGATGCGGTGATGCCCCCCGTCCCGCTCGAGCTCCTCGAATACGGGCTCGCCTCGACGATGCTGCGACTCGGGCGGGTGACGCTACGAGACGCCGCGCGAAGTCCTGACGGCGGCGTGATCGCGGACTACACCGCGTCGTTCGACGATCCGCGCGAGCTCGCAGCCCGGCTCGCTGCGGAGCCTGGCGTGGTCGAGCACGGCCTCTTCCCGCCGGAGCTCGTGTCCCAGATCGTCGTCGCGACGGGCACGCGCGTGGAGACGCGCAGGATCGGCTAGGGCGCTCGCCGGTTCCGGAGCCAGCACCTGAACCGCGCGACGACCTCGCCGTTGGCGAGGAGTGTGAGCGAGGCGCCGTTCAGGCTGTAGCTCGTCACCCGCCCGAGAGCGTCCAGAAACGCACGCTCCCGCCCATCGCCTCGCTCGACGAGCCGCCACTCCGTGTAGCTGAGCGGAACGGCGTCGTCGAGCACGGGCCGGCTAGTGGCGTTCGATGAGCTCGACGCGGTAGTCGTCTGGGTCGCGCACGAAGCAGATCCTCGATCCGCCTTCCGAGACCTGGTACGGGGGCCGCTCCGGCTCGATGCCGTGCTCGTCTCGCAGCGTCGCAAGGGTGGCGTCGAGATCGTCGACACCGATCGCGATGTGTCCGTACGCGGTGCCGAGCTCGTAGCTGCGCCCGTCGTGGTTGTAGGTCAGCTCGAGCACGTTCTCGATGTCGCCGAGCGAGAAGAAGTAGTTCGTCGCCTCGCGCTCGCCGTTTCTGACGATGTCCATGTCCCGGGAGAAGCGAAAGCCGAGCGCCTCGTAGAAGCCGCGGCTGCGCTCCGGGTCGGTGATGCGAACCATGGTGTGGAGAAAAGTGACCATGACCCGACCCTACCGGTGGAGGCGCCCGTGGGCGTCGAGGAGCTCGAGGACGCGGTCGTGCGGGAGCGCGTGGCCGACCCGGCCCTCGCGGCCGACGACCTCAGGGGCCGCCCAGAGGGCGTTCAGCACCGCCTCCTCGGTGGCGTCCACCACGGCCTCGAAGACGTCGTTCAATGCGCGGTCGGGAACGTCCGCGAGCGGTGCCTCGCCGCGCGGCCTGCGACCGGGTGGCGCGAACGCCATGAAGATCTCGCCGCTGCCGTGGTGGGCGACCGACCCGCAGCGGGCGAGGCCGAGCCCGGCCCGTCGAGCGACCCGATTCAGCTGATGCGGTGTGAGCGCGGCGTCGACCGCGACGACCGCGATGCAGCTTCCCGCCTTCGTCCGCGTCGTCTCGGGCGGCTCGCCGAGCACCTCGCCGACGTGCACGCCGTCCATCACGAGGCCCGGAGGCGAATAGAAGTTCGAGAGCACGAGAACGCCGACGGCGCCGGCGATCGACGGCGCGATCCGGCTCGACGTGCCGATGCCGGCCTTCCAGCCCTTCGTCATCATCCCCGTCCCCGCGCCGACCGCGCCCTCCGCCACAGCTCCGCCGGACGCGGCGACGACGGCACGGCGGACGTCGTCGGCCTCGACCTGGACGATCCGGCCCTCCGAGAGCCAGCTGTCGTCGCATTCGCCGACGATCGGGATGACGAAGTCCTCCGTCCCCACGCGCGGCTCGACCTCGACGGCGACCTCTACGGCGCCGTCGTAGACGCGTCCGACCGCATGCGTAGAGGTGAGGTACACGGGCGTCTCGATCCGCCCCCAGTCGCCGATCTGCAGCGAGCCGGTCAGCTCGCCGGATCCGTTGAGCACCGCCGTCCCGGCCGGGACGGGCTGTGCGTGCAGCGTCTCCACAGGACCGGGGAGGACTGCAGTGACGCCCGTGCGCGCGACGCCACGTCCCTCCGGGGGCTCCGGCTCGTCGCGCCAGATGGTCACGTGCCCGACGGTCACGCCGGTCACGTCGGTGATCGCGTTTGCGTCGCCCGCCTCGAGCCGGCCGATCCGAAGGTCGAGCTCGCGGAGCCGCGGGCCACGCGGTGAAGGGACGCTCACGGCGGCGAGGCTACGTCACTACCCTGGTGCGCGCTTCACCGGGCGGACATAATCGTCAGTCCCGCGACCTTCGGAGGCCCCGCTCGTGACACCCGTGAAGCTTCTCGCAGCTGCAGCACTCGTCGTCCTCGTCGCGCTCGGCGCGACGACCGGCGCCGCCGCCCAGGCCGACGACGACAACGTCGTCCTGACGATCGGGCTCACCCAGGATCTCGACACGCCGAACGTCACCGCCGGCGAGCTCGTGTCCTCGTACGAGCTCTACAACCTCCAGTACGCGAGCCCCACCGACCTCGCCGCCGCGGACTTCGCGACAGAGCCCGGCCTCGCCGAGTCGTGGGAGGCCTCGGACGACGGGAGGACGTACACCTACACCTTGCGCGAGGGGCTGCAGTGGTCGGACGACACGCCGCTCACAGCCGAGGACATCGCGTACACGATCAACCGCGCGCGCGACGAAGACTGGCTGAACTACTCGTCGACCGTCGCCAACCTCGAGGCCGAGGCGCCCGACGAGCGGACGCTCGTCGTCGCTTCGAAGGTCAACGACCCGAGACTGCCGGGCCTTCCCCTCTACATCGTGCCGAAGCACGTGTGGGAGGAGGTTCCCGCCGACGGAGTGGGAACGTACGCGGCGCTCGACGGGGTCGGCTCGGGGCCGTTCACCCTCAGCGAGTGGAAGAAGGGCCAGTTCTGGCGCATGGAGGCGAACCCGAACTTCTGGCGGGGACAGGTCGCGATCGACGAGGTCGTGTTCCGAGTCTTCCGCAATGCCGACGCGATGGTCGCGGCGCTTCGACGCGGTGAGATCGACGCTGCGCACAACGTGCCCGCGTCCTCGTTCCCGGATCTCGAGACCGAAGAGGGCATCGTCGCCGTCGCAGGCGAGCAGGGCGGGTTCGACTATCTCGTCCTGAACGCATACGACAACGCGCCCGAGCGCGACACCGACGTGTTCGATGCGCCGCATCCCGCGCTCACCGATCTCGCGTTTCGCCAGGCGATCGCGCACGCGATCGACAAGGAGACGCTCGTCGAGCGCGTGCTCAACGGGATCGCGACGCCCGGCACCACGATGAGCCCGAGCCCGAATCCGTCCTGGATCCCCGAGCTCACCGAGGAGGAGACGTACGAGTTCGACCTCGAGAAGGCGAACCAGATCCTCGACGATGCGGGGTACACGGACTCGAACGGCAACGGGATCCGCGAGTACGAGGGCGAGGACATCGTGCTGCGCTACGCGATCCGCTCGGAGTCCGAGTACTCGAAGCCGTACGCCGAGTTCATCACGGGCTGGCTCGAGCAGATCGGCATCGACACGACCCTCTCGACCTACGACGACGGGCAGCTCATCGAGGTCGCCGGCAAGGGCGACTTCGACCTCTACGTCTGGGGCTGGACGCCGTTCGTCGACCCGGACCCGATGCTCTCGTACTTCAAGTGCGATCAGGTCTCGGTCGACGCGTCGGACTTCTCGAACTACTACAACGACACGGGGCTCTGCGATTCGGAGTACGACGAGCTCTACGGACAACAGAATCAGGAGCTCGACCTCGATGCGCGGCAGGAAATCGTGCACGAGATGCTGACCCGCTTCTACACGGCGGCGTCCTACATCGTCCTCGCGACGAGCCCCGACCTGCAGGCGCATCGCACCGACCGCTTCACCGGCTGGGTGAAGCAGCCTGCGGACACCGGCCCGGTACTCTTCTCCAACTCGTCACCGTCGTACTGGAACCTCACGCCGACGGGCGAGTCGAGCGAGGGCGACGGGCTCTCGACCGGCGGAATCGTCGCGATCGCGATCGCCGGCGCGCTCGGGCTCGCGCTCGTCGCTTGGTTCTTCATGCGTCGCAGGACAGCCGAGGAGCGCGAATAGAGGAGGTCGCGGCGCACGCGGGATGAACGCCCGGTTCGTCGCCGGGAAGGTGCTCGGCGCGCTCGGGACGCTGGTGTTCGTCCTCGTGTTCAACTTCTTCCTGTTCCGGGTCGTCGAGTCGAACCCGGTTGCGACGCTCTACCGCGGCCGCAACCTCACCGACCGGCAGCGGGATGAGCTGACCCGTCAGTTCGGCCTCGACGGCTCGAAGCTCGAGCAGTTCTGGCGGTACGTCGAGCAGACGGTGCAGCTCAACTTCGGCCGCTCGTACGCGACGAATCAGCCCGTGATCGACGAGATCTGGGCGGCCGCGCCGCAGACGATCGCGCTAGTCGGCACCGCGACCGTGCTCTCGATGGTCATCGGCCTGCTCATGGGGATCACCGCAGGCTGGCGGCGCGGGACGAACCAGGATCGCGTGCTCACGTCGACGTCGATCGTGACCTGGTCGACCCCCGAGTTCTGGCTCGGGATGATCCTGCTGACGTTCTTCGCAGTGCGTCTCGGGCTCTTCCCGACCGGCGGTATCTCGGACCCGTCGGCGGGCGACGAAGGGTTCGGGAAGCTCCTCGACCAGATCCACCACATGGTGCTTCCGTGCGTGACGCTCACCGTCGCGTACCTCGGCGAGTACGCGCTCATCATGCGTTCGTCGATCATCGACGTCAGCCGCGAGGACTACCTGACGCTCGCGCGCGCGAAGGGCCTCCGCGACTCGCAGGTGCGCGACCGGCACGCTGTTCGGAACGCGCTCCTCCCGTCGACGGCGCTGATCGCGATCAGCTTCGGCTTCGTCCTCTCGGGGGCGATCACCGTCGAGACGGTGTTCTCGTGGCCGGGGCTCGGCCTGCTCACCTTCGAGTCGCTGCGCGGGCCGGATCTCCCGATGCTGCAGGGCCTGTTCCTCCTCTTCAGCGCGGCGGTAATCGTCTTCAACCTCGTCGCCGACCTGCTCTATCCGTACCTCGACCCGCGGGTGCGTCACCAGTGAGCACCGCTCTCCTATGGCTCGCGGTCGCCAGCGAGAGGGGATTCGGAAACCATGTTTCCTCCCGTGAAGCCCCCTTCTTTCTGAGAGCGTGGGGAACCTCCCGGTTCCCCACGCCCCTCCACGCCCATCGTCCGGAGAGCGGACGATGAGCACGATCGCCTGGGCCCGCCGCCGACGCGCCTTCCAGCGGAGCTGGGCGGACTACCGTCGCGACCGCGAGGGGATCATCGGGCTGGTCGTTCTCGCCGTGTTCGTCGGGGTGGCGCTCTTCGCGTCGCTGATCGCCGATCCCGAGGATCTGCGCGCCATCACGGCCGACGTGAAGGATTACCCGCGCTGGGCTCCGCCGTCCGAGTTCGCGCCGCTCGGGACGGACAGCCTCGGTCGCCCGATCTGGGATCAGCTCGTCTACGGGTCGCAGGTGAGCCTGCTGGTCGGGATCGCGGCGACGCTGATCGCGATCGTCATCGGCACCGTCGTCGGCGTGGCCGCCGGGTTCTTCGGTGGCTGGATCGACGCGGTGCTGTCCCGCCTCACCGAGTGGTTCCTCGTGATCCCGTTCCTGCCGCTGGCAATCGTGCTCGCGGCGGTGCTCGGCCCGTCGATCCGCAACATCATCTTCGTGATCGGCGTGACTTCGTGGCCGGTGACGGCTCGACTCATCCGCGCGCAGGTGCTGACGATCAAGCAGCGCCCCTACGTCGAGCGGAGCCGCGCCCTCGGCGGGTCGAGCAGGCACGTCATGGGTCGGCACGTCCTTCCGAACGTCATGCCGCTCGTCATCGCCAATGCGACGCTCACGGTGCCCGTCGCGATCCTCTCGGAGACGGCGCTCGCGTTCCTCGGGCTCGGCGACCCGACCCGCGTCTCGTGGGGATCGATGCTCGAGGACTCGTTCTCGGCGGGCGCGCTGGGGAGGGAGGCCTGGTGGTGGTACCTCCCGCCCGGCCTCTGCGTGATCGGCGTCGTGCTCGCCTTCACCCTCATCGGGCGCGCCCTCGAGGGCGTTCTCGATCCCCGCTTGCGCGACTCCCACTCCGTCGGCCGATGACGACGCCGATCCTGAGCGTGCGCGACCTGCGCGTCACCTATCGAGGAGAGCGAGGCGTCGTCCCCGCCGTGCGCGGGGTCTCGTTCGACCTCGCACCCGGGGAGACGCTCGGTCTGGCGGGGGAGTCGGGCTGCGGGAAGTCGACGATCGCCGGCGCCCTTCTCCGAGTGCTTCCCCGCGGCACGGAGGTGACCGGCGAGGTCCTGTTCGATGGGGAGAACGTCCTGACCATGAAGCCAGGACGCCTGCGCGCCGTGCGCTGGACGGAGATGTCCATCGTCTTCCAGGGCGCGCTGCACGCACTGAACCCGGTGCATCGGATCGGCGACCAGATCTCCGAGGCGATCGAGCTCCACCGCACCGCGACGAGCGTCGGCGCGCGCATCGCCGAGCTCCTGGAGACCGTCGGCATGCCCGCACGTCGTGCCGCGGACTATCCGCACCAGCTCTCCGGCGGTCAGCGGCAGCGCGTGCTCATCGCGCTTGCCCTCGCGTGCAACCCACGCGTCCTCATCGCCGACGAGCCGACGACCGCGCTCGACGTGATGGTGCAGGCCCAGGTGCTCGAGCTCCTCGAACGTCTCCAGCGCGAGCTGGCGCTCTCGATGGTCTTCATCACGCACGACCTCTCGACGCTCTCGTACGTCTGCCGGCGCACCGCCGTGATGTACGCCGGACGGATCGTGGAGGAGGGCGACGCCACCGAGGTGTTCGTCAGCCCGACGCACCCGTACACGTCGGCGCTCGCGGCTGCGTTCCCGCGCATCGGCGATCACACGCACCGGATGAAGCCCTCGGGGCTCCCAGGCGATCCGCCCGATCCCCGTGCCATCCCTTCCGGTTGCCCGTTCCATCCGCGCTGCGCTGTCGCCGTTCCCGAGTGCCCTGAGCTCGATGTCGAGCTGTGGCCTGCCGGCGACGGGCGTCGCGCGGCGTGTATCCACGTGAGGGACGCATAGACATGGGCGACGTCTTGCTCGAGACCCGCGGGCTGCATGTTCGGTTCGCGGCGCGCGCTGGCGAGATCGCCCGAGCCGTCGACGGCGTCGATCTCGAGGTCCGGCGTGGCGAGGTGCTCGCCCTCGTCGGCGAGTCTGGTTGCGGGAAGACGACGCTTGCGCGGACGATCATGGGGCTCGAGCGCCCTGCAGAGGGCGAAGTCGTGTACGAGGGCGAGCCGCTCCGCTACGACGGGCGCTTTCTCCGCTCCTACCGCGGGAAGGTGCAGATGATCTTCCAGGACCCGATGGGATCCCTCAACCCGCGGCAGACGGTGCACGAGGCGGTGGCGGAAGGGTTACGGATCCAGAAGCGTCCGGGTGACGAGGCGGTGCGGGTCGCGGATGCGCTCTCACGTGCCGGACTGCGTCCGCCCGAGCGCTTCCTCCAGCTCTATCCCTACGAGCTGTCCGGAGGGCAGCGGCAGCGCGTCGTCATCGCCGGCGCGATGGCGCTCGAGCCCACGCTACTCGTCGCCGACGAGCCCGTGTCCAGCCTGGACGCGTCGGTGCGCGGCGAGATCCTCAAGCTCATGCTCGACCTCGTCCGCGAGGCGAGCATCACGATCCTCGTCGTCACCCACGACCTCGGCCTCGCCTGGAACATCGCCGATCGCATCGCTGTGATGTATCTCGGCCGGATCGTCGAAGAAGGACCCGCCGAGGAGCTCCTCCCGCACGCGCGCCACCCGTACACGCGGGCGCTGCTCTCCGTCGTGCCCGAGGTGGAGGAGATGGAGCAGCTGATCCTGCAGGGAGAAGCGCCTGACCCGACCCGGATCCCGCCCGGGTGCCGGTTTCATCCGCGGTGCCCGCTCGTGGCGTCGGGGGAGGCGGCGCGGCTGGGGATCGAGGAGCGCTGCGGTGGCGAGGATCTCGGCCTGCACGAGGTCGCGGCCGAGCACGCGGCTGCGTGTCACGCGCTGTAGGGCGGGATATCTCTCGCCGCTACGAGGTCGAGGGGCGCCCGAGGAGCCCGAACGTCAGTCGGTGGAGGCGCGCGCGGCGTCGCTCCTCGCGCTCGTCTTCGAGCCTGTGTCGCTCGCGCATGCGCGCGAACAGCTCCTCGGACTCTCGACGCTGTTCCTCCCACTCGCGATACCAGCGCGGTTTGTCAGGCCTCCTCGCCATCGTCCTCCTCCCAGCCACCTCGACAGTGATTCGGGCGATGTTCGCCTCCATCCGCATGAAGAGTGCGATCAAGCCGTTCAGCTCCGCTGGAGTCAGGAGCGCTCGCCGTCTCCGAGACATGAATCCATGATGGACGTCAGCGGATGCCATGCAAGATGGCCGAAGCGGACGCGGCTACTGGAGTCGCCGCGGGATGCGCCGCTCGAAGCGACGTTCCACGTGGCCGATCCCGTTCGCTCCGTCCTCGGAAGCCACCACCTCGACCAGGACGTGGTACGCGCTCGCGGTCGACCGGAAGCGGAGGTGCGCTTCCGTGCGCACCGTCGTCTCGGGCCAGACGATCTCGTAGCGGGTCCGGGCGCTCGCCCAGGCGCGCCCGGGGTGGGAGTGGGCGACGCCCACCAGGCCGTCGTAGAGCTCCTCGATCCTCGCGCCGTAAGGCCCGTTGTAGCGCGACCCGTAGCTCGTCTCGACGCGGGTCTGGCGGCCGACGACGTCCTCCTCGATCAGGCGGACGATCGGCGGCTGCGCGTCGTCCTCCGCGGGCTCGGGCTCCTTGGGAGGTGGCGGGGCGAACACGGGCGGCGGGGCGATGGGCGGTCCGTCGAGCACGGGGAGGTCGAGCTCCACCGAGGCACGAGCGATGGTGAGCTCGCCGGACCGCGGTGGTGGCCAGGTGTTCGGCCAGTCCGAGCCGGCAAGCGCGAGCCGCAGTCGATGCCCCTTCTCGAAGATCCACGACGTCGCCTCGAGCTCGATCTCGACGGAGGTTGCGACGCCGGGCTCCAGCGCCTTCGGGCTCGCGTGCCCGTTGCGGTGCGCGAGGTTGAGCACGCCGCGGCTTATGAGCGCCGACGTCCCGTCGGGAAAGACATCGCAGAGGCGCGCCGAGAGGAATGCAACCTCGTGGGATGACGTGACGCTCACGCGGAGCCGCGGGTGCCCGAGGAGCTCGAGCTCTTCGTCGAGCGACCAGTCATAGGTCAGGGAGCGCGCGTCGTCCGCCCGCTGGTCGTCGGGCAGCGTCCACGGCGGCTTCCCGGCGCACGAGATCCAGGCCGCGGTGCCGACGTCCCCGCGCACCACGATGCGATCCGTCGCGTCGCCATCGGGGCGCAGCGTCCGGACCTGCAGGCGTTCCGCCGGCCACGTCGGCTCGGAGCGCCACTCGCCGCGCATCGCCGGGAGCTCCGGATGCGGCTTCGTGGATCGGCGGACGAAGATCGCGAGCGGAGGCTCCTCGTCGACCCCGGTGCGCTCGTCGCGCAGCCAGCGGGAGAACCAGCGGATCAGCTCGGGCACGAGGTCGATGTGCGGACCGGGAATCGACGTCGTCGTCGAGGCGTGCGCCCACGGCCCGATGATCACGCGGCGCGGGCAGGCCAGCGCCTCGTATGCGCGGAGCGCGATGTTCGTGTACCCGTCGGCCCAGCCCGCGACGATCATCGTCGGGCACGTGATCCGGCCGTAGTCCGGCCGGAGCGACCCGTGTCGCCAGTACGGCCCGTCGTTCTGCTCCTCGAGCCAGCGAAGAAGCCATGGCTCGGTCCCCTCGATGCGGCGAAGCCACTCCTCACGCCAGCCGTCGCCGTATACGGCGGGAACGGGGGGGAGGACGTTGCACGCGGCCATGTAGATGACCCAGTCGACGAGGTCGATCGCCTTGAGCACGCCGCCCATGTAGTGGACGTCGTCGGTGTAGCGGTCGTCCGACGCGTAGATCGGGACGATTGCGTGCAGCGCCGGAGGCTGTTCCATTGCGACCTGGATCGAGTTGAATCCGCCCCATGACGTCCCGTACATGCCGACCTTCCCAGTACACCAGTCCTGCTCGGCGAGCCACGCGATCGCCTCGCAGATGTCTGCCTGCTCTTGTGGGTGGTACTCGTCGATCGCAATTCCCTCCGACGAGCCGGTTCCGCGCAGGTCGATCCGGCAGACCGCGAGGGAGCCTTCCTCGCAGAGCCGCTCGTACTCGCTCGCATACGACGCTGTGAGGTCGTCCATCCGATAGGGAAGCGCGTCGACGACGACGGGAGCCGGCGGGTCGTCGGGAAGGAACAGCCGGGCGGCGAGGCGCACGCCGTCTTGCATCGGAATCCAGGCGCGGCGCTGCTCCACCGGCGCGGATCCTAGGGCGTCACTACGATCGCCGCGCGTGGATCTCCGGCTCACCGATCGGCAGATCGCTCTCCGCGAGGAGGCCGCCGCGTTTGCCGCGGAGCTGCGGCCGACGCTCGAACAGGAACCGGAGTGGCGTCGCCAGGGCATGCTCTCCGACGGCGACTCCCGCGACGTGACCCGGGCCCTCGGCGAGGCCGGCTGGATCGGGATGACCTGGCCGGAGGAGATCGGCGGACGCGGCCTGTCGCATGTCGACGCGGCGCTCGTCGAGGACGTCTTCGGCTACCACTGGCTTCCACTTTCCCTTTACCTCCTCTCGTACAAGACGATCGGCTGCGCGCTCGAGCGCTATGCCTCGCCTGCCTTGAAGGAACAGCTGCTCGGTCCGATTGCGCGCGGCGAGCTCACTTTCTGCCAGGGCTTCTCGGAGCCGGGCGCCGGAAGCGACCTCGCGTCGCTGACGACGCGCGCAGTGCTCGACGGCGACCGCTTCGTCGTCGACGGTCACAAGATCTGGACGTCGAGCGCGTGGCTCGCCGACTGGATCTATCTCGCCGTTCGCACGAACCCCGACGAGCTGCGGCATCGCGGTATCTCCGTGCTCGTCGCGCCCATCGACACGCCTGGTATCGAGGTGCGTCGCTTTCCTGTGCTCGGAGGCGGGTACCTCTGCGAGGTCTTCCTCGACCGTGTCGAGATTCCGGCCGAGAACCTCGTGGGCGAGGTCGATCGCGGCTGGGACGTGCTCATGCACACGCTCGACTTCGAGCGCATCACCGCGGAGAAGCTCGGCGGCATGGCGTGGATCCTCGACCTCGTCGAGGCGCGACTGCGCGAGACCGACCGCCTCGATACCGCGTGGACGCGGGTCGCGCACCTGCGCGGTGAGCTCGCGGCCGCACGCCTGCTCTCCCTCCGCGCCGCGGACATGCTCGATCGCGGCGAGCCTGCGAGCGCGGCATCGGCGATGGCGAAGCTCGCCGGCGCGCGACTCGCACAACGCCTCGCGCGCGAGGCGATCGAGCTCCTCGGGCTCGACGGGCTGGCCGACGGCCAGCCCTCGGCACCGCTCGAGGGTCGCGTCGGCGCGCTCTATCGCGCCTCCGTCGGCTCGACGATCTCCGGCGGCTCGGCGGAGATCCTGCAGGTCGTGATCGCGCGGCGGGGGCTGGGCCTGAGGTGAGCCTGCCGCTCGCAGGCGTGCGCGTCGTGGAGTACGCGCAGTACGTCGCGGGTCCGCTCTGCGGTGTTCTCCTTGCGGATCTCGGGGCCGATGTCGTCAAGGTCGAGCCCCCGGCCGGCGATGGCTACAGGTCGGTCATGCCGGTCGCCCCCGGCGTCGGGCGTTACTTCATTCCACTGAACCGCGGGAAGCGCTCGGTCGTCGTCGACCTCAAGACCGACGAGGGGCTCGCGACGAGCGCGCGTCTCCTCCGCTCGGCAGACGTCGTGCTGCACAACTTCCCGCGCGAGCGCGCGGTGCGTTTCGGGTTGGGCTGGGACGAGCTGCACATGGCGCATCCGTCGCACGTCGTGGGACGCGTGAGCTCGTTCGGCACCTCCGGGCCGCTCGCGGACGCGCCGGCGTACGACCTCGTCGCACAGGCGCGCGCAGGCCTCCTGACCGCGCACGCCTCACGTGGCGACACGGTTCCCGTGCGGGCGGGCGGGATCCCTATGGCCGATCTCACCGCGGGCTTCCTGCTCGCCACCGGCGTTCTGGCCGCGCTCGTTCGGGCGCGGGAAACGGGCGAGGGCGAGATCGTCGACGTCTCCCTCCTCGCAGCGGCGATGGCGGTTCAGCTCCAGGATCTCGTCTGGCTCGAGGCGGATGGTGCCGGCGAGCCGAGCGGTGCCCGCCGCGAGCACCTCGACGCGCGCGCCGCCGAGATCGCCGGCGGCGTGGCCATGAATCCCTACTACCGCTGCTTCGAAGCCGCCGACGGCTTCGTGGCCATCGCGTGCCTCAACGTGACACAGCGGCGTGCGCTCCTCGATCTCTTCGGGCTCGAGGACGCGACGATCGCCGCGCCCGACCTCGTCCCGGAGGATGCGGCCGTCCTTCGCGCGAAGGAAGAGCTCACGGTCGCAGTCGCTCGCGCTTTCGCGGGCAGGCCGGTCGACGAGTGGATCTCCCGCCTCGAGGCCGTCGGTGTGCCGTGTGGCCGGGTCCAGCGGCGCGAGGCGCTGCACGCCGACCCGCAGGTGATCGCGGAGGGCCTTGTCAGCGGCGTCGACCAGCCCGGTCTGGGCGCCGTTCGCCTGCTTGCGCCCTTCGTCCGGATCGGTGGAGAGACGCAGAGCGCGACGGCCGCGCCCATGCTCGGCGCTGACACGGACGCGGTGCTCGAGGAGCTCGCGTGAACTTCGAGATCGCGGAGGAGCTCGCCCTGTTCACGGACTCCGTCCGTGCAGCGATCGGCGACTGGCTGCCGCCGCGCGAGCCGGACCTCGGCGCGTGGCAGGACGACCGCGACGACGAGCTCGCCGTGCGTCTCGCCGCGGCGGGTTGGGGAGAGCTCTGGGCAGGCGACGAGCTGCTCGGGCCGGCGGTCGCCGGAGGCATCGAACTCGGTCGCGTGGCCGCTCCGATCTGCCTCGTCGACGAGGCGACGCTCGGCGCTCCGCTGTGGGTCGGCGGGCGAGCGCGCCATGCGCGTGAGGCTGGCTCGGTCGCCGTTCCCGGTCGGGGTGGCGCTCTCGGTCTCGGCCCTCCGTCCTCGGAGCCACGCCCCGAGATCACGCTCGACGGCAGCGGCACGGTTCGCGTCGACGTGGGTGGGACGGGAAGTCTCGAGCCCGTGGCCGCGGCGAGCTGCTGGCGCGCGTGGAACGCCGCGACGCTCGCCTACCTCGCCGGCCTCGCAGCGCGCTCGCTCGAGCTCGCGGTCGAGCACGCCCGGACGCGCGAGCAGTTCGGGGCGCCGATCTCCGCCCTGCCCGCCGTGCAGGCACGCCTGGCCGACTCGGCGCTCGCGACGGATGTGCTCGCGCTCCTGGCCTGGGCGGCGCGCGCGAACGACAGCAGCCTGCAAGAGCCGGAGCTCCGCTGGGCCGGCGGCGCGTGCTGCGAGGTGACCTCGGCGCTGCAGCAGGTCTACGGCGCGCTCGGTTTCGCGCTCGAGACGGGTCTGCACGTGTACTTCCGCCGAGCGCGTGCCGTTCAGGCGTGGGCCGCTGCCGTCTGCTCAGTCGCTCGCTGAGAGCTCGGCCTCGGCCCACGCGAGCCACTCGAGCCGTGCCTCGATCGCTCGGACTCCTCCTTCTAGTGCGATTCCGAACGTCGGCTCCTTGCGTCCCGGGCCACGCGGTCCCGCCTTGTCCGCTCGAGCTCGTCGAGGCGTGCGCGCGAGTACAGCCGCTCCTGCGCCAGCTGCTCCCGCGCCTCGTCGGGCTCGAGGAGCCACAGGAAGACGTTCGCAGGGTTGCGTCGCTGCGAACGCACGGGACACGGTTCTCGATCGCGCGTTGGGTCTCTAGGCCGGCGCCGGCACCGTCTCGCGCGGGCTCGGCGCCCGGGGGTCGTCGATCAGCTCGAACGTCTCGCCGAAGATCAGCCCGCGCACGTGCTCCGACTCGAGAAACTCGCGCGGGAATCCGAGCCGGAACTCACTGACCGCGCTCAGCCGCTCGACGTTCGCTGCCGAGAGCTCGACCGCGAGCGCGCCGAGGTTCTCTCGAAGCTGCGCCTCGGTGCGGGCGCCCACGATGGGCACGATGTGCCAGGGTTGCGCGCGCACCCACGCGATCGCAACCTGTGCCGGCGTGACGCCGATCTCGTCGGCAACGGCGACGACCTCCCGTGCCATCCCGTTCGTCCTCGGACCGACCGCGTCGTGGCGACGGGGCTCGTCGCTCTCGTCGAGGTACTTCCCGGTGAGCGCGCCGCCCTCGAGCATTCCCCAGGGCGTGAATGTGAGGCCGAGCGCACGCGCCATGGGGAGCAGGTCGCGCTCGCCGTCCCGATCGGCCAGCGAGTACGGGGCCTGGAGCGCCACGAAGCGCGACCACCCGCGGAGGTCGGCGATCGACACGGCCTGGGACACGACCCAGGCCGGCGTGTCGGAGATGCCGACGTAGAGCACCTTGCCCGACGAGACGAGGTCGTCGAGCGCCCGCACGACCTCCTCCACGGGTGTCATGCCGTCCCACATGTGGAGCCAGAGGAGGTCGACGTAGTCGGTGCCGAGCCGGCGGAGACTCGCCTCGACCGTCTGGACGAGGTTCTTGCGGTGATTCCCGCCCGCGTTCGGGTCGTCGCGACGAGCGGACAGCGTGTACTTCGTCGCGACGACGAAGCGCTCGCGATCAGGCGCGACGAGCCGGCCGAGGATCTCCTCGCTCTCGCCGTCGGTGTAGTTGCAGGCGGTGTCGACGAAGTTCCCCCCCGCTTCCACGAATGCTTCGAACATCCGGCGGCACTCGTCCTCGGACGCGCCCCATCCCCAGGTCTCGCCGAAGGTCATGGTTCCGAGCGCGATCTCCGAGACTCGAAGACCGCTGCGGCCGAGAAGCGTGTAGCGCATCAGTCTTCCTCCGTTCGGACGATGTCTGCAAGGAGCGCGGCCGCCTCGTCGACGGCCTTCGCTCGCGGGACATAGGTGTAGGCACGGGCGTTGCCCTCCAGCGCGACGAGGCCCGCGTCGCGGAGTTGTGCGAGGTGGTGGTGGACGGTCGAGCGCGTGAGGCCCGTCGCGTCGACGAGATCGGCCGCGCGCGCGACGCCTCGACCCACGAGCATCAGGATCTCGACCCGCTTCGGGTCTGCGAGCGCACGGCCGAGGGTGAGCAGGCGCTCCTCGCTCCCGCGGTCCGGCTCGACTCGGTAGGCGATGAGCCGCGCCGAGCGGTGCTGGGCGAGCACGAGCGATAGTCGCGGCTCGAGGTGGGGGACGAGGATGACGCGCTCGGCCTCGAGCTCGGGGACGTAGCGGTATCCGCGCGCGATCCGCTCGATGGCGGTGAGCGCCGGCTCAGTGGCGAGCAGCGTTGCGGCCTGGCTGGCGGCGGCTTCGAGCCCCGCCGACGCCGTCGGCGCGAGCAGCAACCTCGAGCCGGCTTCGGCAGCGGTAACGATCCGGCGATGGGTCTCCTCCGGTTCGAGGCTTAGCAGCGTCCCGAGCGACTGCCGAGCGTGGCCCGCGTAGTACCTCGGATGCGCCAGCAGGCGCGCGGCGGCGGCCGAGTCGCCCGCGGCCGCGGCCTCGATGTCGCCGATTCCTGCGAGTGTGCACCACGACCACGCGTAGCGACCCAGCAGGTGACGCCGGAGCTCGACGCCGTCGAGCGACTCGAACGCGGCGAGGAGCCGCTCGACGGTGAACGGCGGTCCCGCGTCGAGCGCGACTCCAAGAAGGTTGAGCCAAGAGTCGCCCTCGGTGTCGCCGACGGCGGCCAGCGCGGCTCCGACATCGCCTGGAAGCTCGTCGCTCGCCACTCGCGAGGTGACGGCCAGCCGCGCGAGCAGTGCGAACGCGGATCCAGCTGCCACCTCGCAGGTGAGGGAGTTATGTCCGATGAACATCGGACATAACATAACATCATCGGAAGAGCGCATCAGTCCCTCGTTCGAGCGATTGCGTCCCCCGTTCGGGTGACTAGCGTCAGCAACAGGCACGCAATCGAACGCTCACCCCTGGGGAGGGGCCGACGTGGCGACGGAAGCGAACGGATCTGTACGAATCGAGATCCTCGCGCGCGAGGACTGCCCGAATCGAGGGATGGCGATCATCGTCGTCGAGCGAGTCGTCGACGAGGTCGGCGTTCAGGCGGAGATCGAGGTCGTCGACGTCGCGGACGACACCGACGCCGAGGAGTATCGCGTGCTCGGCTCTCCCACCGTCCTCGTCGACGGACGCGACGTCGACCCGGCGCCTCTCTATGACGAGTTCAGCGCGGACGACCGGATCTATCGCACGCACCGCGGCCCGTCGGGGTGGCCCGAAGCCGAGTGGATCCGCGATGCGCTGCTCCGCGCGGTCGCGCAGACGACGTCAAACGGCAGGCATTAGCCGAGATCCTCGGCGACGAGCCCGTAGAGCACGCCGTCGACCCACTCGTCGTCTCGCCAGTACGCCTTCCGCCGCACGCCCTCGCGCGTGAAGCCGGCGCGCTCGGCGTGTGCCATTGCCCGCTCGTTGAAGCCGTAGACCTCCATCTGGACGCGATGGAACTCGAGCTCGTCGAATAAATGGCGCTGGAAGAGGCGCGCGGCGCTGTCCGCCACCTTTGCGCCGCGGAAGTCGGGGTGGACGGCGAGCCCACCGAGATCGGCGATGCGGCTGCGCATGTTCGCGCGCGAGAAGCGCATCGTCCCGGCGCGTTCGCCGTCGACCTCGATGACGAAGACGCCGAACGCGTCGGCCTCGGCCTGCGAGCGTTCGATCTCCGCGCGGATCGTGTCGGGATCCTTGGGCCGGACGGCGGCGAGAAACGGCTCGACGTCCTCGTGGGTCACGAGCTCGACGAGGAAGTCGACATCGTCGAGCCGCGCGCGACGAATCGTGACGTTCACGCGGCTGACTCCTGCACACGCACGCCGAAGAAGCGCTGGCCGGACGCGAGCGCCGCACCGACGACGATGAGTCCGAACCCGGCGAGTATCGCCGCGGTCACCGGCTCGTCGAGGAGCACAGCGCCGTACACGACCGCGAAGACGGGCATGAGGTAGGTCACGATCGAGAGCTTGCGGCTCCCGTGCAGTCGCAGCACGCGGAAGAGAAGAAGCTGTCCGGCGAAGGTCGGGATGAGGATCAGCGCGACGAGCCCGGCGACTGCGGTCGTTCCCGGCAGCTCGCGGGGCGGGTCCACGACTGCGAGCGGCGCGAGGACGAGCGCCGCGCCCAGCATCGATCCCGTTGCAAGGACAGGACCGGGGATGTCGCGCACCTGCAGCTGGCCGTAGACGCCGCCGCTTGCGTACGAGATCGACGAGACGACGACAGCGAGCGTTCCGGCGATCGCCCACCATCCGGCTCCGGCATCGAAGCCGGCGAGCGCGGCGACTCCGAGGAAGCCGAGCGCGACGCCGACCACGCGCAGCGGGCCTACGGCCTCGTGCGGCAGGAACCGCGCGGCGAGAAGAAAGGTGAAGATCGGCACGGTCGCCTGCGCGATCCCCGCGACGCTCGAGTCGATGTGCGTCTCACCCCACGCCACGAGCCCCATCGGGAGCGCGCCGTTGATCACGCCGAGCACGAGACACGGCCGCCAGGCGGCGCGCAGCTCGGCGACGGCGCGTGCGGCGCCCATCCGCCACACGAGGTAGCCGGCGAGCAGCAGGCCCGCGCCGAGGACACGAAACTCCGTCATGGCCGCGGGCGGGATGTCCTCCACCGCGACCTTGATGAAGAGGTACGACGCACCCCACATCCCCGCGAGCAGGAGAATCAGGAGCCAGTAGGAGCGCACCCTCGTGAGGCTACCCGCCCCTTCGCCTCACTCCATGCGCGGTCGGACGCTATCGCTAAGCTCACGTTCTGAGCACCGCGGCGGATCCGGCGCTCCATCGCGCACTCGGCCTCACGGACGTGGAGTTCGAGCGAATCCGCTCGCTCCTCGCGCGCGACCCGAACGATTTCGAGCTGGCGGTCTTCTCGCTCCTGTGGTCGGAGCACTGCGGCTACAAGCACTCCGCACTCCTTCTGAAGCGGCTGCCGTCGAGCGGCCCGCGCGTGCTGCAGGGGCCGGGGGAGAACGCCGGCGTCCTCGATCTCGGGGACGGCCTCGCGGTCGCGTTCAAGGTCGAGAGCCACAACCATCCGTCCGCGGTCGAGCCCTTCCAGGGTGCCGCGACCGGAGTCGGCGGGATCCTCCGCGACATCGTCGCGATGGGCGCGCGGCCGGTCGCGCTCCTCGACGGCTTGCGTTTCGCCGAGCCGGATCACGCATTCTCACGTGCTGTGGGCGGCATCGGCGCGTACGGCAACTCCGTGGGTGTTGCGACAGTCGGTGGGGAGGCAGTGTTCGACGACGCCTACCGCGACAACTGCCTGGTCAACGCGATGTGTGTCGGGCTGCTCCCGGTCGAGCGGCTGATGCGGGCGAAGGCGACCACAGCGGGTCACCTCGTCGTCCTGTACGGGGCGACGACTGGCCGCGACGGCATCGGGGGCGCGTCCGTGCTCGCCAGCCAGGAGCTCGACGACGCTGCCGCGGACAAACGCCCCTCCGTCCAGATCGGGGACCCGTTCACGGGCAAGAAGCTCATCGAGGCGTCCGTCGAGCTCGTCTCGTCGGGCCTCGTCGAGTCGCTCCAGGACTGCGGCGCGGCCGGCATCGCGTCCTCGCTGTCCGAGATGGCCGCCGACTTCGGGATCGACGTGCACCTCGACCGCGTGCCCTTGCGCGAGGAGGGGATGGAGCCCTGGGAGGTCATGATCTCCGAGAGCCAGGAGCGAATGATCGCCATCGTCCGCCCGCAGATGCTCGAGGCGGTCGAAGCGGTGCTCGATCGGTGGGAGCTGCAGCACGCCGCGATCGGCGAGGTGACCGGCTCCGGTGAGCTTCGCGCCTTCTGGGAGGATGACGTGGTGGGGCAGGTCCCCGCGCGGCTCCTGACCGAGGAGTGCCCGCGCTACGAGGTCGCGCAGGAGCGACGCCCCGCGACGCCGGCACGCGCGATCGTCGAGGCGCCCGCCTCAACCGATGCGCTCGTCGAGCTGCTCGGCTCGCCTGCGCTGCGCAGCAGGGAGTTCGTCTACCGCCGCTACGACCAGCTCGTCGGCTCGCGCACGGTTCGCCGGCCGGGCCTCGATGCAGCGGTGCTGCGCCTCAGACCGTCGATGCGCGGACTCGCGCTGTCGCTCGACGGGCAGGGCCGCATCGCGCGGCTCGACCCGTTCACGGGTGGAGCACTCGCGGTGCTCGAGGCTGCCCGCAACGTCGCGTGTGTCGGCGGCGAGCCGATCGGCTTCACCGACTGCCTCAACTTCGGGAACCCGGAGAAGCCGGAGATCGGCTGGGAGCTCGCCGAGGCGATCGACGGGATCGCCGCCGCGTGCGAGGCGCTCGGCGTGCCGATCGTCTCCGGGAACGTCTCGCTCTACAACGAGACGAACGGACGCGCGATCCATCCAACGCCGGTCGTCGGCGCAGTCGGGCTCGTCGAGGACGTACGCCGCGTGCCGAAGGGCTGGCGTGACGGCGATGCGATCTTCGCGGCGTTCGCGTCTCCGCTCTCCCTCGCCGGCTCGGAGTACCAGGCGCGCTACGGCGAGGTGAGCGGGACTCCGGCGCCGCTCGATCTCGCGGGGGAAGCGCGACTCGTGTCGTTCCTCTGGCGCATCGCGCCCGAAGCGACGCTCGTGCACGACGCGGCAGAGGGCGGACTCGCCGTCTGTCTGGCCGAGGCGGCCATCCACTCGGATCTCGGAGCGACGCTCGACGTGCGCGACGACCCGGTCGAGCTGTTCGGCGAGGTCGGCGGTCGGGCGGTCATCGCGTGTGCGCCGGATGCGGCCGAGGAGATCGAGTCGGTTGCGGCCGAGTCGGGCGTGCCGCTCCGGCGGATCGGCGAAGCCGGCGGCGGTAGTCTCCTCGGCGTGGAGCTCTCTCGCCTGCGGAGCGTCTGGCAACGAGAGGACGGAATGTGATCACCACCGACGTCGCGGCCGCGAAGCGGACGCCTTCAGGGGTCTTCGCGCGACCGGTGTCCGCGCGTGCGGACACCGGTCTTGCGCACAGCTGATGTGTGGAGTCTTCGGAATCCGTTCGGACGAGCGGGACGTCTCGCGTCTCGCGTACTTCGGCCTGTTCGCATTGCAGCATCGCGGTCAGGAATCCGCGGGGATCGCCGTATCGGACGGCGGCCGCCTGACCGTGCTCCGCGAGATGGGTCTCGTGGCTCACGCCTTCGACGAGCAGCAGCTCCAGGCGCTGCCGGGCGAGGTTGCGATCGGGCACACGCGCTACTCGACGACCGGCGCGAACAAGTGGTCGAACGCGCAGCCGCTGATCCACCACGGACGAGCGCGAACCGTCGCCCTGGGGCACAACGGAAACCTCGTCAACGTCGAGGAGCTTCGCGCGCAGCTCATCGACGACGGTATACAACTCGCCTCGGGCCTCGACTCCGAGGTCATCGCCGCGCTGATCGCCAGTGACCCGGCTCCGCTCGTCGAAGCCGTCGCCTCGGCGATGGCTCGCCTGCAGGGCGCCTACTCGGTCACGGCGCTCGTGGACGACACGCTCGTCGCGTTCCGCGATCCGCTCGGCTTCCGCCCCCTCACCCTCGGGCAGCTCGGCGACGACTGGGTCGTTGCGTCCGAGACGTGCGCACTCGATCTCATCGGCGCCCATGTCGTCCGCGATGTCCAGCCTGGTGAGGTCGTGTGGGTCGACAGCGGTGGGCTCCACGCCGCGCAGGCAGTTCCGCAGGCGCGCAACGCTCTCTGCATCTTCGAGCACGTCTATTTCGCGCGACCCGACTCGCGCGTCGGCGGGGTCGAGGTGCACGGCGCGCGCGTGCGGATGGGAGCGCAGCTCGCGCAGGAGGCGCCCGCCGAGGCCGACTTCGTCATCGGCGTCGCCGACGGCGGCACGCCTGCCGCGATCGGCTTCTCCAAGGCGTCCGGGATCCCGTACAACGAGGCGCTGATCAAGAACCGCTACGTCGCCCGCACGTTCATCCAGCCCGACCAGGGCATGCGCGAGCAGGGAATCCGCATGAAGTTCAACCCGCTCGGCGTCGTGGAGGGCAAGCGCATCGTCGTCGTCGACGACTCCATCGTTCGCGGGAACACGACTCGCCAGCTCGTGCAGATGCTCTTCGATGCCGGCGCCGCCGAGGTGCACGTGCGTGTGTCGTCGCCCCCGGTCGTCTCCCCGTGCTTCTACGGGATCGACATGGCCGACGAGGACGAGCTCGCCGCCGCGCACCGCTCCGTGGAGGAGATGCGCGCCCACATCGACGCGACCTCGCTGCACTACCTCTCGGTCGACGGCATGCAGGCGGCGACCGAGCTCCCGGAGGACTCGGTTTGCCGCGCGTGCTTCACGCGCGAGTACCCCACGCGCGTGCCGCCGAGGGTCGCGAAGCTCCGCTTCGAGCCCGCGCCCGCCTGAGCGGCCACGCCCTGCGAGGACGTCTTGCACACCGGCCGCGTTGTCCGGCACCATCAGACCATGGAGGATGTCGAAGCAACGCAGCTGATGCTCGAGGCGGTCTTCGACATCAAGGCCGCCGTCTACGAGATTCACGACGCTGTGGTCTGGAGAGAGGAGGACGATGATGGCGAGGAAGAGGAAGAAGATGACGCCTGAGGAGCGGGCGGCCGAGCTGGCGCGCCGCGAGGACCTCGATCGCCGGCTTCGCGAGATGATCGAGCGCTACCGCGTGCTCAGCGCGGAGAAGCGCGCCGCCGCCGAAGGCAGCTGATCAGCGCCACCTGATGTAAGCCGCTTTCTGGGCGAAGATGCGCCCGTGACGGACGGCGAGCTCGCGTACCTGACACCCGAGGCGAAGGCCCGCGTCGAGATCGACGCGAAGCTCATGGCTGCGGGTTGGGCGGTGCAGGACGCGCGTGCCGTGAACCTCGCCGCCGGCCGCGGCGTCGCCGTCCGCGAGTTCGTCATGAAACAGCCGCACGGCCGCGCCGACTACCTCCTCTTCGTCGATCGCGAAGCCGTCGGCGTGATCGAGGCGAAGAAGGGGGGCGAGACGCTCAGCGGCGTTGCCTGGCAAACGGCAAAGTACGTCGAGGGCGTGCCGGATGACGTTCCGACGGCCGTCGAAGGCGCGCTCCCTTTCGTCTACGAGTCGACGGGCGTCGAGACCCGTTTCACGAACACGCTCGACCCCGACGCGGCGAGCCGCGAGGTCTTCTCGTTCCATCAACCCGCGACGCTCGCGGGCTGGCTCGAGCAGATTCGCGACCACCCGCGCGGCCCGACGCTGCGCCACCGCCTGCGCACGCTGCCGCCGCTCGGCCGGAACGGTCTCTGGGAGGCCCAGTTCACGGCGATCCAGAACCTCGAGCGATCGCTGGCCGCCAACCGCCCGCGCGCGCTCATCCAGATGGCGACCGGATCGGGCAAGACCTTCACCGCCGCGAACATCGCCTACCGCCTCGTCAAGCACGCGGACGCGCGGCGCATCCTCTTCCTCGTCGATCGCGCGAACCTCGGCCGCCAGACGCTGAAGGAGTTCCAGAGCTTCTCGACGCCCGACGACGGCCGCAAGTTCACCGAGCTCTACAACGTCCAGCATCTCTCCTCGAACCACGTCGACCCCGTCTGCCGCGTGACCATCTCGACGATCCAGCGGGTCTACTCGATCCTCCGCGGCGAGGCCGCGCTCGAGGAGGAGCTCGACGAGCACTCCGCCTACGAGCTGGGCACGACGCTCCTCCCGGTCGAGTACGACCCCGAGCTCCCGCCAGAGTTCTTCGACATCGTCATCGTCGACGAGTGCCACCGCTCGATCTACGGCCTCTGGCGGCAGGTGCTCGACTACTTCGACGCCTTCACGATCGGCCTCACCGCGACGCCGAACAAGCAGGCCTTCGGCTTCTTCGACCAGAACCTCGTCATGGAGTACGGCCACGAGCAGGCGGT